>JBBEBJ010000087.1:0-4947 GCA_040882425.1 Chloroflexota bacterium | reverse complement strand
ACCGCGAGCGGCAGCTGACGAAGCCGGAGACCCGCCGCGTCCAGCTCGGGCGGCGCCTCCGCGGCCGCGACGACGTGGCCACCCCAGGCCCCGAGCATGTGCCCGCCGACGACCGCGGCAAGCTGCACGGTCCAGACCAGCCCGGGGGCGAGGAAGTCGCTGGTCGGCTCGTGAAACGCCGTCCCGACCAGGTCCCAGCCGCGCTGGAATGGATCGGAGATCGCGATGAGGATCCGCTGGCCATCGATCAGCAGGTACGTGAAATAGTGGGCAACCAGGTAGCCGATGGCGATCGGCAGCAGCCCGGCTCCGGTCGCCGCAAGTCCGACGATCCGCCCGACCGCCCCCGCGGCCGCGACGACGATCCCAAGGAAGCCGGCCAGCAGGACGGTGCTGACGACGGTGCTCGGCGCGCCGAACAGGTCGAAGAAGATCTGTGTCTGCGATAACCCGTCGAACAGGATGGAGCCCACGGCGAGCGCGACGAGCGTGACGTCCGCCCACGACCAGCCCGGCTCCATGAGGCCGCTGCCGAACGAGCGACGCCGGACGCGACCGTCCTCGTCGACGAGGGCGAACGGGGCGAGCCGGCCGAGAAGCCGGAACCAGACCGTAAATGTCTCGCCGCGCGAGCGCCATTCATCGCGCCCGAACTGGGCCATCATCGCCAGCGTGAAGGCCGTGTACCCGACGATCACGACGAACAGCGTGGCCGGACCGGCGAAGAGGACCAGCTCGAGCCAGACGAACACCGCAAACCCGATCGCCGCCGGCCATCGACCCAGCCGCTCGGGATACTCGGCCGGGTCCCAGCCGCCGACGCCGAGCCGTGCCAGCACCCAGGCGCCCAGGTCATGGAGCGTCGAGAAGGGGTCCAGGAATTGCCAGACGGGCCCGACCATCGCCGACAGGATCGCGAGCCCGACCCAGCCGTAGACCCACAGGAACAGGGTGGCAACGTCGCCGTCACTCGACCCACCGGCGACGCCCTGGGCGACGATCCAGGCCCAACCGAGGAGACCGATCGCCTGGAGGCCGCGACGGACGATGGCCGGTGGCAGCGTTCCCTGGCGGTCCGTCTCAGGCGCGGCCGCCCGGACGTCGCGGGTGATGACGAAGGCGAACGAGAGGGCCACGGTGATGGCCGCCCCGATCAGGTAGACGGCGAGCGGCAGACGACTCTCGTAGGTTGCACCCAGGCTGTGTGCGGCGACGCTCGCGGGCACGACCAAGCCGAACCCCACCGCGGCGCCCGCCGCGGTGCCAAGGCGGGCCCGCCAGGTACCGCTCATTCGGGCATGCCCGGCCGGTTCCGGCGTGTGAGCAGGTAGACGGCTCCTGCTCCGACGACGAGCAGCGCCACGATGATCGGCAGGACGACGTCACCAGTGCCGGCGGTCTCGCCGCCATCGACGGACGGCGATGGGCTCGGCGACGCCAACGGCTCGACGGTGGCCGGCGCGAGTGTCTCGGCAGGGGCGGTGACGGACGCCGCGGGTGACGGCGTCGGCTCGGGCGTGGGCTCCGGCGTCGGCGGCGCGGGCGCCACGGTGAAGCCAAACGTCCCGCGGTCGACATGCCCATCGAGCGCGACGCCGGTCCAGCGGACCTCGTACTCGCCGGGATCGAGGGCGGCATCAAGTTCGAATGTCATGCGCGCGCCGGCGCGGTCCACATCGGCGCTCGCGACCGTTTCGCCATCCGGTCCCAGCAGGTCGGCTTCGCTGCCGTCGGCCAGCGCCTCCGTGAAGTCGAGGACGATCGGTCCCTCGAATGGCGACGGCACGGTCGCGCCCTCGGCCGGGGTCGAGGTATCAAGCTCCGCGTGAGCGACGACGACAGCGGGGAGCAGCATCACGAGGAGCGCCCCGGTGAGCAGGGCAGCGAGTCTCCCCGGACGGATCGGGTGGGTCACGGGGGCGAATTGTACGGGAACCCCGGTCGGGCCGAATGGGACCGCGCGGTCGGTTGGTCCCGCCGCGCGCCGGGCTTTGGGCACAGGCGCTACGATCCACTCCAACCGACCCGTCGCGGCCGATGCCGCCCGAACCCCGAGGTCACGCGTGCCAACGCCCGTTCCCGAGGTCGTGTTCAGCGACCAGCGCCTTGCCAACGGCCTTCGCGTCATCGTCGCCGAGGACCACCTGGCGCCCGTGGTCGCGATCAACCTGTGGTACGCGGTTGGCTCCAAGCACGAGGTGGCGGGCAAGACCGGGTTCGCGCACCTCTTCGAACACGTCATGTTCCAGGGCTCGCGGCACGTGGCCAAGGCCGAGCACATCGCCCTGGTCCAGGCCGCCGGCGGGACCATGAACGGATCGACCTGGCTGGACCGAACGAACTATTTCGAGACGCTGCCGTCCCACCAGATGGAGCTCGGGTTGTGGCTCGAGGCGGACCGGATGGCCACGCTCCTCGACGCGCTCAGCCAGGAGAACCTGGACAACCAGCGCGAGGTGGTCAAGAACGAGAAACGCTGGTCGTACGACAACCGGCCGTACGGCTCGTGGCAGGAGAAGCTCCAGGCCCACCTGTTCCCGCCCGAGCACCCGTACCACCACTCCACGATTGGCTCGATGGACGACCTCGACGCCGCCTCGCTGGAGGACGTGAGCGCCTTCTTCCGCACCTGGTACGCCCCGAACAACGCGGTCCTGAGCGTGGTCGGCGACGTCGAGACCGCGGATGTGGTCGCCGCGGCCGACCGGTACTTCGGACGCATTCCCGCCAATCCCGGCATTCCGCCGCTTGGCGACCTCTCCCTGCCGCCGACCCTGGGCGAGGAGCACCGCGAGACCGTGTTCGATCGCGTGCCGCTTCCACGGATCCATGTCGGGTTCCGCGCCCCGGTCTTTGGCGACCCCCGCCTGGATGCGCTCGACCTGGCGGGGCAGATCCTGGCCGTGGGCAAGGGCAGCCGGCTCAACCGGCGGCTCGTCCGCGAGGAGCGGATCGCCCAGGACGTCGCCCTGTTCACCCTCGGCTTCGTCGGTGGGGCTTCGGTCTGTGCGGGCTGGGTGACCGTCCGTCCGGGCACCGACGTCAGCCGGGTCGAGGCCGCGTTCCACGAGGAGGTGGCCCGGCTCACCACCGAGCTCGTCAGCGACGATGAGCTCGCCCGCGCGAAGGCCCTGACCGAGGCCGATGAGCTCGGCGCCCTCCAGCGCGTCGAGGAGCGGGCCGATCGTCTCTCGATGTACGCCACGCTCTTCGATCGGCCGGGCATGATCAACGAGATGTTGCCGCGGTACCTGGCGGTCACCCCGGAGCAGATCCGGGCAGCCGCCCGCGACGTCTTCCGGGTCGACAACCGCCTCGTCCTGACCTACCTGCCGGAGGTGCCCTCGGCCGACGACGTCGCGCTGTTTCCCGAGGAGTCACAGGACGACGAGGAGGAGGCGGCCGCATGAGCACGACCGCCGATCCGCTGAGTGAGAGCCCGGTCGTCGCCGAACGACCCAGGCCGGGTGCCCCTCGCGCCTACGAGTTCCCGGCCGTGGCCATGGACCGTCTGCCGAATGGGCTCACGATCTTCGTCGCGGACCTGCCGGGTCGACCGCTGATCTCGGCGTCCGTCGTGATCCGTGGCGGCGCCGCCCTGGAGCCCGCGTCCGACGGCGGCAGCACCGTTCTTGCGGCGCGAGCCCTGACCGAGGGGACCGAGCGATACGACGCGATCGCCCTCGTGGAAGCTGGAGAGCGGCTCGGCGCCTCGATCCACGCCGATGCGGGCTGGGACGCCCTGAGCGTCAGCGTCGACGTTCCCGCCGCACGTTTGGAACCCGCGCTCGAGCTCGTCGCCGAGGTGCTCCTGCGCCCCATGTTCCCGGCCCTCGAAGTGGAGCGGCTCCGCGACGAGCGCCTGAACGACCTCCTGCAGGCCCAGGCGGACCCACGCCGGCGGGCCGAGCAGGCGTTCGCGGCCACCATCTACTCGCCGATCTCGCCGTATCACCGACCCTCCGGTGGCACCCGCGAAACGGTCGAGCGGCTGACGCCGGACCACCTCCGCCGCGCGTACGCGCGTGCGCTCGACCCGCGCCGTGCCACGCTGATCGTCGCCGGCGACCTCGGGGGCCAGCACGTCCTGCCGCTCGCAGAACGGCTGCTGGGCGGATGGGCGGCAGGTTCCGGAGCTGACGCCGATCCAGCGGACATCATGGATGCACGGGCCACGAACGAGCGCGTCGTGCACGTCGTCCATCGGCCAGGCTCGGTGCAGACGGAGATCCGGATCGGCCATCGCGGGTTGCCGCGCCGGATCCCGGACTTCCACGCGGTGTCCGTGATGAGCGCGATCCTCGGCGGGCTGTTCAACTCCCGGCTCAACATGAAGCTGCGCGAGGAGAAGGGCTACACGTATGGCGCGGGCGCCGGGTTCGACATGCGCCGGGGTGCGGGACCCTTCGCCGCACGTGCCGCGGTCAATACGGAGGTGACCGTCCCGGCCGTGACGGACATGCTCGGCGAGCTGACCGCCATGCGCGACGCGCCGGTCAAGGCCAGCGAGCTGGCCGCCGCGCGCGACTTCCTGGTCGGGGTCTTTCCGTTGCGGTTCGAGACCGCTGGAGCGGTCGTCGGGGCCCTGTCGGGCCTGGCGGTGCACGGTCTCGAGATCGACGAGCTGGTTTCCTATCGCGAGCGGATCGAAGCCGTCGACATCGACGCCGTCGGCGCCGCGGCGCGCGCGCACCTCGACGTTGACACCGCCGCGGTCGTGCTCGTCGGGGACGTCGACGCCTTTGGAGCGTCGCTCGAGGCGGCAGGGTTTGCGCCGATCGAGATCGAGCGGGATCCGCTGCCAGAGCCGCTGCTTGCGAGCGAGCAGGACGAGCCGCCCGGTCCGCTCGACCAGGACGAGGAGGAAGGACCGACTGCCGGCGCGGAGGAGCCCGAGCTGCCCGGTGTCCCGACCGAACCCGCCGAGGCCGACTGAAACCTTTTCCG
>JBBEBJ010000086.1:0-4952 GCA_040882425.1 Chloroflexota bacterium | reverse complement strand
TGGCCGAGCTTGGCGACCGTCCGTTCCGAGGCGTCATCGCCGGACAGCAGGCGGGGCAGCAACAGGTCGGCGGCCGTGGCCTTCGAGTAGGCGCCACACGTTGGCAGACCCAGGATCGCCGTCCGCCCAATCCGGGCAAGCCAGAGCATGGAGCCCGGGTGAGCCGGCACGCCCCGCCGTACCACCCGGCCACCGAGCGAAGCGATCGCCAAGAAACAAGGGTCGAGCGGGTCGGTGCTCGCCGCGCCCGCCGTGAGGATCAGCTCGACCGCGTCGGGACCGCGGACAAGCGCGGCCATCGCCGCCTCGACGGCGTCGGTGTCGTCCTCCACGTAGTCGATCGATACGATCGTCGAGCCGAGGCCCTCCACCTTCGCGCGGACGCTGGCTTCGAACCGGTCGCGAGCGGTCGCGCGGACCGATTCCTTGACGAGCACCCCGACCCGACGCGGCACGAAGGGCGCGACCCAGACGAGCGGGTTGCTGCCAAACCCGGCCAGCCGCGCACCGGCGTCGACGATGGCGGCCTCGACCAGGTGTGGCGCCACCTTGACGCTTGCGACCAGCTCGCCGGGCTCGACGATCTGACCGTCGAACACGGTGAACACTTCCAGCGGGTCGATCCGGTTCACCCGCTCCAGGTCGGCCACGCGGACGTTGGCCACGCCGTGGGCCTCGGCCAGCAGGTCCACGCGGCTCTGCGCGGGCCCGCGCAGGGTCAGCCCGGGACCGGCAACCGCTGCCGCCAGCCGGAGCGCCGCGTCGTCCTCATGGAGCTCGCCGCCCTCGGGGATCAGGACGCTGACCGGATCTGCGGGGGCGGCCGCGGCCAGCGCCAGCAGGTCGTCGGCGGTCAGCCGGCGACCCTTGGCCCAGCGCACGCCCCCGATCGCCAGGTCGCGTGCGAGGATCGACCCGGCGAGGCGAGCGGGCGCCCGTTTGCCCGGAGTGACTCGCTCGACTCGCACGCCGGGCCAGTGTCGATCAGGTCAGCCGAGCGAGGGCGGCCTCGATCGCACGGCGGGTGTAGACGGCGGCCATCGCCGTCCGGTAGGCGCTATCCGCGTGGATGTCGCTGGCCACCTCGACGCCGTCGGTCGCATGCGCCGCCGCGGCTTCGATCGATGCCGCGGCGCCGTCGGATCCCGCGAGTGCCGCCTCGACGGCCCGGGCCCGGTAGGCGTGGTCTCCCACGCCGGTGAGGGCCACGTTCGCCGAGCCGATTGTCCCGCCGTCGCCGGCGAAGACCACGGCGGCCACGCCGGCGAGGGCGTACCCGGACGCGGTCTGCTCCAGCGAGACGTAGGCCGAACCGGCGTCGTCACGTGGGCCAGGCAGGCGAATCTCGGTCAGGATCTCGTCCGGCCGCAGCGCGGTCGCGAACGGGCCCTCGAAGAACCCGTCGATCGGGATCGCCCGTTCACCCTTGGCTGAACGGGCGACCACCTCGGCGTCGAGCGCGAGCAGGCAGGCCGGCAGCTCAAGGGCCGGGTCGGCATGGGCGATGGCGCCACCCACGGTTCCCCGGTTGCGGACCTGGAGGTCGCCGATCCCGGGCACGGCGTCGCGGAACAGGCCGTAGTGGCGCGCCGGCGACTCCATCAGCTCGCGGTAAGTCGTCAGGGCTCCGACCGCCAGCCGCCCGTCGGACAGCTGGCGGACACCCTTGAGCTCCGCAAGCCGACCGATGTCGACCAGCGTTGTCGCCGCGCCGAGCCGGAGCTTGAGCAACGGCAGGAGGCTCTGACCTCCGGCGAGCACCTTGGCGCCACCGTTCGAGCCGATGATCCGGAGTGCCTCGTCCAGGCTGGACGGACGCTGGTAACCGAATGCCGCCGGGATCACGCCTGGCCTCCCTTCGCGCCCTGGATCGCCCGCCACACGGTCTGTGGCGTGTACGGCATGTCGAGATGGCGGATGCCGAGGGGACTGAGCGCGTCGATCACGGCGTTGGCGACCGCGGCCGTGCTCGCGATCGCCCCGGCCTCGCCAACGCCCTTCACCCCGATCGGGTTGACCGGCGAAGGCGTGACCGTCTCGTCGAGCTCGAAGTTGGGGAAGAACGAGGCGCGCGGCAGGGTGTAGTCGAGCATCGACCCGCTCAGGAGCTGGCCGTCGTCGCCGTAGATCGCCCCCTCCCAGAGGGCCTGCCCGACCCCCTGCGCGATCCCGCCGTGGAGCTGGCCATCCACGATCATCGGGTTGATCTTCTTGCCGACGTCGTCGACCGCCACGTAGCGCTTGAGCTCCACGACGCCGGTCTGCTCGTCGATCTCGACGAGGGCGATGTGGGTCCCGAACGGCCAGGTGCAGTTCGGGGTGTCGTGATAGGCCGTCTCGTCGAGATAGGGTTCCATGCCCTCGGGCGGGTCGAACCCGAGGTCGATCGCGAACGCGATCTCCTGGATCGTCTTGACCCGGTCAGGGCTGCCCTTGACCCGGTAGTTGGCGCCGTCGACCTCGATGTCGTCGACGGACGCCTCGAGCATGTGCGCCGCCATCCGGCGGGCCTTCTCGCGGATCTTGCCGGCCGCCTTGATTGCCGCCGTCATCCCGACCGAGCTGGTCCGGCTGCCATAGGTGCCGTACCCGAATGGGGTGCCCTGCGTGTCCGAGTGCTGGACGACCACGTCCTCCATCGGCACGCCAAGCTCATGCGCGATCACCTGCGCGTAGGTCGTCTCGTGGCCCTGGCCCTGCGGCTGGGTGCCGACGGTGGCGATGACCTTGCCGGTCAGGTGGACCTTGATGTTGGCCGATTCCCACATCGCGGCACCCCAGCCCTCGCCGACGGCGCCGATCCACTTGGAGGGTGCGACACCGCAGACCTCGATGTAGGTCGAGAGTCCAACACCGAGGAGCTTGCCGCGTTTGCGAGCATCCCCCTTGGCGGCCGCGATCCCGTCGTAGCCGATCATCCCGAGCGCCTTGTCGAGCGCCGGCTCGTAGTTGCCCGAGTCGATGTAGATCTTTGCGCCGCCGGCCGCGGTCCCGAGGCCCGACGGGTTGTCGTAGGGGAAGGCATCGGGCGGCAGGAAGTTCCGGCGCCGGACGACCGCGGGGTCGAGCCCCAGCTCGTCCGCCACGAGGTCCATCATCCGCTCGACCACGTACGTGGCCTCGGGTCGGCCGGCACCACGGTACGCGTCGACGAACGTCGTGTTCGTGTAGACCCCGGTCACCGTGCAATGGACGTTGGGGATCTTGTACGGCCCGGCCAGAACCCGGCCGTACAACGTCGTGGGGACCCCCGGGCCGATGGTTGACAGCCGTCCACCCAGGTTGGCGTACGTCTTGACGCGGAAGCCCTTGACCTCGCCGTCTCGGGTCGCGGCCGCTTCCAGGTACGTGATGTGGTCGCGGCCGTGGGTCGTCGACTGGTAGTTCTCCCGCCGCGATTCCACCCATTTGACGGGCCGCCCACCGACCAGCTTGGACGCGAACATGACCAGCGCCATGTCGGCGTAGCAGAAGATCTTCGTCCCGAAGGCGCCACCGACGTCCGGCGAGATGCAGCGCACCTTGTGCTCCGGGATCCCGGTCACGAAGGCGGTCAGCAGCAGCCGCTGGATGTGCGGTGTCTGGCTGGACATCCAGACCGTGTACTCGTCCATGCCGGGGTTGTACCAGCCGATGTCGCCCCGGACCTCCATCGGGTTCGGGATCAGCCGTTGGTTGACGATGCGCTGACGGACGACCACCTCGGCGCCCTCGAACGCGGCGTCGGTGCCCGCCTTGTCGCCGACCTGCCACTCGAACACGACGTTGTTCGGGGCGTTCTCGTGGAGCTGCGGCGCCCCCGGCTGCGTCGCCTTCTCGGCATCGACGACGGTGGGCAGGGGCTCCCAGTCGACCTGGATCCCGTCGAGGGCGTCGACCGCCTGTTCGGGCGTCTCGGCGATCACCGCCGCAACCCCCTCGCCGGTCCACTTGACGCTGTCGGTCGCGAGGGCGCGTGGGGTGTTGACGTTGTTCTGGATGCCCGACACTCCGCCCGCCGGCCAGGCCATGGGCAGGGGGTTGTACGGGATGTCCGCCCCCACGATGACCGCGATCACACCCGGCATGCTTTTCGCGCGGGACGTGTCGATCGAGCGGATGTTGGCGTGCGCGTACGGGCTTCGCAGGATGGCCATGTGGGCCATCGACGGGAGCTTGATGTCGTCGAGGTAGTTGCCGTTGCCGGTGATGAAGCGCGGATCCTCGACCCGCTTGATCGATTCGCCGAGGACGTCGGTGGTCATGTCGCTCTCCCCGTTCCTAGACCGTCGCCGCGGCTTTGCCGCTCGCGCCGGCCCGAAGCTGCTCGGCGGCGCTTCGGATCGCGGCCACGATGTTCTGGTAGCCGGTGCAGCGGCAGTAGTTGCCCTCGATCGCGTGGCGGATCTCGTCGTCGGTCGGGTCGGCGTTCTGCGACAGGAGGTCGACCGCGGTCATGATCATCCCGGGCGTGCAGAACCCGCACTGCAGCCCGTGCTTCTCCCAGAAGGCCGTCTGCAGCGGGTGGAGGGTGTCGCCGGTCGCGAGTCCCTCGATCGTCCTGACGTCCGACCCGTCCGCCTGGACGGCGAGCATCGTGCACGACTTGATCGCCATGCCGTCGACGTGGACGGTGCACGCGCCGCACTGGCTGGTGTCGCAGCCGACGTGGGTCCCGGTCAGGTCCAGGTCCTCGCGGATCGCCTGGACCAGGAGCCGTCTGGGCTCGACGTCCAGCTCGCGTGGTGTGCCGTTGACCACGAACGAGATGTGTTCGCCCACGAACGGACCCTCCTTCTTTCCTGCGATGGCGGGGCCGGACCCATCGATTCGCCGCCTCCTTGGCGAATCCCGGCGCCCGGTCGCGACAGGGACATCGGTCGAGGTGAGGTGGCCGATGGTGGCACCGCGGCGCCCCGGAATCAAGCCCGAACCGGTGGGCGGGCCTTCCGCGGTCGGTTCGGTCATCGGGT
>JBBEBJ010000085.1:0-31136 GCA_040882425.1 Chloroflexota bacterium | reverse complement strand
GGGAGTCGCGCTGGTGGTCGCCGATCATCAACGCCGAGCACCTCGCGATGCGCGACCGGGCGGGTCTCGTGGACCTCTCCGCGTTCGCGATCTTCGACATCACCGGGCCGGGCGCGCTCGCGGCGCTCGAGCGGCTGTGCGTCAACAAGGTCGGCGTGCCGGTCGGGCGGACCGTCTACACGCCGCTCCTCAACGCGGCCGGCGGGATCCTCGCCGACCTCACGATCATGCGGGTCGGCGACGACCGGTTCCGCGTGGTCACCGGCGGCGGGATGGGGATGCGGGACCGGAAGATCTTCGCCGACGCCATGCCGGCCGATGGCTCGGCGCAGCTCCACGACGTGACCAATGCCTTCACGACGTTCGGGCTCTGGGGTCCGCGGGCCCGGGACATCCTGGGCGCGGCGGTGGACGGGCGGTCCGACGTCAGCAACGCCGGGTTCCCGTTCCTCTCGACGAAGGCGGTCGACATCGACGGCGTCCGGACGCTCGCGTCGCGGATCAGCTACGTCGGAGAGCTCGGGTGGGAGCTCTACGTCCCGATCGAGCAGGGTCTGCGCGTCTGGGACGCGTTCTCGCGCGCCGGCCAGCCGCACGGGATGGTGCCGGTCGGGATCGGGACGTACGCGGTCACGGCGCGCCTCGAGAAGGGCTATCGCGCCCACGGCGCCGAGCTCGAGCTCGACTTCACCCTCGTCGAGGCCGGCATGGCCCGCCCGACCCTCAAGGACGCCGATTTCGTCGGCCGCCCTGCATACGAGCGACAGCGCTCCGAACCACCGGTCGCGATCCTGTGCACGCTGACGCTCGACGATCCGACGTCGTCCAGCGGGGTCAAGCGCTACATGCTGGGGCGCGAACCGATCCTCACGCCGGACGGCGAGCCGATCGCCGACGCACGCGGTCGGCGCTCGTACGTGACGAGCGCCGGATCCGGGCCCTCGCTCGGCAGGCACGTGCTGATGGCCTACCTGCCGCCGGAGCACGCGGTCGCCGGGACGCGGCTCGCCGTCGAGTACTTCGGCGAGCGCTACCCGGTGACGGTCGCGGTCGCCGGCGCCACGCCGCTGTTCGACCCGGACAACGCCCGGATCCGGGGCTGAGCGGGGCCCCCGGATGGAGATTCTCATCTGCGTCAAGCGCGTGCCGGCAACCGGCGGCCGGATCAGCCTGACGCCGGACGGGCAGGAGATCGACACCCGCTACCTCGGGTTCACGGTCAGCCCGCACGAGGAGTGCGCGGTCGAGGAGGCGGTCCGGGTCGTCGAAGCACAGGGCGGCTCGTCGGCGGTGCTGACGCTCGGCCCGGCGGCCGCGGAAGAACAGCTGCGGGACGCGATGGCGATCGGGATCGACCGCGCGATCCTGCTCGAGACCGACGGCCGCGAATACGACCCCATCGCGACGGCGGCCGCGATCGTCGCGACGGTCCGTGCCCAGGAGGCCGCGGGAGCGCCGTTCGACCTGATCCTGTTTGGCAACGAGGCCGCGGACACTGGTGGCTTCCAGGTCGGGATCCGGGTCGCCGTGGCCCTGGGCCGACCGGTCGTCACCGGGATCAAGTCGCTCACGCTGCGTGACGGCGTCGCCGCGGCACGCCGCGAGGCCCCGACCGGTGGCTGGGAGACGTACGAGTTGCCCCTCCCGGCCGTCGTCTCCGTGAAGGAAGGCCTGAACCTGCCGCGTTACCCGTCCATCCCCGGTCGGCTCCGGGCGAAGCGCAAGGAGGTCGAGCGGATCGAGCCGGCCTGGTCATCGACCGGCCCGGTGAAGCTCGGGCTGCGCCTGCCCGCGGAGCAGGGATCGCAGGTCGAGATCCTGGGTCGCGGACCCGAGGCGGCGTCCGACGTGGTCGACCTCCTCGTGAAGCTCGGGGTCCTCGCCTCGTGAGCGGCGTCCTGGTCTTCGTCGAGCACGCCGGCGGGGAGATCGAACGGGTGTCGCGAGAGGCGCTCACGCTGGGCGCCTCCCTCGCGGCGGCGACCGGCGGACCGCTCGAGGCCATGCTCATCGGCCCGGGTGCGGATCGAACAGCCGCGGCACTGGGTTCCGGCGTGAGCACGGCTCACGTGGTGAGCGACGACCGCCTCCACGCGTACGCGCCCGCGGCCTGGGCCGGGGCGATCGTCCAGCTGATCGAAACGCGCCCGCCCGCGGCCGTCCTGGCCGGCGGGAGCGACCGGGGCAACGAGGTGCTCGCCCACGTCGCGGCGCGCACGGCTCGCCCGATGGCCGCCAACGTCGTGAGCGTGTCCGTCGGCGACCCGTGGCGGCTCACCCGACAGCGCTGGGCGGGAAGCCTGCTCGAGGACGCCACGCTCGACGCTGACGTCCGGCTGCTGACGGTCGCCCCGCACGTCGTGCCGGTGCCGGAGCCGGAGGTTGACGCGGCCGGATCCACACGGCCGACGATCGCGCAGTCCCAGCCCGCAGTTCACGAACCGGACCTCGTTGCTCGGGTCATCGGTCACGAGGCGCCCGAGGCCGGCACGATCTCGCTCACGGACGCCAGAGTGGTGGTCGGTGGCGGGCGCGGCGTCGGGAGCGGCGAGGGGTTCGCCACGCTCGAGGAGCTGGCCGGCCTGCTCGGCGGGGCCGTCGGAGGGTCGCGCGTGGTCACGAGTGCCGGCTGGCGGCCCCACAGTGACCAGATCGGGCAGACCGGGCTGCGGATTGCCCCCGAGCTCTACGTCGCCTGCGGGATCAGTGGTGCGATCCAGCACATCGTCGGCTGCAAGGCGGCGAAGCGGATCCTGGCCATCAACACGGACCCGGACGCCCCGATCATGGGCGTGGCCGACTACGCCGTGATCGGCGACCTGCACCAGGTCGTACCGGCGATCAGCGCCGAGATCCGGCGGCGGGCCGCGAGCCGGGGCTGATCCGTCAGTACGTCTCGATCCGCACCGGCGTCATCGTGAAGTCGCGCACGTTGCGGGTCAGCACCGCGGCATGGACGGCGTCGGCGGCCGCAGCGATCAGGGCGTCTGCGAGGCTCAGGTGATGCCCAGTCGCCCTAGCCCGGGCCCGCCAGTCGCCAGCGAGCAGAGCGTGTCGCGGTCCGGGCTGGACGAATTCGATCGGCTCGAGGAATGCCTCGAACTGCGCGACGGCTTGCGCCCGAACACCGGCCCGGACCTCACAGACGACGATCTCGTTGATGACGGGCTCGTCGCCCCGACCAAACACCTCTCTCCAGCGCGCCACCGCCGCGGGCTCATCGCGCAGGTAGTCGATGACAAACGAGGAGTCAACGAGCAGACGCATGCGGATCGAAGAGGTTAGGGATGGGATCGGGTCCCGGATCGGTCTCTTCGGCGCGCATCTCACGCACCCATGCAACGACCTTCTCCGGCGTGTCCCAATGCGGGTAGTCCTCGCGTTTGAGGATGCCTCGCGCGGACTCGAACGCCCGGCGGAGTTTTTCGCGATGGAGCTTGTAGGCCACCGCGTCAGCCACGAACCGGCTCCGGTTCCGCGGTCCAGCGACCTCATCGACTTCGCGGACCATGTCCTCCGGCAACATGAGATTCGTGCGCACGTTCATGCGCACAGCTTTGCGCACTGCGTCTGCGCCGTCAACTGCCATCAGCAAGTGGGCTTCAACAGATATCGGCACGGTTTCGGTCACCGGACGCCCGACCCAGCCGACGGAGCGTCGTCTCGGGGCGGTTTCGGTCACCGGACGCCCGAAACGCCCACTAAGCACCGACATTTACGGGTTCCCCGGTCCGTTCGGTCACCGGGCGACCGAACCGCCGACGTCTCGCCGGATCTCGACGCCTCCTCGATAGCCCTCCGCGATCGGATGTGACGGGTCCACCACCCAGAGCCGCTCGTGCGCGCCGGCTCGGGGCGACCGCCGGGTCAGGCCGGCAGGTTGGCGATCCAGCCCTCCTGTGCCGGCACCTGGCTGACCAGGTAGTCGCGCGACGCCATCACGTTGCGCCGCGGCCCGGACAGGTCGGCCAGCAGCTTTCCGTCGCGCTTGCGGATGACGCCGTCGACGATCACGGTGTCCACGTTCGAGATGTCGGCCGCGCAGACGACCGCCGCCACCGGATCGATGATCGGCGCGACATTGACGGCATGACCATCGATGATCACGAGGTCGGCCTTCTTGCCCGGCGTGATCGATCCCGTCCGGTCGGCGATCCCGGCCACCTTGGCGCCGTCGAGCGTCGCCCAGCGGAGGACCTGGCGGGCGGTGATCAGGTCGGAAGTGGCGACGTTGCCATCGAGGTCCTCGTCCCACGACGCCTGGTGCCGCCGGCCGCGCTCCGAGGCGAAGATGGCGTGCATCTGGGTGAACTGGTCCGACGAGGCCGTCGTGGCCACATCAGAGCTGAGCCCGACCGGGATGCCGAGCCGCTCGGCGGTCTGGGCGGGTGCCCAGCCGTGGCCCATCTGGAGCTCGATCTGTGGGGCGAGCGAGACGTTCCCGCCGGAATCGCGAACCATCTGCCATTCGTCGTCGAGCAGGTGCGACGCGTGGATGTACGTGGTGTTCGGGTAGAGCAGCCCCATCTCCTTGAGGCCACGGAGCTGCATCTTGGTGTAGCCGAACCGGTCCATGGCCACGTGGACCGTGATGTTGATGCCAAGCTCCCTGGCCAACTCCCACTCGTACTTGACCACGTCCGGCTTGCAGAAGTTCGTGCCGCGCGTGGCAAGGGCCATGGTGATGAGGCCCTGGTCGTCGCTGAGGTACTGCTTGCGGATCCGGTGCGCCAGGTCGCCGTCGATCCGCTCGACGCTGCCACCCCAGTCGAGCCCGAACCACCAGACCTGGAGCGAGGTGTTCGGGAAGCCGAGCGCGAAGACCGATCGGATGCCGGTTTCCTGGAGGCCGTGCACCGCGGCGTCGGCGTGGTCCGGCGTGTTCATGATGTGCGACCAGTCGACGAGCGTCGTGATCCCCGCGTTGATGCACTCGAGGGCGCCCCAGGCGTTCGCGGCTTGGACGTCCTCGGGGCGGTACTTGGGCGCGAACTGGTCGAGGATGGCGCTGAAGTACGTAAGGAGTGCGTAGTCCGGCGCGCAGGTCCGGATCGACGTCTCCCACGTGTGCCGATGGGTGTCGATGAAGCCGGGGATGACGATGTCGCCGGTGGCGTCGATGACCTGGGCGTCGGCGGCTTCGAGGCCGTGGCCGACCGAGACGATCCGATCGTCCTCGATCAGGATGTCGGCCCCCGACATCTCGCCGAGCTCGCTGTCCTGGGTGAGGACGATGCCGTTCTTGATCAGGGTCCGCTCGCTCATGAATGCCTCCTCTGAACGGGTGTTGCGGTACCGCGCATCAGTCGAGTCCGTGCGGGCGTGATTGCCCGCGAACTGTCGTCAGGCAGGTCGACCCTCCTTCGTTCGCGCGGACCCCCGCAGGTGATCGGCCACCGTCGAGAAATCGCGTTCGCCATGCCCACCGGCGGACGCCGCCGAGATGACCTCGAGGTTGGTGACCGCCTGGGGCATCTGGACGCCAACTTCGCCAGCCAGCTCCGCGATCAGGCGCAGGTCCTTGGCGGCCAGGTCGAGGGCAAAGGCGACCGGCGCCGTTGCCGGCTCGAGGAACGCGGCGCGCTTGTAGCCGACGTACGGCGCCCCGACGGCGCTCGCCGCCAGGACGTCGTAGGCCGCGTGCCGATCGATACCCGCCGCCTCGGCCAGGACGAGGCCCTCTGCGAGCGCTTCGTTGAGCCCGAAGATCACGGCGTTGACCGCCAGCTTCATCGCGGCTCCGCTGCCGAGCGGTCCCATGTGAAAGACGGTCTTGGCGAGGGCATCGAGGACCGGGCGTGCGCGCTCCAGGTCGCTCGCATCCCCACCGACCATGATCGTCAGGCCGCCGCTCCCGGCCAGGGCGACGCTCCCCGACACCGGGGCGTCCAGCAGCCCGGCCCCGGCCGCTCGCGCGTCCGCCTCGAGGCCGCGGATCGTGGATGGCGGCACGGTCGACGAGTCCACAAGGACGTTACCCGGCCGGGAGCCCGCGAGCAGGCCGTCCGGTCCCCGGAAGACGGCCTCGACCGCCACTCCGTCGGCCAGCATCGAGACACACACGTCGGCGGAGGCGGCGACGTCGGCGGGGCGTGCGACGGCGCGACCCCCGAGTTCGGCGGCCAGTGCTTCTGCCGCGGCCACCGTCCGGTTCCAGCAGACGACCTCGAACCCGGCGGCCGCCAGCGCGCGAGCCATCGCGCCGCCCATCCGCCCGATCCCGAGGACGCCGACCGCTGTCATGCCTACTTCGCCTCCTCGAGACGGCGTTGGATCGTGGTCACGATCCGTTCGACCGTCGGAATGGCGAGATCCTCGAGCGCGGCAGCCGACGGCAGCGGGATGTGCGGTGTGGTGATCCGAACGATCGGCGCATCGAGGCTGTAGAAGCCGTCGTCCGCGATGAGCGACACGATCTCCGCGCCCCACCCGCACAGCCGCGGGTTCTCCTCGACCGTGAACAGGCGGCTCGTCTTCTCGACGGAGGTGAGGATCGTCCGGGCATCGAGGGGCACGAGACAGCGCAGGTCGATGACCTCGGCCGAGATGCCGTGCTCGGTGGCGAGCCGCTCCGCTGCCTCGAGCGCCCGGGGAACCATGGCGGCCAGCGCGACGATGGTCACCTCCGACCCTTCTCGCAGAACCGCCGCCTGACCGAGCGGGAGGACGTGTTCGCCGTCGGGCACCTCGCCCTTGACCGCGAAGAGCGCCTTGTGCTCGCAGAAGACCACCGGGTCCGGGTCGCGGATGGCGGCCGCCATGAGGCCGACCACGTCGGCCGGGGTGGACGGCGCGACAACCTTGAGCCCGGGAATGGCCATCGCCCAGTTCTCGACACTCTGGCTGTGTTGCGCCCCGAAGCGCAGGCCCGCGCCGTTGGCCGTCCTGAGCACGAGCGGCAGGGACACCTGGCCGTCGGTCATGTAGCGGGTCTTGGCGATCTGGTTCGCCACCATGTCCCAGGCAACCGCGAAGAAGTCGGAGAACATCAGCTCCGCGACCGGGCGCAGCCCGGTCATCGCGGCGCCCATGGCCGCGCCGACGATCGCCTGCTCGCTGATCGGCGTGTCGCGAACGCGCTCCGGACCGAACTTGTCGAGCAGGCCCTCGGTCAGCTTGAAGACACCGCCCGCTGCACCGATGTCCTCGCCGATCAGGACGACGTTCGGGTCGCGCTCCATCTCCTGTGCGATCCCCGCCGCGATCGCGGCCCGGTAGGTCAGTTCCGCCACGCGGAGCCTCCGTCGGTCCAGACCTGGGTCTCGAGGACCGCGGCGTCCGGCTCCGGTGCGGCGCGGGCCTCGGCTTCGGCGGAGGCCACGGCATCGCGAGCCGCCGCGTCGAGCGCATCGAGCTCGGCCTCGGCGATCCCTTCCGCCAGCAGCTGCTTACGGTAAGCGGGGAGGGGATCCCGCGCCTTCCAGGCCGCGACCTCGTCGTCCGGCCTGTACTTGCCAGGGTCGGCCCGCGAATGACCGCCGTGCCGGTAGGTGACCGCCTCGATCAGCGCGGTCCCGCCGCCGGCCCTGGCGCTGTCGATCGCGGTCTTCGCGACGCGGTGAACGGCCTCGACGTCGTTGCCGTCGACCAGGATCGATGGCAGCCCGTAGGCGGCCGCCCGGTCCGCCGCCGGGTGCTCCACGGCCGTCACCTCACGGATCGGCGTGTACTCCATGTACTGGTTGTTCTCGCAGACGAACACGACCGGCGCTTTCCAGACGGCGGCCATGTTCAGTGCCTCGTGGAAGGCGCCGATGTTCGTCGTCCCGTCGCCGAAGAAGCAGACCGCGACCTGGCCGGACTTGCGGTACTGGGCAGACCAGGCCGCCCCGAGGGCGATCGGCAGGTGGGCGCCGACGATCGCATACGAGCCCATCGCCCCGTGGGTCACGCTCGTGAGGTGCATCGAGCCGCCCTTGCCGCCCATCAGCCCGGTTGCCCGGCCGAAGAGCTCGGCAAAGATGGGGCCCATGGGCACGTCTCGGGCGAGCGTGTGGTTGTGCCCGCGGTACGTGCAGAACGTGTAGTCGTCGTCCCGCATCGCCGCGGCCACGCCGGCCGCCACGGCCTCCTGGCCGATCCCGAGGTGTGTGGTACCGCGGACCAGGCCCTCGAAGAACAGCTCCTGGGCGCGAGTCTCGAACAGGCGACAGTCGGCCATCGTCCGGTACATCCGGAGCTGCGTCTCGCGGTCGATGGCGGACGCCCTGGTCGGCATCTGGCGCGCCTCCCTAGTACGCGTTGGCAACGAACAGCTCGTCCGACGGGAACCGGGTGATCACCTGCGGTCCGTCTGCCGTGACCACGACCTCCTCCTCGATCCGGGCGGCGGAGGAACCGTCCCTGGCCGGGCAGTAGGTCTCGAGGGCGATCACCATCCCCTCCTTGATTTCGACCGGGTGCTCGAGCGAGTTCAGCCGACTGATGATCGGCCGCTCGTGGAGGAACAGGCCGACGCTGTGCCCGAACTGGAGGCCGAAGCATTCCATCTCGTTGTCGAACCCGAACTCCTCGGCTTTCGGCCAGACGCTGGCGACCTTGTCGGTCGTCATGCCCGGACGCATGAGCTCGATCGATGCGTCGATCCATTCGCGCGCCTGCTTGTAGGCATCGCGTTGGGCATCGCTCGCCTTGCCGACCGCGAAGGTCCGGTAGTAGCACGTCTTGTAACCGACGAACGTCTGGATGATGTCGAAGAACGCCTGGTCGCCGGGGCGGATGATCCGGTCGCTGAACACGTGCGGATGCGGACTGCACCGTTCGCCCGATACGGCGTTGATGTTGTCGACATGCTCCGAGCCGACGTCGAACAGGTACTTCGTGACGTTGGCGACGAGCTCGCTCTCGCGGATGCCCGGCTTGAGCTGCTCGGCGATCAGCTGGTACGCGCCATCGACCATGGCGCACGCCGTGTTGAGCAGCATGATCTCGTCGACCGACTTGACTTCGCGAGCATCGAGCATGACCTGTTGGGCGTCGCAGACCCTGATCCCTTCGGCCTCGAGCGCCGCCAGCATCGGCGGCTCGACGATGTCGACACCGAGCGCCATGTCCCCGGCGCCCTCGGCCATCAGGATGTCCCGGATCTGGCGGGCGGCGGCCCGGAACAGGCCCGCATCGGGGGCCACCGCGCCGCGCAGCCCGACCATGCCGGCATGGATGTTCTCGGTTCGCAGCCACGGGCAATTCAGGCGGTGGTGCTTGGCCGCCGACCCGAAATCCCAGATATGGGGATCGCCACCCCGGCTGAGCAAGGCGTAGCGGGTCATCTTGTCGCGCGCCCATTCGCCGATGTGGGTGCTCGTGACGTAGCGGATGTTGTTGAAGTCGAACAGGAGCATCGCGCCCACGTCCGACGCGTCCAGCGCCGCACGGGCGCGCCCGAGCCGGTAGGTTCGGAGACGTTCAACGTTCCAGCGCTCTTCCCAGTCGACGTTCATCGATCCGGGTGAGGCGAAGCTGGTCGTCATCGGTCAGTACCCCAGTCTGGTCAGATCGCGCGGGTGGACGTTGGCCGGCGATGTTCATGCATGCTACACACTTGGGCTTCTGGCGCAAGCACAGGCCGGTCTCGTCGACACGGCAAACGCGTCGGTCGCCTTCGGGTAGCGATCGTGGATTGGTCTCGATCGGGTTCCTGCAGTAATGCTTGACACGCGTTCAGTGACTCTGCACACTCGCCCGAAGCCGCAGCGGGCGAGCTACTGGTGGAGGAGAACACATGCTCGCGGGACATCAGCGACGTCTGGGCTCGATGGCCTGGGCCGGATTGCTGGGGATCACCCTGATCATCGGTGCCTGCAGCGGCACGACGGCGTCATCGCCGCCGAGCGCCGCCGCCAGCGAGGCGGCACCATCGGCCAGTGCCGAAGCGAAGACGCTCGAGATTGCCTACCTGTCCTTCGCGGTCGCGAACAGCTATGACGCACCGATGCTTGCCGCCGCCCAGGCGGCCGCGGCCGCGGGGAACGCCAAGCTGACCGTGTTCGACGCCAATCTGGACCCAGCCGTCCAGGCGAAGCAGCTCCAGGACGCAACCGCATCCGGGAAGTTCGACGGGATCATCACGCAGCCGCTCTTCGGGGCGGGACTCGTCGCAGGCGTGAAGGAGGCCATCGCGGCCGGCATTGCCGTCGGCAACATCGACCAGATCCTCGGCGAGGACCAGACCACGGCCGAAGCGCAGGTCGAAGGCCTGATGGCCAACGTCGCCTTCGTCCCGAGCACGCTCGGGCGCAAGATTGGTGAGCTGGTCGTCAAGGCCTGCGCCGAGATGAACGCCAACCCGTGCAACGTCGGCTACATCTATTCGGTCAAGGCGGCGGCGCTCGACACGACCCTCAAGATCGCCTTCGATGAAGTGACCGGGTCGCACCCGGAGATCCAGATCGTCGGTGAGGGCGAGTCGTTCTACACGACGGCGCTGGGGCTCAAGGCGTCGCAGGACATCCTGCAGGCGCACCCGGACGTGTCCGTCATCGTCGGCGCCGACCAGGCCATCACTGGCGCGGTCCAGGCCGTGGACGCGGCCGGGCTCAAGGGCAAGGTCGCCCTCGTCGGGTACGGCGGCGGTGCGATCGCCCTCCAGGGGATCGCGAGCGGCGACCGCTACGGCACGGTCATGCAGATGCCGGCTACCGAGGGGCGCCTCGGGACCGAGCAGCTGATCGCTGCGATCCGGAGCGGCACGCCCGCACCCGGCATGGATCCGCTCGAGGACCTGCCCGAGGGTGGCGTCGTCACCAAGGCCAACGTCGACACGTTCCTGCCGCTCGCGGAGTGGCCGGGCTGACGTCGATCTGACCTCGTCCCATGGCTACGGCGACGAGTGGCCAGGTCCACCTCGACGTCCGCGGGATCGGCAAGTCGTTCGGGGCGACCCGCGCCCTCCACGACGTGTCGATCCCGATCCAGGCCGGCACCGTGCATGCCTTCGTCGGGGAGAACGGCGCCGGCAAGTCGACCCTGGGCAAGATCATCGCCGGGGTGTTTCCGCAGGACCAGGGCGACCTGTTCCTCCGCGGCGCCCCGGTGGTGTTCGGGTCGCCCCGGGAGGCCCTGCAGCGCGGGATCGCCCTGGTCGCCCAGGAGGTGGCACTCGTCCCGCAGCTCAGGGTGGCCGAGAACGTCTTCCTGGGGGCCGAGCCCCGTCGGTCGGGGTTCATCGACCGGGATCGGCTCGCGGAGCGGTTCCAGCGGCTCACGACCGAGGTAGGCTTCGACCTCGACGGCTATGCCATCGTCGGTCGGCTGCCGCTTGCCCAGCAGCAGCAGGTCGAGATCCTTCGGGCGCTCGCCCGCGATGCCGACCTGCTCGTCCTCGACGAACCGTCGGCCAGCCTGTCGGGCCACGAGGTGGAGCGACTCCACGAGATCATCCGCCGACTCCGCGTCGGTGGCCGGACCGTGATCCTGGTCTCGCACTTCCTCCTCGAAGTCCTCGAGCTTGCCGACACGGTCACGGTCCTCCGCGACGGCAGGGTCGTCCGAACCGACCCGGCGAGCGATGAGACGGAAGGGAGCCTGATCGCCGCGATGTTGGGCCGGCCAGCCAGCCGGACCTACCCCGACAAGCGCCTGCCGGCCGAGGACAGTCCCGCGGCCCTGACGATCCGGGACCTCTCCGCGCCGGGTGTGCGGAACGTGTCGATGACGGTCCGGGCGGGGGAGATCGTCGGGCTCGCCGGCCTGATCGGGGCCGGTCGGTCGGAGCTCGCCCGGGCGGTGTACGGGGCCGCCTCGTCCATGGCCGGCGACATCCACGCGGGGACGACCCTGCTGGCGGGTTCGCCGGTCGATTCGATCCAGGCCGGTGTCGCCCTGATCCCGGAATCGCGCAAGGACGATGGGCTCCTGCTCCGGCGCCCGATCCGGGAGAACGTGAGCCTGGCAAGCCTCCCCGGGCTCCACCGCCTGGGTTTCGTCCGCCGCCGGGCGGAACGCATCCAGGTGGCCGGCGTCCTCGCCCGTGTCACCGGGACATCCCTGCTCGAGGCACCCGCCGGCGCCCTGTCGGGTGGCAACCAGCAGAAGCTGCTCTTCGCACGTGCCCTCCTCGCGACACCGAGCGTGCTCATCGCCGACGAACCAACGCGTGGCGTGGACGTCGGGGCGAAGCGGGACCTGTACGAGCTGCTCGTGGACCTCGCGGCGGGGGGCGTCGCGATCCTCCTGATCTCGAACGAGATGGAGGAACTCCTGGGCCTCGCCCATCGAGTGGTTGTGATGCGAACGGGACGGGTGGTCGCCGAGCTGGCCGGCCCGGCGATGACGGAGGCGGCGATCCTCGCGGCGGCCTTCGGGACCGACGGAACGGCGGCGGCATGAGTGGTCCGGGTGGCATGAGTGGTCTGGGCGGGACGGAAGCACCGGGCGCGCGCGTGTCGCGGGTGCCCTCGATGTCGCGGCTCAGCGATGCCGTGGGACGTGGCGGGATCCTCATCCCATTCGTCGTCACGCTCATCGCGCTCAGCCTGGCGAGCCCCTCGTTCCTCAGGTTCCAGAACCTGGCCAACATCCTCGACCAGCAGTCCGGGATCATCATCGTGGCGTGCGCCGGCACGCTGGTGCTGATCGCGGGTGGCATCGACCTGTCGATCGGCGCGATCTACGGGCTGGCCGCTGCGACCGCGCTGAACGTCGCGTCGTCCGTGTCGAGCCCGGCGGGCGTCGTGGCCGGCATTGCGGTCGGCCTCGCCGTCGGCCTGGCGAACGGGATCGTCGTGACTCGCTTCCGGATCAACCCGCTGATCGGCACGTTGGCCATGTCGTTCGTCGTGAGCGGGATCGCCGCGATCGTGACCAGGGGCAATCTGGTCGTCGCGCTCGATCACCCGGACTTCCAGCAGTTCGCCGCGACGCGCCTCGTTGGCGTGACGAGTGCTGCCTGGATGATGATCCTGACCGCCGTCGCCGCGACCATCCTCCTGAGCCGGACCACGTTCGGGCGGTACGTCTACGCCACCGGCGGGAATGCCCAGGCCGCGCGGCTCGGCGGGGTGCGGGTCAACGCGATCCGGGTGGCTACGTTCGCCCTCAGCGGCGCGGCGGCCGGACTGGCCGGCACGATCGACGCATCCCGGGTGCTCAGCGCCCAGGCCAGCAGCGGTCAGTTCCTGACGTTCACGGTCCTGACCGGGATCATCGTCGGTGGCACGAGTATCCTCGGCGGCGAGGGGTCGATGCAGCGCACCGTGATCGGCTGCCTGTTCGTCGCCCTCGTCGCCAATGGGTTCAACCTGCTTGGGCTGGACCCGTTCTACCAGCAGGTCACGCTTGGCGTGATCCTCCTCCTCGCGGTCGGCGTGGATGCCTGGTCCCGCCGCTCCGAGTAGGGACCCGACCCAACGCCGCCAGCAACAAGCGAGCCATTGATGCATTACGTGGGACATGTCGACTGGTCATTCACAGAACATCCGCTCCCGCCCGGCGCGACCGCATCGGGCCTGTCTCGCCTCCGGATGGTCGGTCCCGAGCAGGGCGCGATCCATACCGACCTGGCCGTGGGTGCGCTCGAGCCTGGCGGCTGGATCGCGCCGCACGTCCACTCGTTCGAGGAGGCGCTCTACGTTCTGGAGGGCGAGCTGTTGCTCGATCTTGGCGGGCAGATCCATCGCCTGACGTCGGGTGACTACGCGCTGATGCCAACCGCCCTCCGTCACGCGCTTGGCAACACGAGCGCGGCACCGATCCGGTTCCTGTCGCTGAATTCGCCGCAACGCCTCGAGCCCACCGCCCGTCGTCGGGACACGTTCTTCGAGGCGGCCCAGGACCTCGAGCGGATGGACGCGGCCGCCGAGCGCCCGCCCTTCGGCGACCCGACCCTCCGCCTGGTCGGTCATTACGACGGGACGCCACCACAGCTGGAGGCCCTTGGAATCACGGACGAAGCGCACGGTCGGGCACCCGCCGGGAGGGACACGGCCCTCGTGGTGTACAGCGGTATCTCGGTGAAGATGATGGTCGATCCGCAGTTCGGTGCCGACCACGTCACGATGTTCACGGTCGACTACGAGCCAGGCGGTGCGGCCCAGGCCCACGATCACCCGTTCGAGGAGGCGTACTACTTCCTCGCGGGCGAGATCGAGGCCGAGCTCGACGGACAGCCGTACACGCTACGCGCCGGAGACATCGTGTTCGCGGGCGTCGGCTGCGTGCACGGCTTCTACAACACCGGCAGTGAACGTGTTCGCTGGATCGAGACCCAGGCGCCACAGCCGCCCACCCGGCACTCGTACCGCTGGGTGCCCAGCTGGGAGCGCCACGAGCAGACCAGGTCAACACAAGGGAGGTAACGGAATGCCAGCGGACGGTTCGGTCGTCGTCGTGGGCGGCACGCGCGCCATCGGGCTCGAGATCGCCCGTCACTATGCGACCCGTGGGAGGACGGTGATCCTCACGGGGCGCGACCCGGCCGGGGTCGAAGCCGCCGCCGCCGAGCTGGGAGGCAGCACCAGGGGCCTGTCGTTCGATCTCTCCGAGCCCACGTCGATCGCCGCCGCGCTCAGCGACCTCGGACCGGTCCAGCACCTCGTCCTGGCGGCCATCGATCGCGACGCGAATTCAGTCGCCGAGTACGACATCACGCGGGCGATCCGCCTCGTGACGCTGAAGCTTGTCGGTTACACGGAGGTCGTCCACGCACTGCTCGATCGGCTCACTCCCGACGCATCGGTCGTCCTCTTCGGCGGCATGGCCAAGGAGCGACCGTATCCGGGTTCGACCACGGTCACGACCGTCAACGGTGGCGTGGTCGGACTGACACGGACGCTGGTCGAGGAGCTCAAGCCGCGACGCGTCAACTCGATCCACCCCGGGATCGTCGGCGACAGCCCGTTCTGGGCGGAGAAGCCGGCAGCGATCGAGAACTACACGTCCGTGACACCGACGGGTCGGCTCGCCACGATGTCGGACATCGTGGGCGCCGTCTCCTTCCTGCTGGAGAACCCCGCCGTCAACGGCGTGGATCTCATCGTTGACGGTGGCTGGCACTGCCGGTAGGCCGCCCTGTGACGGTCACCGCCGGGAGGCGGCCGTGACTCCTCGGCGCCGGCCCGATCGGATTACTCTTGGATGGACCTGCGCGCAATGATCGGCAGGCGTCGTCACCGCGGGGACCCGAGGCAAGGCTTGGCAAGATCGAACACGAATCGGAACGGACGACCCCACCACCTCGAGATGGGTGAGCGGCTCCGCGAGGCACGCCAGGAGCGGAAGCTGTCCCTGCGTGCGCTCGCCGATCGTCTCGGGGTCTCACCGAGCCTGATCTCGCAGATCGAGACCGGTCGTGCGAACCCCTCGGTCAGCACCCTGTACGCCATCGCCAACGAACTCGACGTGTCGCTCGATGAGCTGCTGTTCAACGACCGGCGAGCCGGCGAGCCCGTGGCGACCGCCGTGTCCTCCGGCGGTGCCGCCTCGGCCGGGACGATGACGGCGACGCCGCCGGTCCAGCGCGCGGCCGACCGGAACGGGATCCGCCTGGCGTCGGGGGTGCTCTGGGAGCGCCTGACGACCCTCTCGGAACCCGGCGTGGAGTTCCTCAAGGTGACCTACGAGCCGGGTGGCGCCTCGAGTCCACCGGACGCCTACCAGCGGCACCCGGGCCACGAGTGGGGGTACGTCATCTCCGGTCGGCTGCAGGTGCGCATCGGCTTTGACGAGTACGTCCTGGAGCCCGGCGACGCGATCTCGATCAACTCCTCCATCCCGCACCGCCTGGCGACGATCGGGGAGGAGCCGGTGGAGGCCATCTGGTTCGTGCTCGGGCGGGCCCAGTTCGACGCACAGGCCCTCATCGACGAGCATCGCCCGGGGACCGGGCGAGGCTGAGCGGGCCGCTACAGACCGAGCACCGTCCGCCGCATCAGGTCGCTCCGGCCAAGCTCCGTCGTGGTCCCCTCGAGCACGACCCGGCCCTCCGAGAGCAGGTAGCCGCGGGTCGCCAGCCGCAGTGCCCGGTCCACGTTCTGCTCCACGAGCAGCACGCTGACGCCCGCCGCGTTGATTGTGCCGATCGCCGCGAACACCTCGTCGACGACGACCGGCGCGAGCCCGAGCGACGGTTCGTCCATGAGGAGGACTCGCGGGCTTGCCATCAATGCCCGGCCGATGGCCACCATCTGCTGCTCCCCGCCGCTGAGGCTGCCGGCCATCTGGGTCGGCCGTTCGGCGAGCCTCGGGAAGAGCTCGTACACCCACCCGAGCCGCTCATTCCGTGCCGACCGCGCCGCCTTCCGGTAGGCGCCCAGCTCGAGGTTCTCGAGGACCGACATCGCGGGGAAGAGCCGCCTTCCCTCAGGGACCACCGCGATCCCGGCCTCGCACACGCGATGCCCCGCGACACGGGCGAGGTCGCGCCCATCCATCACGATCCGCCCGCGTGTCGCCTGATGCAGCCCGGCGATCGCGTTGACGAGCGTCGACTTGCCGGCGCCATTGGGGCCGACCACGCACACGATCTCGCCGGCATCCAGCCGTAGATTGACCCCGGACAGCGCGATCGCCTCCCCGTAGAACGCATGGAGCGCCCCGACCTCAAGCATCGGCCGCCGTCCCGAGGTAGGCGCGAACGACGGCGGGATCGCGCATGACGACGCCCGGATCGCCCTGGGCGAGCGTTCGACCCTGCTCGAGCACGACCAGGCGTGTCGCCAGCTGGTTGACCACCCGCAGCAGGTGCTCCACGACGACGATCGCCACCCCCGACTCGTGGATCCGCCGGACGACCCCGACGGCGTTGTCGATCTCAACCGGGTTGAGCCCCGCCAGTGCCTCGTCGAGGAACAGCACCCGCGGCCGCTGGGCGAGCGCCCGGGCCATCTCGAGCAGCTGGCGCTCGTGCAGGTTGATCTCCGACGGCCTGGCATCCGCCCGGCCGGCCAGCCCGACGAACTCGAGGTGCTCGGCGGCGCCCGCCCGGGCGGCCTCCAGCGACTCGCCGGAGCGTCCGAACATGAGCGACATGGCCACGTTGTCGCGGATCGTCATCGACGCGAAGGGCCGGGGGATCTGGTACGTGCGCGCCACGCCGAGGTGGGCGATGCGGTGCGGCGGGAGGCCGACGACGCTTGCGTCCCCCACGCGGACGTCACCCGATGTCGGGCGGAGGAACCCCGAAAGCACGCCGACGAGGGTCGTCTTGCCCGAGCCGTTGGGACCGACCAGCCCCACGATCTCCCCGGGCAGGACCGCCAGGGAGACGCCCTGCAACGCGTGGACCCCACCGAACTGCTTGGTCACCTCGAAGCACTCGATGACCGGGCCCGGCCGAACCGGCTCCGCCTCGAGCGACGCCGCGAGCTCCGCCACGACGACCTCGGAACCGCCGCCGGCGGGCGTCTCGCTTGTCGTGGCGCGGTGGACCACGCTGGCCACCGGCGCCGCCGGGGCCACCGGCGCAAGGTCGAGCGGAGAGACGACCGCCGATTCCGGGGCGATCCCGAGCGCGGCGTCGGGGTCGATCCGCCGGCGGCGGGTCGACGGGACGATCGCCACGAGCGCACCGGCCGCCATCCCGGCAAGGACCCAGTCGAGTGGTCCTCCCCAGACCCCCAGGACGGCGAGCAGCACGATCGGGGCGGCGAACGCCGCGACGACCGGCCACGGTCGGCGACGCAACCGGGCATGGAGGCCCTCCGGGGCGACGATGACGAGGCCCGCGAGGATGGTGCCGAGAATGACCAGGCTCCAGCCTTCGAACCCCGACGCCGACAGTCGGTCCTGGAGCGTGAAGATGACGACGGCGCCGAGCAACGGTCCGAGCCAGTGGCTGCGTCCGCCGAGCACGCTCATCACGATCACGAACAGCGGGACGGTCAACCCGAACACCGACTGGACCGCGACGAACCCGATCTGCAGCGCAAAGATGCTGCCGCAGACGCCCGCGATCAGCCCGTTGAGCCCGATCGCGATCATCTTGTGACGGAACGTCGGCACGCCCAGGCCTTCAGCCACGTCCTCGGCGTCGTGGATCGCGAAGAGGGCCCAGCCGAGGCGCGAATGCTGCATCGCGAACGCGATCGCGAGCGACCCGACGCCGACGGCCAGGAAGAGCCGGTAGATGAGGTCCTGGAAGCTGCCCAGCGCGTCCGGGTAGTCGGGTAGCGCGATGATGATCCCCTGGCCGCCATCGATCGCGGTGTTGATCAGCGCGACGGACTCGAGGACGAAGGGGACCGCCAGGGTCAGCAGGGCGAAGATCTCGCCACGCAGGGAACGGAGGCGGAACGCGAGTGCCCCGATCGCAAACGCGAGCAGCAGCGACAGCAGCCCGGCCATCGGGATCGTCAGGAAGAAGTCCACGCCGTGCCGGCCGTAGAGCACCGCCGTCGTATACGCCCCGACGGCGAGGAACGCCCCCTGGCCGAAGCTGAAGTAGCCGCTGTAGCCGGACAGGATGTTCCAGCTCGTGGCCTGGGCGACCCAGAACCAGGCCAGGCCGAGAAAGACGAGGTAGGAAACCGAAACGCCGAACGGCTCGCGGACGGTCGGCAGCAGCGCGAGGACCACGAACAGAAGTGCGAACCCGCCGAGTCCGCGCGCGAGCGTCACGTCCCGCCCCGGACGAAGATCCCGCGCGGTCGAACGAGGAGCGCGACGATGATCAACGAGAAGATGACGAGCGGAGCCGTCGACGGTGACCACGCGGCCGACACGACGCCGGCGAGCGCGCCGACGACGATCCCCGCGAGCAGGGTCCCGACCGCATTGCCGATCCCGCCGAGAATGACGACCGCGAAGACGATCCCGAACCACTCGAACGGACTCGATGGCGTCAGTGGACGATCGACCGCCACGAGCATGCCGGCCACCGCGGCCGTGGCGCCCGCGACCCCGCCCAGCAGGACGCCGAGCCGGACGTGGTCGATGCCAAAGGCCGCGGCGATCGTCCGATCCTGGGCGAACGCCCGCAGCGCCCGACCGGGATAGGTCCGTTGCAGCCAGACGTGTGCGCCACCGACGAGGACGACCGCGGCGATGAACGCAAGGAGCCTCGGCGTCGGGAAGGCAAACGGGCCCAGGCGTAGCGACTGGGTCGCGTACGGGTTGACCTCCGCGCTCATCCGCTGGAAGTCAGCGCTCCAGTAGTTCGAGACGAGCTGAACCACGACGATGAGCAGGCCGAACGTCACGAGCAGGGAGTTGAACTCGGTCAGGGCGAACCGGTCGAACGCCCATTGCAGCGCGCCTCCCACCACGAAAAGGACGGGCGCCGTGACGACGACGGTGAGCAGCGGATCGATCCCGGCCCGGGTCGCCAGCTCGAAGGTGAGATAACCGCCGACCAGGATCAGGGCGAAGTGGGTGAGGTTGATGACCCGGAGCATTCCCCAGGTCAGCGACAGGCCGAGGGCCATCAGGGCGTACAGGCCGCCGGTCAGCGCACCCGCGATGCCGGCCTGGAGCACGGTCTGGATGGTCACGGCCTGACGAGGCGCGGGTCGGGACCCGCGCCTCGTCCCGGAACGTTGTTCAGTTGCCGGCCGGCTGGATGGTGCCGGCCGCGCGATCGGGCGGATAGACCATCACCCAATCGCCACCCTGGATCTGCTTGAGACCCTGGTTGCTCGGCCAGAAGTTGTTCTGGGCCGGATCGAAGGCCAGGTTGCCACTGAAGGTCGTCTCGGCGCCGTTCGCATGGAGGGCGTCGCAGATCGCTTCGTGCTCGAGGCTGCCGGCGCCCACGACACCGGCAATGAGGATTTCCCACGCGTTCCATGATGCCGTGGCTTGCGTCTCGAAGGCCGTGTACGGGAGACCCGCCGCCGCGGCCGCCGTCTCGTACTCGTCGACGATCGCGGTGACCTCCGGCCCGTACTGCGCCAGGATCGCATCGTTCGGCTCGAAGATCGAGACCGACAGGACGCCCTCGGCATCGGCCCCGAGCCCGAGCAGCGGACCGGGCGCCGGGAACAGGCTGAACACGAGCGGCGGATCGTAGTTGAGCTGCTTCATGGCCTGGATCAGCCCGACCGTGTCCACGCCGAGGCTGTTGTTGACGATGAGGTCCGGATCCGCCTGCTGCAATTGCGTCGCGATCGGCGCCCACTCGGTCGTTCCCGGTGGGTACTGGATGTCGGCGACGATCTCGAGCCCCATGGCGCTCGCGATCGACCGGGAGTCGGGGTCGGTCTCGTCGTCCGGGAGGCCGCGCGTGACGAAGTCGGTCGAGCCGTTCTGGTTGGTAGCGAACGCGACGGTCGCGGGCGGGTCGGGGAGGGTCGCGACGGCCTCGTACAGCTGGGTCGGGACGTAGACGTTCGGCTCGAAGCCGATCGACCAGGCGGGGAACTGGCACTCGTAGGTCAGCAGGGGGGCGATGACGGCCGTGTGCTGGGGCAGCACGTAGCCATGGCGCTCGGCGACGGCCATGGCGGACAGGATGTTCGGCGTGGCATAGGGACCCATGATCAGGTCGACGCCGTCCTGCGAGATCAGCCGTTCATAGAGCTGGGCGACCCTGGCCTGATCGGACTCGTCGTCCTGCACGATCCACTCGACCGGGCGCCCGAGCAGCCCGCCATTCGCGTTCAGGCGCTCGACGAACTGCTCCCCGACGATCTTGTGGATCGCCCCCGTCGCCGCGAACGCGCCGGTCAACGAGAGGGTCGAGCCGACGACGATCGGTTCGCCCGAGGGAGCCGCCGGGGTCGGCGATCCAGCATCGGCCGAGGCGGCCGGTGGTGAGCTCGGTGCGGCCGGACTCGTCGCGCTGGGACTCGTCGTCGCCGCCCCCTGGTCGCAGGCGACGAGCAGGAGCGCGAGGACGGTTGTCGCGGCGCCCGCTCGCAGGCCGTTCGATCGGTTGTTCACGCTAGCCTCCTCCTTGGAACGTGTGCCGCTCGGCGAGCAGCGAGGTCGAGCCGGCCGTGGGTGCACGATCATCCGGAACTGGTGGACCGGCTGGGACCGCACCGAGCGTGCCGGCCAGGTAGCGCCAGCCGGTGAGGCTCAGGCCACCGCGCAGGACGCGCTCGATCAGCGAGCGACGGGTGAGGTCGCTCCGGGACTCGGAGTCTTGACGCATGGGGCGCACCTCTCAGCTCCCGTGTCGGGAGTCACCTCCGAAGGTCCAGCATCGTGGTTGGGAGTGTAGTGTCACTGCACAGTGGTTGCAATAGGATTGTCGGGTCGGGTCGCGCCTTGTTCCGTGGATCCGGTTCGTGCTCCCCTCGAGTGCGCGCTGGGTTGATCGCGCGCCTCGACCAAGGTTCAACGCGGTTGCATGAGCGAAACGCACGCGATCACGCGCATGACGGTGCGGTTGATCGTCACGTGACCTGCCGGATGCTCCCCGCAATCCTTGCCGCCGTGGTCAGGACTCGTTCGGCGGTCGTCGCTGCCGTGCCGGGTGCGGGAAACCGGTACGACGGGCCGTGCAGGTGGACGGCGGCCACCACCTCGCCCGACGCATCCGCTATGGGTGCCGCGACGGAACTGATCCCACGGTCGAATTCCTCGCGGGCCCAGGCGAAGCCATCGCGGTGGACGTCGCGAAGACGCACGCGCAGGGCGTCGGGGTCGACCAGGGTCATCTCGGTGAACCGTTCGAGCGGTTGCTCGAGGTACCGCTCCAGGGCCGCCGGCGGTCGGAAGGCCAGCAACACCTGACCGGAGGACACGGCGTGCATCGGCAGACGCGATCCGGTCCAGTCCCGCACCGACACCGGGTTCGGGGAATCGACCTGCTCGACGTAGTGGACGAGGTCGCCGTCCGGGACGGACAGGCCGGAGGCTTCGCCGACCTCGGTGGCAAGGTCCGCGAGGGCCGGCCGGGCAAGGCGCGCCAGTGAGCGGGTGGGCAGGACCCCGGCCGCGAGTGTCGCCAGGCGACCCCCCAACCGATAGCGGGTGTCGCCCGGGACCTGCTCCACGACGCCCTCGCGCGCGAGTGATGCGAGCAGGCGTGCGGCGGTCGATTTGGGGAGGCTGGTTCGCTCGGCCACCTCGGTCACGCCGATCGGACCATCCGCCAGCGTGCCGAGCACGGCGAAGGCTCGCTCGATGGACTGGACTCTGGACACGGCGCCTCGGCTCGGCTAGATTCGGGCTCTACGTGGTTCCATCATACGGCACGGTTCCGCATGGTGGAACCCCCGGCAGGAGACTCCCCGATGCCCCAGGACGAGTACGCGGAGATCGACCTCGCGGCCCTGTCCGACGAGGAGCTCACCGAACAGATGCACAACGATCTGTACGACGGCATGGCCGCGGAGATCGTCGAGGGCACCAACATCCTGCTGGGCCGCGGCTGGTCGGCGACCCGCGTCCTCGACGACGCGCTCGTGGCGGGCATGAAGATCGTCGGGATCGACTTCCGCGACGGCATCCTGTTCGTGCCGGAGGTCCTGCTCGCGGCCAATGCGATGAAGGCCGGGATGGCGATCCTCCGCCCGCTGCTGGCGGAGACCGGCGCCGAGCCGGTCGGCAAGGTGGTCATCGGCACGGTCAAGGGCGACATCCACGACATCGGCAAGAACCTGGTCGGGATGATGCTCGAGGGCGCGGGGTTCGAGGTAGTCGATCTCGGGATCAACACCGACGCGGACAAGTTCATCGCCGCGCTCGAGGAGCACAAGCCGGACATCCTGGGCATGTCCGCGCTCTTGACGACCACCATGCCCTACATGAAGGTGGTCATCCAGACCCTGCGCGACCGGGGCATCCGCGACGACTACATCGTCCTGGTGGGCGGGGCGCCGCTCAACGAGGAGTTCGGTGTCGCGGTGGGCGCCGATGCGTATTGCCGGGACGCGGGGGTCGCGGCCGAAACCGCCCGGCGATTGATCGACGAGCGCCGCGCCAGTGCGGCCTGAGCGAGCAAATGCGCGCTGAGTGCGCGTTCGCCCCGGCCGCTCGCACGTTCTCACCGGCCGCCCGCGCGGCTGACGGGCCCGCGTCGCACGCGCACGATCCGTCCCGTGTCCTGGTCATCGGCTGCGGGGCGCTCGCCCGCGAGCTGGTCGCGGTCATCGACCAGGCCGGGCTCTCCAACGTCGACCTGACCTGTCTGCCTGCGACACTCCACAACCGCCCGGGTGGGATCCCCGCCGCGGTGCGGGCGAAGATTCGCGCGGCGCGGCCACGGTACGAGCGGATCTTCATCGCCTATGCGGACTGCGGCACGGGCGGGCTCCTCGACCTCGTCCTCGCCGACGAGGGTGTCGAGCGACTACCGGGCGCGCACTGCTATGAGTTCTACTCGGGGTCGGCCGCGTTTGCCGCGATGACCGAGGAGGATCCGGCGACCTTCTTCCTGACCGACTTCCTGGCGCGCAATTTCGAGCGGCTCGTGATCGTCGGGCTGGGCCTGGATCGACACCCGGAGCTGCTTCCGACGTACTTCGGCAACTACCGCCGGTTGGTCCATCTCGCGCAGACGGACGATCCGGGCCTGGTGGCCGCGGCTCGACGGGCCGCCCGAAGGCTCGGGCTCAGCTTCGAGCTCCGGCGCACCGGCTACGGCGACCTCGCCACGTCCGTCGTCAGGGCGGCCGACTCCGCAGCCTCGGCGTCGCCGAGCGCGGCCGCCCCTGACCGTGCTGCTCCCGCTGGCCCCGCGCCCGCTGGCGCCGCTGGCCCCGCCCCCGCTGGCCCCGCCCCCGTTGGCCCCGCCCCCGTTGGCCCCGCCCCCGCTGGCCCCGCTGGCCCCGCCCCCGCTGGCGCCGCTCGCCCCGCCCGACCGGCTCTTGCTGCCACCGCAAGCAACGCATCGATGGACAGCGATCAGGCGCCCATTTCGATCGTTTCCTTGCGGGGGGAGCAAACAGACGGGCTTCGAGCATCACTCGGGTCCTCCGATTTGCAGCCAGAGCAAGAATCGAGCACGACTGCGTCGCTGAGGCCCCGTTACTTGCGCCCGCAGCAAGGACCGCCGGGGAGTTTGCGAGCGGGGCAAGATTCCAGAGCGGCGCTCCGGGGAACGGTCTGACATGCCCACCCTCTCCGTCATCTGGTGGCGCGACATCCCCGCGCAGGTCGTGGCCAAGGACGCGCGCCGTTCGAGCAAGGTCGTCCTCCATCCGCGTTTCCAGGTCGCGATCGACAAGGCCGCCAACCGCGCCGGCAAACGGGCCTATAACGACTACATCGCCGAGTGGCGCAAGACCCAGCGACCGTGCGGTGACGACCTCGACGGCGAGGTCCGCTCGGAATCCGACCGGCTCGAGGCGGAATACGACAAGCACCATCTCGCGGAGCTGATCCAGTCTGGTGGCGTCGCCGGCGGCCTGATCCTGCCGCCCGCCACCTCGGAGACCTCGCCCGCATGACGGACACGATGCTCAGCTCCGCCACCAGGGAGGTCGCCATCGGGTTCGATCGGCCGTTCGTGATCATCGGCGAACGGATCAACCCGACCGGCCGCAAGGCCCTTGCCGAGGAGATGAAGGCCGGCGACTTCAGCCGGGTCGAGCGCGACGTGTTGGCCCAGGTCGCGGCCGGCGCCCACATGCTCGACGTCAACGCCGGCATCCCGCTCAGCGACGAGCCGGCGATCCTCGCCCGCACCATCGAGCTCGTCCAGGACCTGACCGATGTGCCGCTCTCGATCGATTCGTCGATTGTGGAGGCGCTCGAAGCCGGGCTCGCCGTCTACCAGGGCAAGCCCCTCGTGAACTCGGTTACCGGCGAGGAGGAGCGGCTCGAGCGCGTCCTTCCGCTGATCCGCAGGTACGGTGCCGCGGTCGTCGCCATCAGCAACGACGACACGGGGATCAGCGAGGACCCCGATGTCCGGTTCGCGGTCGCGAAGCGGATCGTCGAGCGTGCCGCCGACCACGGCATCCCCTCGTCGGACATCGTCGTCGACCCGCTGGTCATGCCGATCGGCGCGATGGCAACGGCAGGTCGCCAAGTCTTCGCGCTCGTGCGCCGGTTGCGCGAGGAGCTCCACGTCAATACGACCTGCGGCGCCTCGAACGTCAGCTTCGGGTTGCCAAACCGCGAGGGGATCAACGCCGCGTTCCTGCCGATGGCCATCGCCGCCGGGATGACCTCGGCGATCACGAACCCGCTCATGCCCGAGGTGAAGGCCAGCGTCATGGCCGCCGATGTCCTGATGGGCCACGACCCCGACTGCGGCCGCTGGATCCTGGCCCACCGGGCACCGACCCCCGACGGCGAGGTCAGCCGGCGACGCGTGAATCGCCGCTCCGTCGCGCCGGTGCTCTGAGGCCGCCCGTCGTGCCGCCACCCGCCGGTTCGCCACCCGCCGCCGAACCACCAGCCGCCGTCACCGACCGGCCACTCGTCATCTTCACGCCGTCCGGCCGGCGGGGGCGCTTCCCGGAAGGCACGACGGTCCTCGATGCGGCGCGCTCGCTCGGGGTTGACATCGATTCGGTGTGCGGTGGGCGGGGGATCTGTGGGCGTTGCCAGGTGAGCCAGGGCGTGGGCGAGTTTCCCAAGCACGGGATCACGTCCACGCGGGACCACTTGTCCATGTTCGCGGAACTCGAAGCCGCGTACCGGGCCGACCGCGGACTCGCCGACGATCGGCGGCTGTCGTGCACGGCCACGGTCCTCGGCGACGTGCTCATCGACGTCCCGCCCGAAAGCCAGGTCCACCGCCAGGTGGTGCGGAAGGGCCTCGACGTGCGCACGTTCGTCGTCGATCCGGTCGTGCGCCTGCACTACGTCGAGGTGACGCCGCCGGAGCTGGCATCCCCGACCGGTGACCTCGCCCGGTTGTTTGAGGCACTCGAACGCGAGTGGGGCCTCACCGACCTCGAGGCCGACCTGGCCGTCATCCGGGCGCTCCAGCCGGCGCTCGAGGCCGGCCGGTACGGTGTCACGGTCGCGGTCCACGAAGCGCACCAGGTCATCGCGGTCTGGCCCGGCCTCCACGAAACCGCCTACGGCGTTGCGATCGACGTGGGCTCGACGACGATCGCGGGCCACCTCGCCAACCTCGCCGACGGCGCGGTCCTGGCCAGCAACGGCGTGATGAACCCGCAGATCCGGTTTGGCGAAGACCTGATGAGCCGGGTCTCGTACGCGATGATGCATCCCGAGGGCGCCGGCGAGATGACGACCGCGGTTCGCAAGGCGCTCGACGGGCTGATCGCGACGCTCGCGATGCGGGCCGGGATCAAGCGCGCCGAGATCCTCGAGCTCGCGATCGTCGGCAACCCGATCATGCATCACCTGCTGCTGGGCATCGACCCGACGCCGCTGGGTGGTGCGCCGTTCGCCCTCGCCACCGACCGGGCGGTGCACACGACCGCCGCCGAGCTCGGGCTCCGCGCGCATCCGGGTGCGCGGGTCTACGTCCTGCCCTGCATCGCCGGTCACGTCGGCGCCGATACGGCCGGCGTGATCCTGGCCGAGCAGCCGCACCAGGCCGAGCGGCTGACGCTGGTGGTCGACGTCGGCACGAACGCCGAGATCGTGCTGGGCGACCGGCGCCGGCTCCTGGCCGCGTCGAGTCCCACCGGGCCGGCGTTCGAGGGCGCGCAGATCTCGGGCGGCCAGCGCGCGGCGCCGGGCGCGATCGAGCGGGTGCGGATCGATCGGGAGACGCTCGAGCCGCGTTTCAGGGTGATCGGGGTCGACGCCTGGTCGGACGAGCCGGCGTTCGCCGCGGCCGTCGCGGTCGAGGGCGGCCCCGGCGTCACCGGGATCTGCGGCTCCGGGATCATCGAGGTCGTCGCCGAGCTCTTCCTGGCCGGTGTCGTCACACCCGACGGCGTGATCGACGGCTCGCTCGCGGCTCGAACACCACGGATCGTGCCTGACGGCCGGACCTTCAGCTACGTCCTGTATGAACCGGGCGACGGCGCGATCGCGCCCGGCATCGCCATCACCCAGAACGACGTCCGCGCGATCCAGCTCGCCAAGGCGGCGCTGTACGCCGGCGTGCGGCTGCTGATGGACCAGCTCGGCGTCGACGCGGTCGACGAGATCCGACTTGCCGGCGCGTTTGGCAGCCAGATCGACCCGACCCACGCGATGATCCTCGGCCTCATCCCCGACTGCGACCTGGCCGCCGTGCGCTCGGCCGGCAACGCGGCCGGAACCGGCGCGCTGATCGCGTTGCTGTCGGGCGCGGCCCGCACTGAAATCGAGGGCGTGGTGCGCCGGGTCGAGAAGATCGAGACGGCGGTCGAGCCGCGGTTCCAGGAGCACTTCATCGAGGCGATGGCGTTCCCGCATCGAACGGCCGCCTTCCCGAACCTCGGGCGGGTCGTGCCGCTGCCGGCGAGGCGTCCCGGGGTCGCGGGCGGAGCGGCGGCGGACGCCGACGAGGCGCGGAACGGGCGGCGACGTCGGCGTGCCGTGACGGCCGGCAACAGGGAGAAGACGTGATGGACGAGACCCGCAGGCACCGAACCGGCGGCCGTGCCGCCCGCCAGGCCGCTCGCCTCGCCGCCCATGCCGAACATGTCCCGTTCCTGACCCGCAAGCTCGCCCCGTTCGAGATCCTCGACGACGAGGGGCTCTCGTTGATCGAGCACAACGCCGACACGATCCTCCAGGAAGTCGGCCTCGAGTTTCGCGGCGACGACGACGCGCTCCGACTGTTCCGCGACGCCGGCGCAGACGTCCAGGGCGAGCGCGTCCGGTTTCCGCGGGGCATGTGCCGCCGGATCGTCCAGGAATCTGCCCCCGGCCAATTCACCCAGTACGCGCGGAACGAGGCGCGCAACGTCGAGATCGGCGGGACGCACACGGTCTTCGCGCCGAACTACGGCTCACCCTTCGTGCGCGACCTGGACAACGGCCGCCGGTACGGCACGATCGAGGACTTCCGCAACTTCGTGAAGCTGGCCTACGCGTCGCCGCACATGCACCACTCGGGCGGGACGGTCTGCGAGCCCGTCGACGTCCCCGTCAACAAGCGCCACCTCGACATGGTCTACTCGCACATCCGCTACAGCGACAAGCCGTTCATGGGCTCCGTGACCGCCCCTGAGCGGGCGCGCGACACGGTTGAGATGGCGCGGATCACGTTCGGGGCGGACTACCTCGAGACGCATCCGGTGATCCTGAGCCTGATCAACGCCAACTCCCCGCTGGTGTGGGACTCGATCATGCTCGGCGCCGCGCGCGCTTACGCGGAGGCGAACCAGGCGACGCTGCTCACGCCATTCATCCTGGCTGGCGCGATGGCACCGGTGACCGCTGCCGGCGTCTGCGCCCAGACGCTGGCCGAGGCGCTTGGCGGGATGACCTTCGTCCAGCTCGTCCGGCCGGGGGCGCCGGTCGTGCTCGGCTCCTTCGCCAGCTCGATGTCGATGCAGTCGGGTGCGCCGACGTTCGGGACGCCGGAGCCGGCGCTCGTGCTGTACGTGATGGCCGCCCTCGCCCGGCGGCTCGGTGTCCCGTTCCGCTCCGGCGGATCGCTCTGTGCGTCCAAGGTCGCCGACGCCCAGGCCGCCTACGAATCGGCCGCGACGCTCCAGCCGACGATCCTGGCCGGCGTGAACTTCGTGCTCCATGCCGCCGGTTGGCTGGAGGGTGGGCTCGCCGTCGGCTACGAGAAGTTCATCCTGGACGCCGACCAGTGCGGGATGATGACCGTCTTCGTCGACGGCGTGGACATGTCGGAGAACGGCCAGGCGCTCGACGCGATCCTGGCCAATCCGCCCGGCCAGCATTACCTGGGCAATGCGCACACCCTCGCCAACTTCGAGAGCGCTTTCTACCGCTCGGACGTCGCCGACAACAACAGCTACGAGCAGTGGCAGGAGGACGGCTCGCTCGACGCCGCGCAGCGGGCCAATGCGATCTGGAAGCGGATGCTCGCCGAGTACGAGGCGCCGCCGCTCGATTCGGCGATCGACGAGGCCCTTCTCGACTTCATCGCCCGGCGGAAGGCGTCGATGCCGGACTCCGAGGTCTAGCTCGTGCTCTTTCGGCGGCGGCGAGCGCTCTCGGCGGCGCATGCAGGGGCGCTGGCGCGCGTCCTCCAGGCGCCGACCTTCGAGCTGATCCCCCTCAGGAACGCAATGGACCAGGCGGCGCTGCTGCCGGCCGGGGCGACCGTATCCGTCACCGCCTCCCCGGCCAAGGGGATCGAGGCGACGATTGCGCTCTGCGAGCAGCTGCAGGCCCAAGGGTTTCGAGCCGTCCCGCACGTCTCGGCGCGGATGATCCGCGACCGGGCGCACCTGGTCGACCTGGTCGCCTGGCTCGAGGGCGCGGGCGTCGACCGCGCGTTCGTGGTCGGTGGTGACGAGAAGGAGCCAGGTGCCTACCCGGACGGTCTCGCGCTGCTGCGCGAGATGTCGGAGATCGGGCACCCGCTCGGCGAGATCGGGATCCCGGGCTACCCGCAGGGCCACGCCTTCATCGCGGACGGGCCGGTCCTCGAGGCATTACGCGAGAAGGCTGCCTTCGCGAGCTACATCACGACACAGCTCTGCTTCGACCCGGTCGCGATCGGCCGCTGGATCGCGGCGCGGCGCGCCGAGGGGATCACCCTGCCGGTCCATGTCGGCGTGCCCGGCGTCGCCGAGCCGCAGAAGCTGCTGACGATCGCCGCCCGGATCGGCGTCGCCGACACGCACCGGTTCCTGGTCAAGAACATCCGGTTCGTGACCCGGCTCGTGCGGTCGGGTGGCTTCTATCGCCCCGACGGCCTCCTCGAGGGGCTCGCGCCATACGCCGCCGACCCCGCAGCAGGGATCGACGGCCTGCACCTCTACACGTTCAACGCGGTCGAGGCGACCGAGGGTTGGCGTCAGGCCTACCTCGATCGCCTCAGGTCACCGATCCCGGCCTGATCCTCAGGCGCCCGGCACCCGGACGTCGATCCAGACCGCGCGGTGGTCCGAGCTCGGGAACGGGAAGACGCCCGTCAGTCTGAAGAGCGGGTCGGCCTGGAGCGGCCAGAACACGCCGCTCCCGACGATCCCCAGGTTGACCCGCGGCAGGACGTAGTCGGCGCGAAGGTTGCCGGGGGCCGTGTCCGAAAAGTCGGCGGTGTCGAAGGCCGGATCGCTCAGGTGGGTCAGGTTGGCGCCTTCCTGCAGCGCCGCGGCTTCAACAGCCCCGGCACTCGATGGCGTCAGGCTGGTATTCACGAGATCGTGCTCGAGCAGCTGCTGGATCGAACCTGGGATGCTGTCGCCGTCGAGCGGATCGGAGTTCTGGTCGCCCGCGATGACGAACAGCCGGCCGCCCTTGAGGCCGCCGTGCAAGCCGTTGTCGTCGTAGATGTACGACGAGGTCTCGCCGGTCGTGATGTAGTCCGCCCAGAACCGGATCTCGTCGAAGTTGCGGGTGCCATTGCGGTCCTCCGGCCCGTCGAACACCGGCGGGGTCGGGTGGCTGACGAGGAAGTGGACCGACTTCCGGCCGATCGTGATCGGGACGTCCCAGTGGCTCTTCGAGGAGAGGCGGAAGACGTCGAGCTCGGCGGGGGAGTACCAGTCGGCCGGGGCCGCCGTGTTCGGGTCGTCCGGCAGCATCGCCCCGGGCATGTCCTTCCACAGGAAGTGCTGGAACGTACGGATGGCATCCGCCTGGATCGGGAACCTCGAGAAGACCGCCATCCCGAACTGGCCCGGGAAGAAGCCGAACCCGAAGGCATCGTCGGCCCCGCCGATGACGCCGTTGTTGTTGAGGTCGAAGCCGGACGGGATCCCGGTGTTCGATTCGGCCACGAACGTGTACGGGTACTCGATCGGGGCTGCTCCGTTGTGACCAACCTCGAGGTAGTTGTCCCGGAACGCCTCGACGAGGGGCCCTTCGGGGTGCTCGGCCGTGGGCGCGTAGTAGTCGAATTCGTTGATCAACAGCACGTCCGGCCGGACACGCTGGATGATCTCGGCCACGTTGCTCGCCTGGACGTTGTCCGATGTGGATAGGTCGATGAGCGCCTGCCCGTCGCTGCCCCGGTTCAGTGAGGCGTTGAATGTCGCGAACCGGACGGCCTCGTGGGGTTTGGCGGTCGCGAAGCTGCCCGGGATCAGGCCGAGCAGGAGGACAAGGACGAGGGCCGTGGCCACGGGACGGCGACCAGCGTGCATTGGGCGCTCCTTTCCCCGGGAACGTGGGTGGGATGTGCCGCGAAAGCGTGGATTGTCACGTTTACCGCGCGGACGCTCGACCGTCAACTGTGTCAAGCGCCCGTTTCGGGCGCCCGGTGACCGAACCGACCAACGACGACCCGTTCCTCCGCTCGTTCG
>JBBEBJ010000084.1:0-5001 GCA_040882425.1 Chloroflexota bacterium | reverse complement strand
GGGGCTATAGCTCAGCTGGAAGAGCACCTGCATGGCATGCAGGGGGTCCGGGGTTCGAGTCCCCGTAGCTCCACCACCCGCGACGAGACCGCGAAACCCTCACCCCTCGCCGGCGCGGCGAGGGGTGAATCGTCTCCGAGGACCACCGTGACCGACACCGCCGAGACCGCCGAGACCCGAACCCGCATCGAGCGCTACGACCCGACGGCAATCGAGCCGCGCTGGCAGGCGCGGTGGGCGGAGCTCGGCCTCCACGACACGGACCTGACCGGCGACCCGCGGCCCAAGTACTACCTGTTGACGATGTACCCGTATCCGTCGGGAGACCTGCACATCGGTCACTGGTACATCGTCACCCCGAGCGACGCGCTCGCGCGCTACCGCCGGATGCACGGTTACAACGTCTTCTTCCCGATCGGCTTCGACGCCTTCGGGCTGCCGGCCGAGAACGCCGCGATCAAGAACGGCGGGCACCCGTTCACCTGGACGATGTCCAACATCGAGACGATGCGCCGACAGTTCCGATCGATGGGCGCGACGTTCGCCTGGAACCAGGAGGTCGTCACCGCCGACCCGGGCTACTACCGCTGGAACCAGTGGCTGTTCCTGCGCTTCCTGGAGGCCGGGCTGGCCTATCGAGCGATGTCCGCGGTCGACTGGTGTCCCAACGACGGAACGCTCGCGCGCGAGCAGGTCGAAGGCACGGAGCGCCGCTGCTGGCGCTGCCACGCGCTGGTCGAGAAGCGCGACCTGGAGCAGTGGTTCCTGCGTACGACGAAGTACGTGGACGAGCTGCTGGACTTCACCGGCATCGACTGGCCGGAGCCGGTGCGGATCATGCAGATCAACTGGATTGGACGATCCGAGGGCGCGGAGATCGACTTCGACACGGCGCCTGACCAGCACCAGCCGGGCGGCGACCAGATCCGCGTCTTCACGACGCGCCCGGACACGTTGTTCGGGGCGACCTTCATGGTCCTCGCGCCGGAACACCCGCTCGTCCCGAAGCTGACCCACCCGGACCGTCGCGCCGAGGTCGACGGCTACGTTGAGCAGGCGCGACGCGAGACCGAGATCGAGCGCCTCTCGACGGACCGCGCCAAGACCGGCGTCGCGTTGGGCGCCCAGGCGATCAACCCGGTCAACGGCGAGCAGATCCCGATCTTCATTGCCGACTACGTGCTGTCCGGCTACGGCACGGGCGCGATCATGGCCGTCCCCGCCCATGACGAGCGCGACTTCGAGTTCGCTCGCAGGTTCGGGCTGGAAATCCGCCGGGTGGTGGCCACGCCGGGAACGGAAGCTGACGCGCCGATGGACGATGCCTACATCGCGCACGCCGCTGACGAACGGCTGGTCAACAGCGGCCGGTTCGATGGGATGCTCGCGGACGCGGGCGGCAAGGCGATCGTCGAGTGGCTGACGGGGCAGGGCCGCGCCGAACCCAAGGTCACGTACCGGCTACGGGACTGGTTGATCAGCCGTCAGCGCTACTGGGGAACGCCCATCCCGGTCATCTACTGCGAGCGTGACGGGATCGTGCCCGTCCCCGACGACCAACTGCCGGTGCGGCTACCCGAGACGGTGGACTACGCGGGGAGCGGCGACAACCCGCTCAACCACGACGAGGCCTTCCTGCGCGTCGACTGCCCGCGCTGCGGCCAGCCCGCCCGTCGCGAGACGGACACGATGGACACGTTCATTGACTCGTCCTGGTACTGGTACCGCTACCTGTCGCCCGACGACGACGCCGCGCCTGTCGACCCGGCGATGGCCGAACGCTGGACGCCGGTCGAGCAGTACACGGGCGGAGCCGAACACGCCGTCATGCACCTGCTCTACAGCCGGTTCTTCACCAAGGCGATGGCCGACTGCGGGCTGATCGAGCACCGCGAGCCCTTCCTGCGCCTCTTCAACCAGGGCCAGATCCTGGGTGCCGATGGCGAACGGATGAGCAAGTCGCGCGGCAACGTCCAGGACCCGGACGAGCTCGTGCATCGCTACGGCGCGGACACGGTCCGCCTGTTCCTGATGTTCATGGGGCCGTGGGACCAGGGCGGGCCTTGGAGCCCGACCGGGATCGGCGGCGTCCATCGCTTCCTCAACCGGGTCTGGACCCTCGTCCTGGACGCGCACGGGCGCGAACCGGGCGACCCGGAGGCCGGGTCGCTGCCCGCCGGCGAGGACGCTGACGCGGGCCGTGCCGCGTTGCGCGCCGCCGCGCACCGCACGCTGCGCGACGTGTCCGTCGACTACGACGGGTTCCGCTTCAACACGATGATCGCCAAGCTGATGGAGCTGGCCAACACGCTGTTCCGCTATCGCGGGACGGAGGTGGCCGGGAGCGCCGAGTGGGACGAGACCATCCGGCTGCTGCTCCTGATGCTGGCACCCGCCGCGCCGCACATCTCCGAGGAGCTGTGGAGCCGCCGGCTCGATGCCGCCGGGCAGCCCTGGGTGTCGATCCACGCGCAGGCCTGGCCCGAAGTGGACCCGAGCGCCGTCGTCGAGTCGACGCGCGAGATCCCGGTCCAGGTCAACGGCAAGCTGCGCGATCGAATCGTGGTGCCGATCGACGCGTCGCCGGACGAGATCGAGGCCGCGGTGCTGGCGCGTGAGCGGATCGTCGCCATCCTCGACGGGCGCACCCCGGACCGCGTCGTCGTGGCGGGTGGTGGCCGGCTCGTGAACCTGGTCGTCAGGTGACGCGCCGCACACCCACCGGCCGGTAGCCGCGCACCCACGACCAGGAGGTTCCGATGCCCGACGTCAAGCTTGGTGCCCTGTGCTGGAACCAGTACACGAGCTGGCCGGAGCTGCTCGAGGCCGGGACGCGCGCCGACCGGGTCGGGTACGACACGTTGTGGACCTGGGACCACCTCTATCCGATCGTCGGCAACCACGAAGGACCGATCCTCGAGGGCTGGCTGACGCTGGCGGCGTGGGCCCAGGCGACGGAGCGGATCCGGATCGGGCTGATGGTCGGGGCGAACACGTTCCGCGAGCCGTCACTCACGGCGAAGATGGCCACGACGCTCGATCACATCTCCAACGGTCGGGCGATCCTCGGGATCGGCGGCGCCTGGTTCGGAACCGAGCACGTGGCGTACGGCTTCCCCTTCGGCAGCGGGTTCCCGGAGCGCCTCCGCTGGCTGAGCGAGGCCCTGCCGATCATGCGCGGCATGCTCCAGGGCGAACAACCGTCGGCGACGGGACCCCGCTACACCACGACCGCTGTGCGCAACGACCCTCTCCCGATCCAGGCCCGCCTGCCGCTCCTGATCGGCGGTGGCGGCGAGCAAGTCACCCTCAAGCTGGTGGCTCGCTACGGCGATGCGAACAACATCGGGGGCGGGTTCGAGAACGTGCGGCGCAAGGAGGCGATCCTGCTCCAGCACTGCGAGACGGTGGGGCGCGATCCAGCCGAGATCGAACGGACGGTGGGTGTCGGCACGGTCATCATTCGCGATTCCCGCGCGGAGGTGGAGCGCCTGCAGAAGATGACCTTCGAGCGCAACGGGCGAGCCCGGCCCTGGACCGACCAACCGGTCGGCACGCCGGAGGACGTCGCCGAGGCGCTCGCCCCGTTCGTGGAGATCGGCTATCGCCACCTCATCGCGGGCTTCCCGGCCCCGCACGACGAAGAATCGATGATCCGACTGGCGACCGAGGTCCGCCCGCTCCTCGAGCGCTGACCGGGTCAGCGACGAGCCCTGACCGGGTCAGTGCGCCGGCGCAGCCGACGCGTCGTCGGCGGTCCGGCCGTCGTCCGCGGCCTTCGCGCGTGCGCGGTGGCGTGCCGCCTTGGCCCGATTGCCGCAGGTCGACATATCGCACCAGCGGCGGCGGCCGGTCCGCGAGGCGTCGTAGTAGAGCCACTGGCAGGTGTCGCTGGCGCAGACCTTGATCCGCTCGGGCTGACCGGCCGTCAGCTCGGCCACAAGCGGGTCAGCGAGGCGCGCCAGGGCGTCGTCGATCGGGTCGCCCACGTGGCGATGATCGACATGAACTCCGTCGGGGGCGGGCACGAGCTCGATGACCTGGCGGGCGTGGAGGGCCCGATTGACCGTGTTGAGCGCGGATGGTCGTGGCACGCGGTGGTCGGCGATCGCCTCGGCCACCTCGCGCAGGGCATTGCGCACGGCGTGGACACGATCGAGATCCGCGGCCGCCCGGTCCGGCTGGGTTGCGACCTTTGCGCGGACGCGCTCCGCTCCCTCGTGATGGATGACGCCACGCTCGACAAACCAGGCAAGCGCGTCGTCGAGACCCGGGAGGTTCTCCACGGGGAAACCATTGTCGGTATCCGCGGTGTTCAGGAAGTCGAACGTCGCGTCCAGATCCACGCCGTGCGCGTGACCCGGGTCGATGGGGGCGGGGGCATGTGCGATCATCGTCGTAACCACTTTATACCTGTTGACAGGTTACGAGCAAGTCGATATAGTGTAACCACTACAAGCTATTAAACCGGTTAGCCTGGATGGAGCCGAAAATGGAAGCGATCGCACTGTTCGTCGTCCTGATCATCGGTCTCGCCACGTTTGGCGGGGCGTCGCTCAGGTGGCACCCGGATACACGCGAGCAGTGGCCCACCGACGCCACCCGCTGATCCCACGCCTCAGCTGACCACGACCATTTCTCGAGGAGCCAACTCATGAACCACTACGCCTACGTCATGATGATGCTCGACATCGCCCGCCGGCAGTCCGAGGCTGCTGACCGACGCTTCCGGGAAGCCCGGCTGGCCGCCGACATGACGGCGGAGGCGCCCGGGCTGCGCCGGGTTGCGGCGCGGCTCGTGGCTTCGGTCAGCCGAGGTTCGGCCCGGATCGTCCGCAGGCTCGACGACTGCGTTGCCGATGAGCTGGGGCGATCCCTCACCCCGGCGGAGTAGTCTGCGCCCCGGCCGCGGAGCACGATCCCGCCGAACGTCACCCGAATCCGCGTCAGCGGCGCCGCATCCGCCAGAGACACTCCGCGGGCCATCGACGCGACCAATCC
>JBBEBJ010000083.1:0-5060 GCA_040882425.1 Chloroflexota bacterium | reverse complement strand
GAGATCGCGGCGACGATCGGGATCCCGGCCACGGCCGCCTTCTGGACGATCTCGAAGCTGACACGCCCCGACACCATCAGGATCCTGTCGGCCAGGGGCAGGGTACCGGCGAGGACCTGCGAGCCGACGAGTTTGTCGAGTGCGTTGTGGCGGCCGACGTCCTCGCGGATCGCGATCAGCTCGCCGTTCGGGGCAAAGAGCGCGGCCGCATGGAGTCCACCCGTCTCGTCGAAGGCGCGCTGTGCGACGCGCAGCAGGTCCGGCAGCGCGAGGATGACCGAGCGCTTGACGACCGGCCCGGGAGCGAGCGGCGGGCAACGGAGGGCCACCTCGTCGATCGAGGCCTTCCCGCAGATCCCGCACGACGCCGTGGCGATGAAGTGGCGCTCCGCTACCTTCGAGTCGTCGAACGGGGTGGAAAGCCGGACGATGATCGTGTCGTCGGGCTGGTTCAGGCGCGCCGGGTCGCCGGTGCTGGTGCCGATCACATCATTGCCATCGATCAGGCCTTCGGTGCGCAGGAAGCCGACGGCCAGCTCGCCTTCATGGCCGGGCGTACGCATGGTGATCGCCACCACGACCGGGTCCTGTCGGGGACCCGCCGCCCGGATCTCCAGCGGGGACTCGCCGACGACCCGGTCGTCGCGGACCTCGAGCGAATCGCCGCGAACGGCCACGATCCGGCGGCTCGTGACGTGGAAGATCGGCGGCAAGCGGGTCTCGCGCATGGCCGCATGATAGGCGGGTGAGGATGCGTGACCCGGTACTGTCACCGGCCGAGCGAGCGTTCCTGTCCGCCGCGCGACGGGCGGTGCTGGCAACGATCGCGGCGGACGGCCGGCCGCGGCTCGTGCCGATCTGCTTCGCCGTCGATCCGGCGCATCCGGTCCTCTACACGCCGCTCGACGAGAAGCCGAAGGCCCCCGGCGATGCGATGCACCTCGCGCGCGTCCGCGACGTGCTCGCCGATCCGCGGGTCTCCGTGCTCGTCGATCGCTGGGACGAGGAATGGGGGCGACTCGCGTGGCTTCGGTGCCACGGCACGGCAACCGTCCTCGGGGGCGGTGCCGCCACGACCGAGCGCCACGCGGCCGTCTCGGGGCTGCGAGCCAGGTACCCGCAGTACGTCTCCCATCGGCTGGAGGCTCGGCCGATGATCAGGATCGCCATTGAACGCACGACGAGCTGGGGGGTGCTCGGGTCCTCCTAGCGATCGAGGAAGATCGCGCCACCCGTCGGTCGGAGGCAATGCGTCGAGCTCATCGCCTGCAGGTAGCCGCCGGCGTTGAGCAAGGCCACCATGTCGCCCTCCCGGACCGTCGCCATCGGGTAGGCCTCGGCGAACACGTCACTCGCCTCGTTGATGTGGCCGGCCACGGTGACGACCCCGGTTCGCGGTGCGTCGGGTTGACGGCACGGGACGATCTCCTGGGCGAACCGATAGATGAAGTACGCACAGTTGACGTTCCAGCCGATGTCGAGGCCGACGAACGTGACGTCCCGTCGGCGCTCCACGGTCACGACCTCGCCGAGCAGGATCGCGGCGTCCTTCGCCAGGTAGTCGCCAGGCTCGCACGACACCGTGACGTCCAGGCCGCCCAGGTGGCGGGCCAGCGTCGCCGCGTAGGCGTCCAGGTCGACGGGTTGCTCGTCCTGCCGCGCCGGGCTGCCCAGCCCGCCACCGACGTTGACCTCCCTGATCGGGCAACCGGCCGCGCGGAGGCGCCCTACGGCCTCGACCGCCCGGGCGAGCGCCGCCTCGAACCCGGGCAAGCCGTTCGCCAACCACCCGGATCCGGCGTGGAAATGGACGGTGTCGATCGTCAGGTCATGGTCACTCGCGGAGGCCAGCGCGTCATCGAGCCGCTCGAGCCCGATCCCGAACTTCGTCGGTCGGTCCCCCGCGTAGTGCAGGTGCTCGTTGTAGCCGGCCCCGGCGCCGGGGTCGATCCGAACACCGATCGAGGTCCCCCGCGCGCGCCGGCCGTACCGCTCGATCTGGCTGATCGCGTCGAGGTTGACGTGGACGTTCCGCGCAAGGAGGACATCGAGGTCTCGCTCGGAGACGTTCGTGCCGGTGAAGCTGATCTCGTCGGGGCGCCAGCCGCATTCGATGGCCCGCCCGACCTCGCCCGGCGAGCAGGCATCGATCCCGACGCGGTCGGGACTGCCCGGCCGACCGAGCCCGCGAAAGACCTCGAGCACCTCCGGCAACGGGTTCGCCTTGAGCGCGAACCGGAGTCGGTACGGCAGCCCGGTCCGGGCCAGCGCGCCCTGCAGTCGACGGGCGTTCTCGGCGAACCTGGCCCGGTCGTAGACGAAGAGCGGCGTCCCATGCTCGCGCGCCAGGGCCTCGGCGTCGCGACCGGCGATCTGTAGCCGCCCCTCAGCGATCTCGAGCCCCGGGCGAAGCCACCAGGGCGCCGTGGTCTCCATCCGCGCAGGGTAGCGGGACGGCCGGCCGTGCGAGGCCCGATGTCAGCTGGGCGCGGGCGCCGCCTCCGCGTGCGGATGTGCGTGCCGTCGGGCGCCCGAACCCGGTGTCCAGCGATCCGGGCCTTCCTCGATGTCGACGCCAAAGGTCTCGAGCAGCCGGGTCGAGGACGCCGCGATCTCGGCGATGGCCGCCTCGAAGGCGTCCTCGTTGCGCGCGGAGGGCGTGCGGTAGCCGCTGATCTTGCGGACGAACTGGCGGGCGGCCGCCTCCAGCTCGCCGGTCGTCGCGGCCGTCTCCGCGCGACGCAGGGTCTTGATGCTTCGGCACATGGCGGCAGGGTACATCGAGTCGGCGGTACGGTAGGTCGGGATGAACGTCACCAACCGACGTCGACGGCTGCCCTCGCTGACGGCCCTGGCCGTGGCCGTGGTAGTGGGCGTCGCCCTTGCGCTCGTGATCGACGTCGTCCGGACGGGCAGTCCCGAGGCATGGCTCGCGCGTCATCACCTCCTGCCGCCGTACGAGGCGCGCGGCGAGCGGTTCGACATCGGCGGCCGCGAGCTCTACCTCGACTGCCGCGGCGAGGGCCAGCCCACCGTCGTCCTCGAAGCCGGCTCGGGCGCGGACAGTTCCACCTGGAGCGCCGTGCTCGACGCCCTCGCCGCGACGACGCGGACCTGCGCCTACGATCGGGCCGGGCGCGGGCGGAGCGACCCGGTCGAACGACACACCCTCAGCGACGCGGCGGCCGAGCTTCGCGCGCTGCTCTCTACCGCGGGTAATCCGCCGCCGTTCCTCCTCGTTGGCCACTCGCTCGGCGGCGCCTACAGCCGTGTGTTCGCCGCCGAGCACCGGGACGAGGTGGTGGGCCTGGTGATGGTCGACACGTTTGATCCAGACCTCCAGGAGGAGTGGATCCACCCCCTGGTCGGTGCCCTGCACGCCGAATACGAAACGGGACTGGACCGCCTGCGCGACACCGTCACGGTCGTCGATTCGCTCGACTGGGCGGCCAGCGAGTCGCAGCTCCGCGAGGCGTCGGTCGAGGGCCTCCCGATCGAGGTGCTGAGGGCGCCCCGCTACGAGCCCCGCCTGTCTGAGGCGATCAACGCCGAGATCGCGGCCGCCTGGGAGGCCGCCTACCAGTCGTTGTCACCCGGGCTCGTTCGCCGGACGATCGCCTGGGGTGCGGGCCACAACGTCCAGGTCGATCGTCCGGACCTCGTGGTCCAGGCGGTGCGTCGCCTGGTCGACAATTCGAGGGTCGGCGGCGGCTAAGCTGAACCGGATGGACCAGTTCCGGACGATCATCGAGCCGTTCCGCATCCACGCGGTGGAGCCGATCCGGATCACCACGCGGTACGAACGCGCGGGCGCAGCCGAGGCCGCCGGCTGGAACCTGTTCGCCCTCCATGCGGACGACGTCCTGATCGATCTCCTGACCGATTCCGGGACCGGCGCCATGAGCCGGGACCAGTGGGCCGCCATCCAGCATGGCGACGAGTCGTATGCCGGCTCGCCATCGTGGTTCACATTCCTCGAGTCGGTGACCGAGCTGTGGCCCTTCCGCCACGTCATCCCGACCCACCAGGGACGAGCGGCCGAGAAGATCCTGTTCTCGGTCATCGGCGGACCGGGCAAGGTCATCCCGAACAACACCCACTTCGACACGACCCGGGCCAACGTCGAGTTCACCGGCGCAGAGGCCGTCGACCTTGTCATCGCCGAGGGACGGGACCCGGCTGTCATCCACCCGTTCAAGGGCAACGTCGACGTGGGCGCGCTCGAGCGACTCCTTGCCGAGCGGGCAGCCGACGTGCCCGTCGTCTTCGTGACCGTCACCAACAACTCCGGTGGTGGCCAGCCGGTCTCGCTCGCCAACCTGCGGGCGGTGCGCGCCGTCTGCGATCGCTTCGAGAAGCCGCTGTTCCTCGATGCGTGCCGCTTTGCCGAAAACGCCTGGTTCATCAAGACACGCGAACCCGGGCAGGGCGACCGCACCGTCGTCGACATCGTGCGCGAGATGGCCTCGCTCGCGGACGGCATGACGATGAGCGCGAAGAAGGATGGGCTCGCCAACATCGGCGGCTGGCTGGCCATGAACGACGACGCCCTCGCGGAGGCGTGCCGGAACGTGCTCATCCTGACCGAGGGATTTCCGACCTATGGCGGCCTCGCCGGCCGCGATCTCGAGGCGATCGCCCAGGGGCTCCGCGAGGTGGTCCAGGACGACTACCTGCACTACCGGATCCGCTCGACCGCCTACCTCGGCGAGGCGCTCGACGCCGCCGGGGTGCCCCTCGTCAAGCCGTTCGGTGGTCACGCCGTCTATCTCGACGCTCGCGCGATGCTGCCGCACATCCCGCCCCTCCAGTACCCGGGGCAGGCGCTGGCCGTCGCGCTCTACCTCGAGGGCGGCATCCGCGGCTGCGAGATAGGGACGGTCATGTTCGGGCGCCACCCCGACGGCGTCGAGTCGCCCGCCGCGATGGACCTGGTCCGCCTCGCGATCCCACGCCGGACCTACACTCAGAGCCACATCGACTACGTCATCGAGGTCGTCGCGGTCGTGGCAGCGCGGTCGAACTCGCTGCGCGGCTACCGGATCGCCGAGCCACAACCC
>JBBEBJ010000082.1:0-31676 GCA_040882425.1 Chloroflexota bacterium | reverse complement strand
TCGCCCGCGAGCGCGCCTGGATGGAGCTCGTCCGCGACCAGCGACGCCTGTTCGCCTGAACGGCAGCTCCTGATACGGAGTTGGGTCACGAGCCCGGCCGTGCGTTCTTCACAGGAGGACAAACCCGCGGCGGCGCGTGGTTCGATCCCCGGGGGCCCCCTTGCGAGGGCGCCCACCGCGCGATCGGTGCCTCACAGGCACAGATCCGGGCTCTCGAATGACCCGCGACGGGCTCTTGAGGATCAGAGAGGCCCGCGATCCGGCTCCGGCTGGCTTTGAACCCGCCGTCTCGGCGGGGATCTGCGGATTTGTACTTCTGCCAAGAACGATCGCGCGGAAACGCGAAGCGCGACCCGGCGGGACCTGCGGACACAGCCCGGCGGGACGCGCAATGCACGGCCGAGCCTGAAGCGCAACGATCGACTCGTGGCGCGACGCCGGCCTACGGGTCGAGTGTCCGCCGGTAGGCCGCCGATCGACTGTGGACCTCGAAGCCGAGGCCCTCGTACAGCCCGAGGGCCCCGTTGGCGTTCTCGGAATCGACGCCAAGCATGCCCTCCTCCATGCCCGCCTCGCGAAGGCGGACGAGCGACCTCGCGGTGAGCGCCCGTGCGAGCCCGCGTCGACGCCACGGACGCCTGACGCTGATCCGCTCGAGCCAGCCACGCTTCACACCAAGCTCGGCGTTCTCGTCCGTCCAGATCCAGTTCTCCACCACGCCGGCGATCCGGTCGCCATCCCAGGCGACGACCCAGAGGTCGGTGTCGAGCTCGGCACGTGACAGCGTGAGCGTGAAGTGCTCTTCGCTGGGTTCGCGAGTGCCCCAGTGGTCCTTGAAGGCCTCGAACTCGGCCTCCAGGATCGGGCGACGCTGGTCTTCGGTGACCGGCCGGATCTCGAAACCATCCGGCAGCGGCACGTCGGGGACGTCATCGAGCGTCGGACGGCGCATCAGGAAGAAATGCCGGACCGACATGAAGCCGGCGCCCGCCAGCAGCACCCGGTTGCCGGTTTCCTGTTCCTCCGCGTCACCCTGGACGACGATCGGGGCGGCCGGGTCCTCGATCACGGCACGCTGGCGGATCCGGGCAAGGCTCCACGCGAGCAGCGACGTGCCGAGGCCTCGTCGCCGAACGTCGGGGTGCACGGAGCCCCACATCTCGTAGATGGGACTGCCGTCGCGTACGACGCGTTCCACGCCGGTCACCCCGATGGTTCGATCGTCGAGTTCCACGAGGAGGACGTCGCGCCTCGGATCGAGTGACGTGCGGTCCTCCATCTCGGACCGCAGGTTGGCCACGGTCGGGAGCCAGGGGATCTCGTCGTGAAGGCTGCAGGCCCTGATCAGCGACGACAGCCGTTCGTAGTCCGACGGGTCGCGGAAGGGTCGGAAGCGCGCACCTGGCAGGCGGAGAACCGGCGGCGCGTCCGGAAGCCGGTCAACCCCAGTTGAGAGTTCCGTCAGCTGCGTCATCGTTCGGCTCCGTACTTGCGTTCCATGTGCTCGTTGACCGACTTCGAGATCAGACGCCATGTGCGGCGATGCTCGGCCCTGGCACGTGGGTCGCCCTGGCGGGCAGCGTGGGCGAGCTCGCGCTCCAGCTTGCGGTGGCTCTCCAGTCGATCCGGGGACAGGCGGCCGTCGGCGATCGCAGCGTGGACCGCGCAGTCCGGCTCGCCGTCGTGCCGACAGTCGCTGAAGCGACAGGTCGCCGCAATGTCGACGACGTCGTCGAACGAATGCTCGACGCCTTCCTCGGCGCCAATGACCTCGAGCGCCCGAATGCCCGGCGTGTCCACCAGGAGCGAGCCGCCAGGGAGCTCGAACAGCTCCCGGTGGGTGGTCGTATGGCGTCCGCGCGAGTCCGAGTCGCGCACCTCGGCCGTCCTCTGGCGGTCTTCCCCGAGCAGGGCGTTGAGCAGCGTCGACTTGCCGACTCCGGACGAGCCGAGGATCGCAGCGGTCACGCCGGCTCGGAGGTGGCTCCGGAGCTCGTCGAGCCCCGCGCCGGTGTGGGCCGAGACCGCCACGGTCGCGACACCCGGGGCGATGGCATCGACGGCGACGAGCCGGCCGTCGACGTCGTCCGCCAGGTCGGACTTGTTGAGCACGAGCACCGGGATGATCCCGCTGGAACGCGCCACGGCGAGGTAGCGTTCGATGCGCCGAAGGTTGAAGTCGTTGTCGAGACCGGCGACCAGCAGCGCGATGTCCACGTTGGAGGCCATGACCTGCTCGTCGTCGAGTCCCGCGACGCGACGGGTGCCGTCGGCCGCCATCCGCTTGAACACGCTCCGGCGCGGCAGGACCGCGGCGATGACGCCGGAATCGAGCGCGACCCAGTCGCCGACGGTCGGAAAGTCGGACGCGGCCAGTGCCTCGAAGCGAAAGGCGCCGCTGACCTGGGCGGGCCGATCGCCCTCGCCGTCACGGACGACGGACGTGTCCCGATGCACGGCAACGACGCGGGCCGGGCGGTGACCCCGCGCCGCGAACGGGGTGAAGGCTTCCGCCCAGCCTGCGTCCCAGCCGAGCGCCTCGATGGCCGCGGCGAATGTGTCCATGCTCAGCCGACTCGCTTGAGCTTGCCGGTCCGCTTGGCGTAGCGCTCGGCGCGGCCGAACGCCCAGAGCCCGAACGGGATGAGCACGGCGCCCATCACTGCGAGCGGCCAGACATCCCCGAGCAGCGCGCTCACCGGCGTCCCGTCGAGAAGGCCCGCCCGCACTCCGTGGAGCACGTAGGTCGCCGGCGACAGGTGCGAGAGGACCTGCATCCAGTCGGGCAGGATCTCGATCGAGTAGTAGACGCCGCTGACGAGCAGCAGGCAGGACTGGAGCACGAAGGTCATCTGCGCACCGCGCTCCACGTAGAGCAGCGGCAGGATCGCCGCGATCATCCCGATCCCGACGAAGCTGAACGAGCCCAGGAGCATGAACGCGACGGCGGTCATCGCGTTCGCGCCGGACAGGTCCATCTGCGGGAAGAACAGGATCAACGCGACGAAGATGACTGACGTGTGGACCAGGCCATACACCATGGCGTACAGCACGGAACCGAGCAGCTGCGAATAGCGCTGGATCGGCGCCATCATCGTGTACTCGAGCGTGCCCTCCCAGCGTTCGACCGAGATGGTCTCGGCGATCCAGCTGAACACGACCGACAGGTAGTTCCAGAAGATCGCCCCGACCATCAGGGTCAGCAGCAGCGTCGGGCTGCCCTGGTCGGCACCGATGAGCGAGATCGACAGCGCGCCCGCGACGGAATAGACCAGGAAGGCGACCTCCCAGCCCCAGTAGCGGCGGGTCAAGAAGAAGTTGCGCTCGATGAAGGCGTACGAGGCCTTCAACTCATGGGCGACGATGGTCACGAGACTGATCTCCTGGCAGGGAGCTGACCCGGTCCCTTAGCGGGACCGAGCCAGCTCGAGTGATGGCTCCGCCGCGATCCGCTGACCGAACGCGATGACGCGGCGACCGATGGACCGGCGGATGGATGAGCGGTTCTGGAAGCGGCGCTCTTGCAGGTGCTCCGCGATCAGACGCTCCTGGCGCTCACGCGCCAGATCCAATGCGACTTGGCTGAAGTTCATGGCGCTCACCTCCTTTCATTCGTCCTCGGCGTCCTCGTCCTCGACGTCGTCGTCGAGCGAGCGGCCGGTGTAGGTCATGAACACGTCCTCGAGGGTCGCTGGGCGACCCAGGCGGTGGGTGGTCAGGGCCTTGAGGCCCTGCGGTGTCTCCTCGGCGACGAGGCGGCCGTCGTTGAGGATCGAGATCCAGCCGCACAGGCGTTCTGCCTCGGCCAGGTCGTGCGTCGTCAGGACGATCGTCGCGTCGTGGGTTTCGCGGAGCTCTTCGATGAAGGTCTGGACGTCGAGCTTGGAGCGCGGGTCCAGGCCGGTGGTCGGCTCGTCGAGGAGCAGCAGCGTCGGGCTCGTCAGCAGGGCTCGCGCGATCGAGACCTTCTGCTGCATGCCCCGGCTCATCTGCTCGATCGGCCGGCCTACCCGCTTCGCCGAGATGCCCAGGCGGGCCAGGATCTCGAGCGTGTCGTGTTTGGCCGACTTCCCGTCCAGGCCGTAGAGCCTGGCCGCGAAGAGCAGGTTCTCCATCGGGCTGAGCTTCTTGAAGAAGGCCGCGTCCACGCTGACCCGGTTGATCAGCCGTTTGACGGCCATCTCGTCGCGCTCGATGTCATGGCCGAAGACTTCGATCCGGCCCTCGTCGAGGGTCAGGAGACCGCAGATCAGCCGAATGAGCGTGGATTTGCCCGAACCGTTGGCGCCCAGGATCCCGTGGATGTCGCCGCGCTCGAGGCGCATGGACACGTGCGAGATCGCGGACACCGGCTTGCGCTTCCGTCCGACGACGAACCGCTTGCTGACGTCCTCCACGAGGAGCGCCGGCACGGCTGTTCGCGGGGTCAGCACGTCAAGCTCCGCCGGCAGGGTCAGGCCCGATGAGCCGTTCTTCAGTTCCGGAGTGAGGGTGGCGGTCACGGTGGGCTCCAGGTTGGATGCAGATGAGGGGGTCCGAGTGTCGATCAACTCCCCGGACGGCAGAAAGCCGCGGGTCCGACTCGACGTCGCTCGACGTCGGGGGGCCTCGCGGCTGGGGTCGTTGCCTGCCGGCTCGATGGTCGGTGAAGGGCAACAAAATAGCCGTGGGGCCCGATCTGGCCCACGGCTCGTGGTTCGTCCGGAAGGCGGTCCTACCGCCTGCGGTCTAGCTCGAGATGGGCACAGATCTCCCGCTCGCGTCGACGCCGATAGGCGCGACCGATCGCCGGAGGAAGTGGGTCATCGTCATTCGGAGCGGCCTCCTGATGAGCTAGACGAGGACACGCGATTTGCGCGCCGCCGGGCAGTCTATCCGCCGCGCGGAAGCCGTGTCAACCGGCAAGTGACAGGCTGTGAACGGCCAGCGATTCAGCGATTCTGTCACCCATAAGCGGCCAGTGACTTTGTCACCCTCGATCCCGTGGAGATGCGGGAGGCGGCGCTGGCCCGGTTTTTGCCATTTGCCGTCCTGGTGACCATTGGGCTCTCTTCCGCTTCGTCCGACGCAAATCCGCGGCGTCTTCGACCCGCTGGTGAGCGTGGATTGCGAGATCACATCGCGTCGACGTCTCCGCATCGCCTCGCTCGAGTCCCGTGGTTCGTGCGCAACGGTCACCACGGCGACTTCTGGCAGGAATGGAGGCACGCGGTCAGGAGATCGCCGTAGGCCCGAGGCGGACGATCGGACGAGTGGCACCGCCAGGCACCGCGCGACGGGCAACGACCGTGAAACCGGCTGCTTCGAACATCGAGAGCGTGCCCCGGTAGACGTTGGCAGACGGCACGCGTGTCGCGCCCGGGACCTCCACCGGGTACGCCTCGAGCGTCGTGGCGCCATGCTCCCGGGCGTAGGCGACACCCGCGGCTAGGAGCGCCCGGGCGACACCGCGCCCGCGAGACCGGCGACCGACGACGAAGCAGACGATCGACCAGACGGGCGTGTCGTCGACCGGCGCGAGCACCCGGGAGTGGGCGAGGCGCTCGTAGTCGGCGCGCGGGCCGACGCTCATCCAGCCGACTGCTTCGTCACCGTCGTAGGCCACGAGTCCCGGCGCCCGACCCTCCGTCGCGCCGTCCGCGACGGCCTGCTCGAGGACCGCGCGATGCCGTGCCTTGCCGCCGGACGAGAAGTCGAACGAACGGACGCGGAAGTATGCGCACCAGCACCACTTCGGATCGCCGCCCTGCTCGAACAGGCCCGCCAGGTCGGGAAGCCGGTCAGGGGTCAGGGGCTCGATCCGCATATCTGGTTCCTCCGTCACGCCAACAATCATCCGCAACGATCCTGCCATCCGCTGACCACACCTCGCCGCCTCAGCCCAGGACGAAGCGCTCGGCGAGGTCGGTCAGCGTCAGTGGGCCGTCGCGCGGCTCCCGCAGGGCCCGCAACCGGAGCGGATCGCCGAGGGCCTTGCCGAGCCGGACCAGCGTGTCGGGCGGAACGGCCGGGTCTGGGTCGCCAACGGCCTGGCGCGCTCCGTCAGCGTCCTCGATGCGGCGAGCGGCGACCCGGTTGCGCAGATCGCCTTCGAAACCGGTGTCCATGGTCTGGCCTCGGCTGCCGGTTCGATCTGGGTGCTCGACCTGCACGGCCCCAGGATCAGCGACAACCTCAAGGGGACGACGATGTGGCGCCTCGATCCGGCCGGCGTCGACCGGTAATGACCGGGCGGACGGGCACGTCCGTCGGCGTTTGACGCTCCGGGAGCCCGGCCGTACGCTGCCGTCCCCGAGTTGAAGCCTCATCCCGGAGTCGCTGGAGTCACCGTGGCCGACACCTCGCTCACCCGGAGCGGGTGGGTCTTGCGGCCCATCCCGCCAGAGCCTCGCTCGATCGCGGAGCTGATCGCTGCCGGCACGATCGATGCGGAGCTGGCGGCCACCGCCTGGCTCCTCCTCGAGGCCCGCGTGCCGCTGCTCGTCGCCGGAGACGGCCCGGGCGTCGGCAGGTCCACGCTCCTGCGAGCCATGCTCGACTTCCTGCCATCGGAGCTGCGGATCGTCGAACTGCGCGGGGTCGATGAGACCTTCGATTGGCTCCCACAGGCGTCCGAGCTGGGCTGGCCGGGCGTGCCGTCGCAGCCGGCAGGGACGCCGTTCCGCCCGGAGAACACCGTCATCCTTGCCACCGAGCTCTCGGATCAGACGCCGGCCAGCACGTGGGGCCAGGCCGCCCAAGTGGCCGTTCGTGCGGCGGCGATCGGCTACGGGCTCGTCGCGACGATCCACGGCGACTCGCTCGATGACGTCCTGGCGGGGCTCCGTGCGAACCCTGTGCGTCTCACTGGCGACGAGCTATCGCGGCTCGGGGTGGTCCTCGTGGTGCGCCGCCTCAGTGGGGATCGCCGGCGTGTGGTCGCTGCCCACTACCTCCGACCCGTTGCTCGTGATGTTCACGGCCACGTCCAGCGGCTGGGGCCCGCGGTGCTCGCGACCTGGGATCCGGCCAGTGACACCTTCGAGGCGTTCGGCTGGGGGGTGACGCCCGAGCTGGCGATGCGGGTGGGTCGGCGGGCGGGCGACTTCGAGATCGAGCTCCAGACCCGTCGGGCGTTCCTCGACGACCTGGTCGCGAGGGGCATCACCGACGTCGACAGCGTCCGCGAGGCGATCGGCCGATACCGCCCGCGCACGGCCGCGGAACTGCCCTCGCCACCGTCCCCGCAACCACGTCACCATTCGCATTGAGGACCACATGACGACCGCGTCCCGCGCCACGACCCTGGGGGAGCTCCTCGCAACCGGCTGGCAGCCACGAACCGTCAAGGAGGAGCTGCGCGCCAATCTCCTGGCGCGACTCGCATCCGGTGGGGAGGTGCTGCCGGGCGTCGTCGGATACGAGGATTCGGTCGTGCCGGCGATCGAGAACGCCATCCTCGCCGGCCAGGACCTGGTCTTCCTCGGCGAGCGCGGACAGGCCAAGACGCGGATGGCGCGCCTGCTGATCGGGCTGCTCGACGAGTGGCTTCCCGTCGTTCACGGCGGCGAGCTCAACGACGATCCCACGGCGCCGGTCAGCCCCGTTGCCCGGGCGATCGTGGAGCGCGACGGCGACGCCACCCCGATCGACTGGCTGCCGCGCGATCGCCGGTATGCCGAGAAGCTGGCCACACCCGACATCACCATCGCGGACCTGATCGGCGAGATCGACCCGATCAAGGTGGCCGAGGGCCGGTACCTGTCCGACGTGCTGACCCTGCACTACGGCCTGATCCCGCGCGCCAACCGCGGGATCGTCGCGATCAACGAGTTGCCCGACCTCGCCGAGCGGATCCAGGTCGGCCTGCTCAACATCCTCGAGGAACGCGACGTCCAGATCCGCGGCTTCGTCGTTCGCCTGCCGCTCGACCTGTACGTCGTGGCGTCGGCCAATCCGGAGGACTACACGTCGCGCGGCCGGATCATCACTCCGCTCAAGGACCGCCTCGGGTCGCAGATCCGGACCCACTATCCCCGGACGCTGGACCACGAGATGGCGATCGTGCGCCAGGAGAAACACCGATTCGACGCGGAGCCGGGCGTTCCTTTGGTCGTCGTTCCACCGTTCATGGAGGAGCTCGTCGCCGAGTTGACGCACATGGCTCGGCGCTCGCCGGAGATCAGCCAGCGGTCGGGAGTGAGCGTGCGCGTATCGGTGGCCAATGCCGAGGTCCTCGAGGCCACGGCGCTCAAGCGGGCGGTCCGCCTCGGTGAGCCGTTGGCGGCCCCTCGGGTCTCGGATCTCGGGGCGATCGTCGCGTCGACCGTCGGCAAGGTGGAGCTCGAGACGATCGGCGATGAGGCGCCCGAGGAGCGCATCGTCGAACGACTGATCACCAGGGCGCTGCACGCCACCTTCAGCCGGCGAGCCTCGCTCGACGCGCTCGAAAGCGTGGTCGAGGCGTTCGAAGATGGGTTCACGGTCGAGACCGGCGAGCTGACGCCGTCGCGCGAGTATGTCGCCTGGATGCGCGAGGTTCCCGGGCTGGCCGCGGCCGTGCGCGAGCTGGGTGCGTTCGACGTGACCGACGGCGCCGAGGAACCCGCGGTCGTGGCCTCCGCGGTCGAGTTCCTGCTGGAGGGGCTCCACCTCGCCCGTCGTCTCAACAAGGACCGCATCCCAGGCGGCACGGTCTACCACCGATGAGCCGAACGGCGTCGCGGCGGTGACCGCCTACTCACCGGATCCGCGCGACCTCGGTCCGAATGCCGGACGACGCGGACGCGTGCCCGGCCGCCGACGCGACCAGGTCGCACCTGCGCACGACGCTGCGGAGGCCCTGGCCGCCCGCGCCCGGTATTCCCGCTGGGACGGCACGCAGCAGACCGCCGACCTCGAGGCCGACGAGATCCTGGATGCGCTCGCCGACGATGTCCTGGCCGAGGGCGACCTGGCCCAGGCACTCCGCCGGCTGATGGAGCACGGATGGCGGACCGGCGACGCCACCCGCGGCGATCTCGTCGGCCTGCGCGACCTGCTCGAGCGTCTCGAGCACCGCCGCGAGGAGCTACTGGAGCGCTACCAGCTCGGCGACGTCCTCGGGGACATCCGTCGCGAGCTCGAGGAGATCGTCGACGAGGAGCGTGCCGGCGTGCAGCGCCGCCTCGACGAGGCGTCGCGTGACCCCGGTGATGGAACACCGGACCACCCGCCGACCGGCGTCCCGGGCTCCCCGGCCGACACCACGAGCTCACCGCCGGGCGCCGCCCCGCCGGGCGCGCCGACGAGTGCCGCACCCACGGGCGCACCAACCCCGAACGCGGACCTTCGGGCCATGTTGCGCGACGTCGCCGCGCGGCGCCTGGACCAGCTCGACGCATTGCCGCCGGACGTGGGCGAACGGATCCGCGGCCTCCAGGACTACGACTTCCTCGAGCCGGGCGCACGCGAGCGCTTCGATGAGCTGGTGAAGCGGCTGCAGCAGCAGGTCCTGGACCAGTACGTGGCCGGGATGTCCGGCGCGATCCGCTCGATGACCCCGGACGACCTCGCGGCAAACCGGGAGATGGTGCGTGACCTCAACGAGTTGATCCGGGAGCGGATCGCCGGCGGGGACCCCGACGTGTCGGAGTTCCTGGCCCGGCACGGACGCTTCTTCCCGGGAGCGCGCACCTTCGACGACATCATCGAGCAGCTGACCCAGCGGATGGCCGCCATGCAGTCCCTGCTGCGCTCGATGAGCCCCGAGCAACGCGCCGAGCTCCAGTCGATGATGGAGGCGCTCCTGCGCGACGATCGGTTGCTGATCGATCTCGCCCAGCTCGCGGCAAACCTCGACATGTTGCTGCCGGGCGGCCTCGGCGAGCGCGTTCCGTTCGAAGGCGAGGAACCGCTCGGGCTCGACGGCGCACTGGCCCAGATCGGACGGCTCCAGGCCATCGACCGGATGGAGGAGACGCTGGCCGGCATCGAATCGCCAGGCGACCTCGCGGCGATCGATCACGACGAGGTTCGCAACCTCCTCGGCGACGATGCGGTCCGTGAGCTCGATGCGCTCGAGGATCTGGCCCATCGCCTCGAGGAGGCCGGCTACCTGACCCGCGACGGTGAGCACTTGCAGCTCACGCCCCGTGGCAATCGGCGGATCGGGCAGAAAGTGCTCGACGACCTGTTCGCCCGCCTGCAACGCGATGCCTTTGGTGGCCATCGCCTGGAGCGAGCGGGACGTGGTGGCGAGCGTGACGACACGACCAAGCCGTACGAGTTTGGCGACCCGTTCCATCTCGATCTGCGCGAGACGCTGTTCAACGCCCTTGGGCGGGACGAAAACGCGCCGGCAAACCGGGTTGCCGAGCGTCCCGTCCGCCTCGACCCGGATGACTTCGCGGTCCACCGGACGGAGCTGCTGACCCAGACCTCGACGGTCCTGCTCGTCGACATGAGCCGATCGATGCTGCTGCGTGGCTGCTTCCTCGCGGCCAAGAAGGTCGCCGTGGCGCTCGACACGCTGATCCGGACGCAGTACCCGCGGGACCACCTGTCGGTCATCGGGTTTGCCTACTACGCCCGAGAGATCCCCCCGGGCGCGCTGGCCGAGCTGACCTGGCACGGGTACGAGTACGGCACCAACCTCCAGCACGGACTGCTGCTGGCCCGCCGGACCCTCGAGCGGCACGCGGCCAGCAACAAGGAGATCGTGGTCATCACGGATGGCGAGCCGACGGCCCATTTCGAGGACGGCCAGGTCGAGTTCAACTATCCACCGACCCGGCGAACGATCAGCGAGACCCTTCGCGAAGTGCAGCGTTGCACGAAGGCGGGGATCACGATCAATACGTTCATGCTGGAGCGCTCGCGGGCGCTCGCCGAGTTCGTGGCCCACATGACCAGGCTGAATCGAGGGCGCGCCTTCTACGCCAGCCCGGAACACCTCGGCGAGTACGTGCTGGTCGACTTCGTGAGCCGGCGGACCAAACACGTCGCATAGGCAATGCGATGACTGGCGGCCGAACGCTGTCCCTCTGACGATCTCCCTTGGGCGATATTGCCCAAGGGCAATCGTCGGGAGACCTGCCCGTAGTCGCCGCCGCTGCCCCGCGTGGCGGTCGTCATGATGGCCACCGCGCGGAACCGGAAAAGGCCTATCCTCGATGGCGGCGGGGAGTGACTCGCCGCTCGCTGAGGAGGGGCCATGGAGCTGGACTGGCTTTTTCCGTACCTGTTGTTCCTGCACGTGCTAGGGGCGATCGTGGCCTTCGGTCCCACGTTCGCCTTCCCGTTCATCGGCGCGATGGGTGGCGGTGAACCCCAGTACGCCAACTTCGCGACGCGGGTCTCAAACACCCTGGCGCACCGGCTCGTCTACCCGATCGGGATCACGCTGCCGATCACGGGTGCGGCGATGATCCTCGTCCGGGGCATGAACCTAGCCGACCGGGCGTACTGGTGGCTGGGTCTCGCGATCATCCTCTACGTGATCGCCTACGGCTATTCGTACTTCGTGCAGGCGAAGCAGATCGGCCGGGTCATCGAGATGACTTCCGCGCCGCCGCCTCCCGGCGCGTCCGGACCGCCGCCCGAGCTCATGGCGATCGTCTCGCGTATCCGGCGCGGCGGCATGGTCACGACGGTGCTCCTCGTCACGATCATCTTCCTGATGGTGGTCAAGCCGACCGTCTGATCGGGAAGATCCTGCCGTCCGGGCGGGCGAGAGCAAGCCAATCGGCCCCTGCGCCCCGGATCGGGCGCCAGTTACCATGGGTCCCCATCGATTTCGAGGAGACCCAGCCCTGATGCCCCACGTCGCGACCTCGCCCGCCGATCTGCTGACCCGCCTTACCCCGAGCGCGCATCTCGACGCCGACCGGCTCGTGATCGACGACGAGGCCGCGTTCCGCGACAGCGGGATCCGCGACCTCGCCTGGACTGCCGCCTTCTCGACCGACGACGCCACGACGGCCGCAGCCCAGTGGCTGGTGTGGGAGGCGAGCCAGGCGCTCGGTGCCCTCTCGGCGAGCATCCAGGGCCTGTACGAGGCGCGGGCGCGCGGCGAAGTGCACGGGTTCACCGTCCCCGCGATCAATCTCCGCGCCCAGACCTTCGACATGGCCCGGACGGTCTTCGAGGCCGCCGAGGCCGCCGACGTCGGCGCCGTCATCCTCGAGCTCGCCCGGAGCGAGCAGACCTACACGTACCAGCGCCCGATCGACTACGCGACGTCGGTGCTGGCCGGCGCGATCGCGGCCGGCTGGCGTCACCCGGTGTTCGTCCAGGGTGACCACTACCAGTTCAATGCGAAGAAGTACGCCGCCGACCCCGAGGCGATGACCGAGGAGATCCGACGCGCCTGCCGCCTGGCGATCGACGCGGGCTATCACAACATCGACATCGACTCGTCCACGCTGGTCGACCTGTCGAAGCCGAACGTCGACGAGGAGCAGCGCGAGAACTACACCCGCGCGGCCGAGCTGACGGCGCTGATCCGGACGCTGGAGACCGACGGCGTCACCGTGAGCGTCGGCGGCGAGATCGGCGAGGTCGGGACGCAGAACTCGACCGTTGCCGAGCTGCGGGCGTACCTCGACGGGTACCGGCGCGAGCTCGACGCCCGCGCCCCCGGCGCGAAGGGCATCTCCAAGGTCAGCGTCCAGACCGGCACCTCGCATGGCGGCGTCCCGCTCCCCGACGGCGGCGTGGCGGAGGTCAAGCTCGACTTCGAGGTGCTTCGCGAGCTCGGCGACGTCGCCCGGTCCTACGGGCTTGCTGGCGCGGTCCAGCACGGCGCGTCGACCCTGCCTGACGAGCTGTTCCACCGGTTCCCGGCGGTCGAGACGGCCGAGATCCACCTCGCCACCGGCTTCCAGAACGCGCTCTACGAGCACCCGGCGTTCCCGGCCTCGCTCCACGAGAAGATCGAAGCGTGGTGCTTCGCGAGCGCCGCGGACGAGCGGAAGACCGGCCAGACCGACCAGCAGTTCGTCTACACGACCCGCAAGAAGGCGATCGGCCCATTCAAGCGCGAACTCTGGGAGCTCGCGACGAAGGACGAGATCCTGGCCGCCCAGCGCCGCAAGATCGCCTACCTGTTCACCGAGCTCGGGGTGAACGACTCGCTCGGAATGGTCGAGCGGTACGTCCAGCCGGTCGAAGTGCACAAGCCGATCCCCGACGCGCTCCGCGAGGTCGTCGCCGCTCGCTGAGCGACCGTCGCGTACGCCGCAGACGGGCCAGCGACATCGATGAGCGACCGTCCACCCTTGCACGGAGAGCTCCACGACGAGCTGGTCCGCGCGATGCAGAAGGTGCCCGAGCTCGCCGGGCGTGAGCTGACCCTGACGCCGATCTCGGGTGGTATCACCAACCGGAACTTCCGGGTGGACGCGGCCGAAACCACGGAGCGATGGGTGCTCCGGCTGGCCGGCAACGATACCCATCTCCTGGGGATCAGCCGCGAGGTGGAGCACGCGGCGACGGTCGCGGCTGCCGGCGTTGGGGTCGGGCCCGAAGTCACGGCCTTCATCCGGCCGGAAGGCTACCTGGTCACGCGCTTCATCGACGGTACACCGGTATCCGACGAGGCGGTCCGCCGCCCGGACACGCTCCGACGGGTGGCCGACTCGCTTCGGCGGATCCACGACGGGCCGGCGATCCCGGGCCTGTTCGTGCCGATCCGGATCTGCGAGGCGTACCGGGCGCTCGCGCTGGAACGAGGTGTGCTGATCCCGAGTGAATACGAGCCGGCGGCCGTCGTCGGGCGACGGATCGAGCGCGCCCTGCTTGCCGATCAGATCGAGCTCCGACCTTGCCACAACGACCTGCTCAACGCGAACTTCATCGACGACGGCGCGCGGATCCGGATCATCGACTGGGAATACGCGGGGATGGGCGATCCGTTCTTCGACCTCGGCAACTTCAGCATCAACCACGAGCTGACCGAAGGCCAAGACCGGATCCTGCTCGAGGCATACGACGGCGAGGTGCGCCCGTCACGTCTGGCGCGCCTGACCCTGATGCGGGTCGTGTCGGACTTCCGCGAGGCGATGTGGGGCGTCCTCCAACAGGGGATCAGCACGCTCGGCGTGGACTTCGTCGGCTACGCCTCGACCCGCTTCAAGCGGTTGCTGGCGAATGCCGCCGAGCCGAGGTTCGAAGCCGCGATTCGGGCGGTCGATCCGGGCTGACTCACTCGGCAGATCCCCCACACGATCGAGTTCCGCGATCAGCCGTCGGGGCGCGACGCATCGATATGCATCGGTCACCAGCCCGGCGATCTCGTCCCAGTCAACTGGCACGTCGAGCCAGACACCGAGCCAGCCGCGGTGGCCCACGTATGGCGGTCGGAAGAAGCGATCCGGCGCCGCGGCCACCAGGTCCTCCTGGACGCCGTCCGCGGCAGTGCACCAGAAGGCGAGCCGATCGTCGTGATGATGGTCGGCGGTGGTGACGAACGACGTCTTGTCTCGGATGAACCAGGTTGGTTCGCCGTGACTCAGCCGCTCGGTCACCTCCGGCAACACGAGGCAGAGATCGCGAAGCCTGACGACTGCATCGGCGGCCATCGCGACATTGTGCCCCGAAACGACACGCGCGACGACGAGCGCGGACTGCGGGACGGCCTACCGAACCGGTACGCTACCGCCGATGGCTGACCACGCCCGCGCGGTGATCATCGGTGGCGGTGTCGGCGGGACGTCGATCGCCTACCACCTCACCGATCTGGGCTGGACGCAGATCGTCCTGGTGGATCGCGCCGAGCTGACGTCCGGCTCGACCTTCCACTCCGCGGGGCTGGTCGGCCAATTGCGCAGCTCCGTAACCCTCACGAAGATGATGATGTACGGTGCCGAGCTGTATCGGCGGCTGGCGGCCGAGACCGGGACAGACCCGGGATGGCACGAGGTCGGGTCGCTTCGATTGGCGTCCTCGCGCGAGCGGCTCGAGGAGCTCCAGCGCCAAGCGGGGTGGGCCAGGACGTTCGGTCTCCCGATCGAGCTGATCGGCGCGGCGGAGGCCCGGGAGCGCTTTCCCCTGATGTCGACCGATGGGGTCCTGGGCGCTGTCTGGCTCCCGACGGATGGCTGGCTCGATCCTTCCGGTTTGGCGCTCTCGCTCGCGGCCGGGGCGCGCGCCCGAGGAGCCCAGATCCGCCCGCACACGCGCGTGGTCGAGATCGGCACGAAAGGTGGGCGCGTGACCGGCGTGACCGTTGAGCACGACGGCGAGCGCTCGGAGATCCTCGCGGACGTCGTGGTCAACGCCGGCGGCATATTCGCGCCGGAGATCGGCCGGATGGCCGGAGTCGCCATCCCGATCATCCCGATGGCCCACGAGTACGTCTTCACCGAGCCGATCGAGGGCGTCCACGCCGGTCTCCCCCAGCTCCGCGACCCGGACAACCTCGTCTACTTCCGCGAGGAGGTCGGCGGGCTGTGCATGGGCGGCTACGAGCGTCATCCTGCGCCGTGGGCGCTCGACGGTGTGCCGACCGACTTCAACGGCAAGCTCCTGTCACCGGACTGGCCGCGCTTCGCCGAAATCATGGACGGCGCCGTCCGCCGCGTCCCGGCAATCGGGGATGCCGGGATCAGCCGGATGATCAACGGCCCGGAGGCGTTCACCCCGGACAACGAGTTCATCCTCGGCGAAACCGAGGTTCGTGGGTTCTTCGTCGCCGCCGGCTTCTGCGCCCACGGGATCGCCGGCGCGGGCGGGATCGGTCGCCAGATGGCGTCCTGGATCGCGGGCGGCGAGCCGGAGCTGGACCTCTGGAAGATGGATATCCGGCGGTTTGGCGCCCAGTACCGCTCCCAGGCGTACACACTGGCGCGCACCACGGAGGTCTACGCGACCTACTACGACATCCACTACCCCAACGAGGAGCGCCGGGCCGGCCGACCCCTGCGCACGGCCCCCGCCTACGAGATCCTGGCCGGTCTCGGGGCGTCGTTTGGCGAGAAATCCGGCTGGGAGCGCCCGAACTGGTTCGAGTCGAACGCCGCGGCCGGCGACGAGGCCCTCCGGCCGCGTGGCTGGGCGGGCATGCACTGGTCGCCGGCGATCGGGGCGGAGGCGCTCGCGACGCGGCGATCCGCGGGCCTCTTCGACGAGACGTCGTTCGCCAAGCTCGAGGTGTCGGGTCCCGGCGCCACCGCGTTCCTCGGTCGGATATGCGCCAACGACATCGATCGGGCCCCCGGCTCGATCGTCTACACCCAGCTGCTCGACCGACGCGGCGGGATCCAGGCTGACCTGACGGTCACGCGCCTGACCGACGACGGCTACCTGCTCGTCACGGGCACGGCCTTTGGCAACCACGACCTGGCCTGGCTTGGAACGCACAAGCCCGATGACGGGTCGGTCTGGCTTCGGGACGCGACGTCGAGTCGCGTGTGTTACGGGCTCTGGGGCCCCCGCGCCCGCGACATCCTGGCCTCGGTCACGCGCGACGACGTCTCCGATGCGGCGTTCCCATACCTCACCGCTCGTCTGATCACCGTCGGGTCGATCCCGGTGCTCGCGCTCCGGGTGACCTACGTCGGCGAGCTCGGCTGGGAGCTGTACGCCCACACCGAATACGGGCGGGCGCTCTGGACAACGCTCTGGGACGCCGGGACGCCGCACGGCCTGGTCGCGGCAGGGTACCGGGCCATCGATTCGCTCCGGCTCGAGAAGGGCTACCGCGTCTGGTCGAGCGACATCACCCCGGACGAGACGCCGTTCGAGGCGGGGCTCGGGTTCGCCGTCGCCCTCGACAAGGGCGTCGACTTCATCGGACGCGACGCGCTGATCGCGCCACGCGAGGCCGGCCCCAGCAAGCGGCTGCGCTGCCTCGTGCTCGACGATCCGCGCTCGGTCTGCCTCGGCAACGAGCCGGTCCGGATCGACGGGGCAGTCGTCGGGCGCGTTACCTCGGGTGGCTACGGGTTCGCGGTCGAGCGCTCGATCGCCTATGCGTACCTGCCGCCCGACCGGGGCATCGGGACTCGGGGCGAGCTCGAGGTCTTTGGCGAATGGATCGGATTCGAGGTCGTCCGCGAACCGCTCTACGACCCCAGCGGCGAGCGGATCCGCTCGTGAGCACGCTCGACGAGCGGCGCGCCTGGGTCGACCTGGGGCTCTCCATCGCGGACGAGGCCGATGCGATCGCCATGCGGCATTTCCGCCGCGATCTGGAGATCTCGACCAAGCCGGACCGGACTCTCGTGACCCAGGCCGACACCGCGATCGAACGGATGATCCGCGAGCGGATCCTGGCCGCCCACCCGACCCACGGCCTGGTGGGCGAGGAGTACGGCACCGAGGCCGGCGATGCGCCGATCCGGTGGTACATCGACCCGATCGACGGAACGCACAACTTCGTCCGGGGCGTGCCCCTGTTCGGGATGTTGCTCGCGGTCGAGGAGGATGGCGAGCTCCAGGCTGGGGTGATCTCGGCGCCGGCACTCGGCGAGCGCTGGTATGCCTGGCGGGGCGGTGGCGCGTGGGCGGTCAGAGCGGCCTCAGGGGATGGCCCGCGGCGGCTCCGCGTCTCGGCCGTGGCGAACCTGGCCGATGCCCAGCTGCTTCACGGCAGCGCCCGCGACATCCGTGCTTCCGGGCGTGCGCCCGGGTTCGAGTCGCTGCTCGACGTCGTCTGGCGCGAGCGCGGCTTCGGCGACTTCTGGGGGTATGCGCTGGTAGCGGAAGGTGCCGCCGAGGGCATGGTCGAGGTCGACCTCTCGCCATGGGACGCGGCGGCACCCGCGATCGTGGTCGAGGAAGCCGGCGGTCGCTGGTCCGATCTCGACGGGCATCCGAGGATCGACACCCGGACCTTTCTGGTTACCAACGGCGTCCTACACGAGGAACTGCTCCGCCGGCTGCGACAGACCGGCTGAGCCCCGCGAAGCAAGGGGACCCGATGCGACTTCGACTTGCCATCCTGTTCAGCCTGCCGATTGCCATCGTGTTCGCCGCCTGCGAGCCCGCGGCGGTCCCGTCGACGCCCGCGACGCCGTCGCCACCGGCTGCCTCCGTCGACGTCGAGCCGTCCGTTCCGGACGTGGCCTCGACGCTCGATCCCGACTGGATCACGCGCCCGGCGCTGACGTGTGGGGACCTGGAACGGCGCTTCCCACCGGAAGCCCTCGCCGGTATCGGGCTCGCCGAGCTCGGTCTCGACCCGGCGGCCCAGGTGCTTCGGACCACGATCGCCGAATCACCGCCCGAAGGGGCGCTCCCCGGGACCGGCTGGCAGCGCGTCATCGACGATCCGGTCGGTGTGACCTTCGTCGCGGTCGGGACCGGCGACTCACCGTGGGTGACGGTCGCCGTCGGCGTCATCAATGGCACGCTCCAGGCGACCGAAGTCGGCCAGTGCCGGCTGCAGCCCGTCGCCCCGAGCGGCGTGTCCTTTGCGGCGTGGTGGCTCGATCCTGATCAGCCGGCGCCGACGCCCGAGTCCGCCGAGGTCTCGATCCTCGTCCGCGAGATCGCCTGTTCGAGTGGGCAATCGCCGGAGGGGCGGATCCTCGCCCCGACGGTTGTCGTCGGCGCGGAAGCGATTGCCGTGGCGATCGGGATTGTCCACCGCCCGGGCGGCCAGGATTGCCAGGGGAACCCGAACCATCCGATGCGGTTGGCGTTGCCCGAACCACTTGGCACCCGGGTGTTGCTCGATGCGGGCCGATACCCGCCCGTTCCGGTCAGCAACGCCGATCCGAGACCCTGAGGACTCAACCAGAGCCACCCACGGCACCGAGTCCGCTGGAACGGCGGCCTCGCTCACCTGCGTCGTGCTGGTCACCGCGGACTGACGCGCGCTTCGACCACGGCCAGGGTGAGGCAGGCCGGGCAGCAGGCGTCCGCCCACGCGGCGACCGCCGGGAGCCGTGACGCCGCGCGGCGCCCACGGAGCCGACCAAGGATCACCCAACCGATCGCCCCAACGGCCGCGAGTCCGACCGCCCCGATCGCCAACGGCCCGAGCGCCCCGCCGACGGCGGCCACGACCGGCTCGCCGACGACGTAGCCGAGCCCGAAATGGGCCGCGATGAACAGCGCGTTGCCGGCCGCCAGGCCCGTGACGAATGCGACGGCGGGAACGCCCGCCAGTGCGCTGGCGGCGATCGCCACGATGCGGACGCCAGGCGTCGACCGCGCCACTGCGACGGATCGAGCGCCGCCCCGTCGCAGCCGTTCGGTCTGGCGATCGACGCGGTCGGCCGAGCCGAACCGGCCCAGGAGCCGCAGGAGCGCCGGCCTGGCCACCGAACGGAGCAGCCCGTACTGGACCACGCCTCCGAAGATGCTGGCGACCACAATCGCCACCAGCGCGACGCCGGGTTCCTGATCACCCCGGCTCGCCGCGACGCCCGCACCGATCACGATCAGGTCCCCGGGCACCGGGATCGGTACGCCGGCCTCCTTGACCAGGATCAGCCCGAGGATCGCCAGCAAGGCGACTGGCTCCGGGCCCATCAGCCTTCCTCAGGCGCCGAACGGAAGATCGGACCGCCAAGGTAGACGTCAAAGCGCGCGAGGAGCGCCGCGGCTGTGTCGTCGCGAATGACGTCGGCGAGGAAGTAGGCGGTCGCGGCATCGAGCAGCACTTCGATGGCCGTCCTGCGTTGATCGGGCGGCTCGAGGGCGCCGGTGAAGTAGACGGCACTGAGTCCGGCCTGCCGGTACTGGCCCATCGCCCAGTCGATGATCGTTCGACGCAGGTCGCGCAGGGCATCGAGCCGGCCGGACGCCTGGGCTGCCCGCTCGGCTTCGGTGCGTGCCGCCTCGATCTCGGCCTCGCCGATCGGTGGGATCGGCTCATGGGGGAGTGCGTCCAGACCCCAGCGATCGAGCCAGGCGAGGATCGTCTCCCCCGCCCGATCTGGGTCGTACGGCTCGGCTAGTGCTCCATTCGCGTTCGGCATCGCCTCATCCCCGCCCATGGTCGCTGGTCGCTCACGCTCCCGCGGCGGCCAGGCTCTCGTCGAGGACCGACAGGGCGAGGACGACCTCGTCGGCCGTTGTTACGAGCGGCGGGACGATCCGGATCACATTCACGTACGTACCCGCCGTCAGGACGATCAACCGTCGGGCCAGCGCCTCCGCCTGGATCCTCTTGGTCAGGTCGGGATCCGGGACGCGGCCGTCGCCTTCACCGGGCTTGACCAGCTCGAGCGCGAGCATCAGCCCCAGCCCACGGACGTCGCCGACGCCGGCGTACCTGCCGGCCAGCGACCGGAGGCCGGACAGGAACTGCGCCCCGCGCTCGCGAGCGTTCGCGACCAGCCCCTCGTCCTCGATCACGTCCAGAGTCGCGTTGGCCGCCGCGCACGAGACGACGTTCCCGCCATAGGTCCCGCCATGGGTGCCCGGCTTCCAGGCGGCCATCAGCTCGGCCCGTGCCAGGATCCCGGAGAGTGGCAAGCCCGACGCAATGCCCTTGGCCATGACGACGATGTCCGGCTCGACACCCCAGTGCTGGACAGCGAACAGCTCGCCGGTCCGGCCGAACCCGGTCTGGACCTCGTCGGCGACTAGCAGGATCCCGTGCTGCCGAGTGATCTCGCGGAGCCGGGGCAGAAAGCCGGGCGGCGGGACGATGTACCCGCCTTCGCCGAGGACCGGTTCCACGATGACCGCCGCGACCCGGTCCGGGTAGATCAGCTGGTGGAAGGTCAGGTCGAGCTGTGCCTCCCAGTCGCAGGTGCACGCGTCCGGGGCGTGCCCGCCAGCGGGCGCGCGGTAGCAGTACGGGTACGCCGTGTGGTAGACGGACCCGGGGAGCGGTTCGAAGGCCGCGCGGTAGACGTCCTTGGCCGTCGTCAGCGCCATCGTCTGGGCGGTTCGGCCATGGTAGCCGTACCGGAACGCGAGGATCGCCGGTCGGCCGGTGGCGACACGCGCCAGCTTGACCGATGCCTCGACGGCCTCGGCGCCGGAGTTCGACAGGAACGCCTGCCAGGGTCCACCCGGCAGCAGGCCGCGCAACCGATCGTAGAGCCGCAGCCCGGGCTCGTGGTACAGGATGTTCTGCTGGCCGTGGAGGAGCTTTGCCGCCTGGGCCGCCACGGCCGCGGCCACCCGCGGATGAGCATGCCCGGTATTGGTGACCCCGATCCCGGACGAGTAGTCCAGGTAGCGCTCACCGTCCCGGGTGACTAGCCACGACCCTTCGCCGCGATCCACGTCCAGATTGGTGATCCGGCCCCAGACGCCGGGGACGACCGAGTGGTCGGGGAGCGGGCTGGATGCCCCCGGCCCGGGGGCGTCGCAGCTCGATCGAGCGGTCTCCACCATGGTCAGGCCTCCGCTTCGGTCAGGGCGGCTCGCCCGGGTTCGAGCTCGGCGCGCTCGCGGCCGGCAGCCGGTGGCGGCAGCGGCCGACTGGCGCGGTTCTGGAGGATCGTGGTCAGGGCCACGAAGCCAACCGCGATCAGGAAGAAGGCTGTGCCGATCACGTTGACCTGGACCGGGACGCCGATCCGGGCGGAACCCCAGATGAAGATCGGGAAGGTCGACGTGCGGCCAGCCGTGAAGGCCGTGATCACGTAATCGTCGATCGACAGGCTGAAGGCGAGCAGGGCGGCCGCCATGATGCCGGGCAGGATCATCGGGAACGTCACCTTCCAGAAGGTGGTCCACTCGTTGGCGCCCAGGTCCATCGCGGCCTCTTCCAGGTGGCGATCGAATCCGTACAGGCGTGCGCGCACAGTCACGACCACGTAGCTGATGTTGAACATGATGTGCGCGATGAGGATGGTCACGAAGTTGGTCGGGAAGAAGGGCGGGTCCCCGATCGCCACGAACAGGGTCAGCAGCGACGCGCCGAGCACGATCTCCGGCGTGGCCATCGGGAGGAAGATCAGGATGTTCGTCGCGGCCGAGCCGCGGAAGTTGTAGCGGACCAGGGCTAGCGCGATGAGCGTGCCCAGCGTCGTCGCTGCGATCGTGGACAGCAGCGCCACGACCACGCTCGTTCGCACGACGTCGAACAGCTGGGGCACGCCGAACGGGTTCAGCCAGGCGTCGAATGAGAAGCCGTGCCAGATCACGTTGCTCTTGCCCGGCGGGTCGTTGACCGAGAAGAGCGCCATGACCGCGACCGGGAGCATCAGGTAGAGGATCGCGAAGGCCGTGTACGCGTAGAGCAGGTAGCGATCCAGGAACCGGATCGCCGCCGCCCGCCGCGGTCGGGCGTGCTGCGCGGGTGCCGTCGTACCGGTCATCCCGAGCTCGTCAGTTCCTTGGTCCCGAGCAACCGGGCATAGACCGCTACGGCGATCAGGATCCCCACCATCAGCATGAAGCTGAGCGCCGCGGCGGTCGGGTAGTCGTTGTTCTCGAGGAACCGGCTCTGGATGACGTTGCCGATCATGCGGGTCTGCGTGTTGCCCAGCAGCTCGGCATTGACGAAGTCGCCCATCGCCGGGATGAACGTGAGCAACGACCCGGCAAAGACGCCGGGGAGCGACAGGGGCAGGACGATCCGGATGAACGACTCGGACAGGAGGAACGTCCCGATCAGGACGCCGCTGACGACTCCGAGGATCGCGAACGGAACGATGTCGTACTCGAAAGCCGCGGCCAGCCCGCCGGCCGTCAACCCACCCACGAGCCCACCCGCGATCGACCCGCCCGGCCGCCATGGCCCCGCGAACAGGTCCTTGGCGGCCTCCACCAGCCGGCCGTCGATCTTCTCGAGCGACACGTAGATGGGCAGGGTCATGAACGGCAGGAAGTTGTAGGCGATCCCCGCGACCACGGCTACCGGAGTCGCCAGGACGCGGAAGTCGGGCCCCAGCAGGCCGAGGTCCTTGAGCGGTCCGAACAGGATGCCGTCGTCACCGAGGATGATCTTCCAGCTCTGTGTCCGCAGGAGGAAGCTGGTGAAGAACGGGGCGATGACCATGAACAGCAGCAGGCTCTTGTACCGGCCACCGCGAAACGCGATCGTGTAGGCGAGCGGGTAGGCGATCAGGAAGCAGATCGTGGTTGCGGCGGCGCCGTAGACGATCGAGCGGCCGAACTGCGGCCCGTACCGCTCGAGCGCCGCCGGATACGTCGTCCAGTTGTCGAGCGAGACCGTGAACCCGGTCTCGAGCGTCCCGGCCCAGAACGAGCTGATGAACATCTGGACGCCCGGATAGGCATAGAAGACGAGCAGCCAGAGGATGCCCGGCGCCAGCAGCAGGTACGGCGTCAGGCGGTTCAGCCACTGCCGCGCATGCATGCCCCGGCCGTCCCCGTGCGTCCGCTAGTTGCCGGTCAGGGCCGAGAACTTGTCGTTGAAGACGGCTTCCTCGTCCTCGGACAACGTCTTGAAGATCTTGACGTTGGCAAGGACGTCGTCTGACGGGAAGATCAGCGGACTCTCGGCAAGGGCGGCCAAATCGGGATCCGAGTCAGCGGCGATGACCTCCCTGGCGCCCTTGACCGGGGTCACGTAGTTGACCCACGCCGCGATCTGGGCGGCGATCTCCGGGTCGTACACGAAGTCAATGTAGAGCTCGGCCGTGTACTTGTTGGCGGCCCCCTTGGGGATGAGCATGTTGTCCGTCCACAACATCGCGCCCTCGTCCGGGAGCTTCCAGACGAGCGTCTCCTTCTCGGCCTGCTTGGCGATCACGTCGCCGGACCAGGCCATCGCCAGGACGACGTTGCCGGCCACGAGGTCCTCGGCGTATTCATTCCCGGTAAATGCGCGAACGATTCCGTCGTCGAGCGCCTGCTGACAGGCGGCGATTGCCTCATCGAGATCCGCTTCGCTGGCCTGGCTGGGATCCTTGCCGCCCCGGAGCATGGTCAACCCGATGGTGTCGCGCATCTCGGTGAGGAACGTGACCTTGCCCTTCCAGCGGGGATCGTCCGTCCAGAGCGCCTCGAGACTGGTCAAGTCGCCCGTCGCCGCGCTGTCGTAGCCGAGCCCGGTCATGCCCGACTGCCACGGCGCGTGATGATCGTCCGTTGGGTCGAAGTCGACGCCCTTGTAGACGTCCTGCATGTTGGCGACCTTGTTCGGCATGTTGGCGAGGTCGAAGGCCTCGGTCCAGCCAAGCCGGATCAGGCGCCCCGCCATCCAGTCCGTCAGCACGACGAGGTCCCAGCCGCTGTCCTGGCCCCCGTCGAGCGCCGGCCGGATCGTGCCGAAGAACTCGTCGTTGTCGTTGATCACCTCGGAGTAGTTGACGACCGTCCCGTACTTCGCGGTGAAGTCCTCGAGCGTCTTGTGCTTGGTCTCGTCCTCCTCATCGGTATCGATATAGAGCGGCCAGTTCGCGAAGTTGAGCTCCGCGGATGGCGATTGCGCCGCGCCGCCCTCCGTGGCGGTGGGCTCCTCGCTCGCCGTGCCATCGGCGCTCTCGGCGGGTGCCGAGCCGCCCGTGCCGCTCGTCCCGCACGCCGCCACGAACGCGGCGACCCCGGTCAGGGCCGTTCCCTGCAGGAAGCGGCGGCGAGTCAGGTCGGAAGACACGCGGGTGTCGTGGTCGTACATCGAATCTCCTCTCAGGGCCGTGCCGCCGGTCGTCATGCCGGCGTCGCGGTTTCGGTCGTGCCTGGCGCCGGCGCGGCGCCCCCGGGTTCGTGGACGATGAAGCTGTGGTCGGGCGACCAGGTGAGCCGAACGGCCTCGCCGGGCGCCCAGAGCTCGGCGCGGGTGGCGCGTTCCACGTTCTGCTCATAGACCGTCAGCCGCGCTCCTCCGCGCGCCTCGATCTGGTACTGCGTGCTTACCCCCAGGTAGGAGGCGTCGCGAACGACGCCACTGAGCTCGTTGTGGCCGCCCGGTGCCGCTTCCGATGGGTCGCGCAACCGGATCTTCTCCGGCCGTACGCCGACGCTGACGCGTGTCTGGCCATCGATCGCGGCGCGCGGCGCCCGGATCCGCGAGTCGTCGGCGAGGCGCACCGTCGCGTAGGTCGTGTCCGTGCCCTCGACATCGCCCGGAAGCAGGTTGCTGATCCCGAGGAAGCCGGCGACGAAGCGGGTGGCCGGCCGCTCGTAGAGGCTCTCCGGGTCGCCGAGCTGCTCGTAGCGCCCGCTGTTCATGACGGCGATCCGATCCGACATCGTCATCGCCTCTTCCTGGTCGTGCGTGACATAGATGAACGTGATCCCGACCTCCTGCTGGATCCGCTTGAGCTCGACCTGCATCTGGCGACGCAGCTTGAGGTCCAGAGCGCCGAGCGGTTCGTCCAGCAGCAGCACGGCCGGCCGATTGACGAGGGCGCGGGCGAGTGCGACGCGTTGCGCCTGGCCGCCCGAGATCTGGGTCGGCTTTCGCCGCTCGTACCCCGGCAGCTCGACCAGCTTGAGCATGTCGGCGACACGGGTCCTGATCTCGCTGTCCCTGACCCGCCGGCGCCGAAGCCCGAATGCGACGTTCTCGTAGATCGTCAGGTGCGGGAAGAGCGCGTAGCTCTGGAAGACCGTGTTGACGTTGCGCTCGTAGGGGGCCAGCCAGGTCACGTCCTGGCCCTGCAGCTCGATGATGCCCGAGGTCGGCTCCTCGAAGCCGCCGATCATCCGCAGGGTCGTCGTCTTGCCGCATCCCGAGGGCCCGAGCAGGCTGAAGAACTCGCCGTCGAGCACCTCGAGATTGATGTGGTCCACGGCGACCGAGTCGCCGAACTTCTTGACCACGTCCACGAGCCTGACGTCGACGGTCGGCACGTTCGTTCGAAACTCCTGCAACGGAGAGCGGCGAGCTGCCGCAAAGCGGGGGATGGCGCGGAGGATATGGTCGCAGCGCGCTGAGTGTCAAGGACGCGCACCACGTCGCCGCAGTGCCCATCGCCGTGCGAGATTCGCAGCGATCATTGGTCGTGACCTCGGAATCCGTGCCTTGCAGCCCAGGCCTGTAGTCCGCCCACGTGCCGATTACCCTCGTCCGCTACGAGCCGTTGACGCGAATCGCCGTCCGGGACTCGAAGTCTTGCTCGCCCCGCAACATCAGGGGCTGACGTTGCCGGAGCGGCAAACAAACGCCGATTCGGGGAGGGAGCCGAGAGCGTCGGCAGCCCAACCGCGCCACGACTTGACGGCTGATGGCGGGACAGAGCGAGTCCTTGCTCCAGGTACAACGAAAGGGACGATGGTTGACGCCGCAACCAGTGGCCGGTGGTTTGCTTGCTGTAGCGGCAATCACGGTCATCCAGGGCGGCACGGACAGGCGCGCCGGCGGCGGCACGGACAGGCGCGCCGGCCGGCGCCGGGCCCTCCGCCCGCGTCCCGGCCGGCAGCGCAGTAGGATATCGACGCGTCCGTCGTCAGAACACCGAAGCGCGTCTCGTCACGCGGAAGGATCCACCGATCATGTCGATCAGCGAAGCAGCCATCCTTGACGCGCTTCGCGCGGTCCGCGAACCGGAGCTGCCGGGCGACATCGTCAGCCGCGACATGGTTCGCGATCTCACGATCGACGGGACAAGCGTTTCGCTCAAGATCGAGCTCACCACGCCGGCCTGCCCGCTCAAGGACGAGATCGAGGCCGACGTCAACCGCGTCCTGGCGCCTCTTGGCGTCGAGACGGTGGATCTGACCTGGGGCGCCATGGTCCGCCGGGCGCAGCCACGACAGGCGGAGCAGCTGCTGCCGGGCGTCAAGAACATCATCGCCGTTGCGTCGGGCAAGGGCGGCGTCGGCAAGAGCACGGTCAGCGTCAACCTCGCCGTGGCGCTCGCCCAGGCAGGGGCCACGGTCGGGCTCCTCGACGCCGACATCACCGGCCCCAACATCCCGATGATGATGGGTCTCGAGGGCCAGCCCAGGGCCAGCGCCGACAACAAGATCACACCGCTCGAGCGATACGGGGTCAAGACCATCTCGATCCAGTTCTTCGTGCCGGAAGGCCAGCCGATCGTCTGGCGAGGACCACTGGTCGGCGGTGCCATCCAGCAATTCCTGCGCGATGTCGACTGGGGCGAGCTCGACTACCTCGTCATCGACCTGCCGCCCGGAACGTCGGACGCGCAGCTCACGCTCGCGCAGGCCGTGCCGATCTCGGGCGCCGTGCTGGTGACCACGCCCCAGGAGGTTGCACTGGCGGACGTCGGCAAGGCGCTGGCGATGTTCCAGCGGATGAGCGTCCCCGTCCTCGGTCTCGTCGAGAACATGACCGCGTTCGTCTGCCCCCACTGTGGCGAGCTGACCGAGATCTTCGGTCGGGGAGGCGGCGAGCGCTTTGCCGCCGCACACGAGCTGGAGTACTTCGGTGGCGTCCCGCTCGACGTCACCGTGCGCCAGGGCGGCGACGTCGGCGTCCCGGCGGTCGCCCAGCGGGAACCAGGTCCCGCCGCGACGGCGCTGACGGCCATCGCCCGGATCGTCGCCGCTCGGATGAGCGTCCGTGCCGCGAACAGCGCGGGTCAGCCGGTCCTGACGATCTCCTGATCGTCCCGCGTGGCGATCGCCGCCGCGCGGCCGGGCGACACGATCGCGGACAGTCCGGGAACGGCGGGGCGGATCCACGACCCGGCCGCCGCACACAATCCCTCCAGCTCGAGCCGGCGGGCGGGGGAGTAGTGGACCAGGAGCGCCGACCGCGCCCGCGCCCGCGTTGCCATGTCGATCGCCTCTTCCGCCGTCAGGTGCCCGCGCTCGAGGTCGTCGTGGGCCGGCAGGCGAAGGGCCGCCTCGATCAGGAGCAGGTCCGCGTCCGCCGAGAACTCGACGACGGAGTCACTCGGTCCGGTGTCGCCGGTGTAGGCCAGCCGGGCGCCGTCGGGTGCCTCGACCGTGAGGCTCCAGGCTGGGACGTAGTGGCGGCCGCGGGTGAACCGGATGGTCAGCGGTCCGATGACCAGCGGTTCCAATGGATCGTATTCGTCGACGTCGTACGCGTCGTCGAAAAACCCGACCCGTTCCGAGATCCCGGTCGCGAGCGCATCGAGACGCGCGCGCCCACCGGGTGGCAAGTGCACCGGCAACGGGTCCGGGGCTCGTTCCCCCCACGGGTAGAGGTACCGAAGCCCGACCAGGTCGAGTGAGTGATCGGCGTGCATGTGGCCGATCACCACCGCCGAGAGCCGATGCGGATCCAGCCGGTCCTGGAGCGAGCGGATGACGCCCTGGCCCGCGTCCAGCAGGACCGCCGTGTCGCCCCACTCGACGAGGTAACCGGCCGCTGCCGACTCGGGATGGGGGACCGCCGTGCTGTTTCCGAGCACCGTCAGGCGCAGGCGTCCCTCATGGTCAGTCATGTCGACATGCTACGGCGTGCCGCGGGGCACCCGTCGCATGCGGACGACGCGTGCCCTGTCGGATTCACGACAGCACGGCCGGATCAACGATGGTAGGTGCCGGTCAGGGTTGTCCTCGCCAGGACATGGCCGTCCATCGCGCGTTCGACGTCCTCGATCCGGGGCGCACCCACGAGCTCGAGCGGGCGATCCAGGGCACGGAGGGCGAACACGTACCGGTGCGTCCCCGACGGCGGGCACGGGCCGCCGTAGCCGGTCCGGCCAAAGTCGTTCGTGCCCTGCGGCGGGGCATCGGGGGACGCGGAGACACCCACCGGCAGGCCGCCCGATGGGGTGCCCGTCAGGTCGTAGGCGATCCAGTGCACGAAGTTCCGCGCGTCGGGGTCCGTGACGATGAGCGCGAGCGCCTGGGTCCCGTCCGGTGCCCCCGCCCAGGTCAGGTCGGGCGACACGTTCTCCCCGTCGCACGTGAGTTGCCGGGGGATCGGGTCGCCCTCGCTGAATGCCGTGCTGGTCAGGTTGAAGGTCAGTTCGTCCATTGTCTTCGCCTCCGTCCGCTCGTCGCCATTATCGATCAGGCGTCGTGAGCGACGGCGTCGTGAGCGACGGCGTCGGGAGCCGCCTCGCGGAGCGTTTCGAGCACGAACGACGCGGCCGACAACGCTGCCCTCGACCGCCCGAGTGGACCGGTGAGGAAGACCATGCGCCGATCCTTGCGCTCCGCGACCGGCGTCGAGATCGCCATGGAGACGGCGGTATCACCAGTCCGCGCATGGGCACGGATCGCCACACCGACCTCGGCGCCGCCGAGCTCACGTGCCCGACGAGCGAACTGGATCAGATCGTCCGCGACCCCGGCGATCGAATGTGCGCGAGCCGCCGGGGCATCCAGGGCGATCATCTCGGTGAACCGGAGCCATGGCGTGTCGCCGAGCAGCATGCCGAAGCTGCCGGCCGTGCCGATCTCGACCGCCGCCAGCGTCCAGCCGAGCTCGCCGAGACGGGCGCCGATCGCCTCGCTCCAGGTGGTCGTTCCCGTCGACCAGACGCGATCGCCAAGAAGATCGAGCACGATCGAGGCGGCGTCGTCGACGAGCTGCTCTGCGGTCCTGGGCGGCTGCGCCGTTGCCGAGATCCGGACATCGACCGCCTCGGCCCGGGCGTACGTGGCGACCGTGGGGTTGGTGGCACGCAGGAGGCTCAAGCCGAGGCGCTCGGCGACCTGCGATTCGCCGATTCCGGCGAGTCGATAGGTGCGGCTGGCGACTTCGGCCCCAAGACCACGATCCTGTAGCCGCGGCAGCGCCTGGTCGGACCACATCGGCCGCATCTCGCGCGGCGGACCCGGCAGCGCGACGACGACCCGGCCATCCGGCCGACTCACATACCAGCCGGGCGCGGTTCCGTTCGGGTTCGGGAGGGCCTCGGCGGAGGGGATCAGCCACGCCTGCTTGAGGTTGAGCTCGGGAAACGGGATGCCGCGCCGGCCCCACAGCTCGCGGAGCCAGGCCTCGAGGTCCGGGTCCACGACGACCTTCTCGCCACAGGCGGCAGCGATCGCCTCCCGCGTTAGGTCGTCTGGTGTCGGGCCGAGCCCGCCAGTCGAGACCACGAGATCGGCCCGCTCGAGCCCGGCCCGGAACGCGTCCGTGACCGTGCCAAGGTCGTCGGGCAACGCCGTCAGCCGCATAACCTTGACGCCCCGAGCGGTCAGGCCGCTCGCGAGCTCACCGGCATTCGTGTCGCGGGTGTCACCGACAGTCATCTCACTGCCGATGCTCAGGAGCTCGGCCGTGAGCAGGTGTCGGGGCTGGGCGGTGGACATCGACCGCAGGGTACCGTGCCCGACCCGGAGCGGCACCGACCCGGCGGCGGCATTCGCACTGGTATCATCGATTCAACCCAGCGCCCGATCCCGGCGCCCAATCCAGCCGGAGTGTCACCCTGGACGATCCGTCGATCCCTCCACCATCAGGATCGCGCGCTCCACGCGGGCATGCACGCGGGCTGCGCGCCCAGGTGCTCGCGACCCGCGATGCCGCGATCGCGCTGGCCCAGGCCCATATCGAGCTCGCGAAGACGGAGATGGGCGCGATCGCGGGAGAGGTCGGCCGACTCGTGGGCCTGGTCGCGACAGCGATCGCCGTCCTGTTCCTGGCCGGGCTCCTCGTCATCGTCGGCACGTCGCTGTTCCTCGGGGAGTGGCTGTTGGGATCGCTGGGCTGGGGGGTCCTCCTGGGGTTCCTCGCGCTCGTCGCGATCGCCGTCTCGTCGGTCCTGCTGGCCGTCGGGGTGGAGGGCGGACGGCTCGCCCGATCGTTCGCGGTCGGCGTGATCGTCGCCGTGGTTGTCGGCGTGGCCCTGGGTCTGGAGTGGCCGAACCAGGCATACGCGGCGGCCGGCGAATCGGCGCGCCTGAACGTCGCCGAAGGCGATCGGCCGCTCGTCGTCGGGCTGTTGCTGGGGTCGCTCGTCGGCGTGCTCATCGGGTTCGCCGCCGCGATCCGGGTCGGCTCCGGTGGCGGCCGGGTCGGGGCAATCGTCGGATTGGCGATCCTAGGTGCGCTGGTCGGCGCGTTCAGCGCGATCACGTTCGGGCCGCAGGTGGGCGCGGGCGTCGGGATCACGCTGGGATACCTGACCTGGATCACACTGATGGGCGTCGACGTCGCCCGTCGTGGGGTCGACCTCGACGGCATGAAGGACCGGTTCTATCCAACGCACACCATCGACACCGGCAAGGAGACACTCGAGTGGCTACAGAAACGGATGCCGCCCGGGATCGGGTCCTAGCCGCTCGCGCGGCACTGGGCGACGAGCTCGAGGCGCTCGAGGCGTCGGCCCGGGCTGCCGTGGACATCCCGGCCAAGGTGCGGCGGAGCCCGGCAAAGGCCGCCGCCATCGCGGGAAGTGCCGGGTTCGTCGTGCTCGGCGGGCCAAGGCGGCTGTTCGGAAGGGCACGGCGGGCGATCTTCGGCCCGACGGCCGAGTTGCCCAGGCAGATGCTGCCAAAGGAGATCGAAAAGACGCTGCGCAAGCTCGGCGACGACGGGGACAAGGTCCGAGGGGCGCTCGAACGCGATTTCGCCGCCTACGCCAGGGAAGCGGAAAAGGATCGGGGCGTCGGGGCGCTCGCCACCGCGGCCGCCCGGCCGCTGCTGATGCGTGGCGCCAGGGCCGCCGCGGAGTGGTTCTTCCGGCCCGATGAGGATGGCTTCCAGGCTCGGCTCGCCGAGGTCCGTGAGCGGGCGAGGGACGAGGTCGCCAAGCGACGCGCCGAGGGCAAGTCGGGGTCGACTGCAGCGGCCGACGATGAGTCCGCGATCGGCGGCGCCTGAGCCTCTGGCTGCCAGGTTACCCAGACGGACACGACTCGAATACTCCAGCGTGGCGGAACCGCAAAGACGACAATTCCAGCTGTTCTGGACATGATCCACGAGGCAGATATCGGAATCGTTCGCCTCAGAACGGCACACGCTGGCCCCCATCCACGCGGTGAGGCCCCTCCGAAGA
>JBBEBJ010000081.1:0-5116 GCA_040882425.1 Chloroflexota bacterium | reverse complement strand
CCCGCGACGATGGACTGTGTCTCGACCTGACTGACGCCGAACTGGCGCAGGGCGAACCGCGTCATCTCCAGGCCGAGCTCCGTCTCGCCTACCACGACCTCGGTTGCGCCGAGGTCGCGGAGCGTCGCGCGCTCACTCCGCCGATGGGTTCGAGCGACGATCGGCAGCCGCGGATTGAGTCGCCGGGCTTCCTCGACCACGAGGCGCACCGTCAGTGGATCCGGCAGGGCAATGACGAGGACGGAGGCTTGCGCGAGGTCGGCTTGCTCGAGGGCAACCCGATTCGCGGCCGAACCTCGAATGGTCGAAATGCCGCGCGCACGAAGCTGCTCGACTGCCCGTCGATCGATCTCGATGACGACGGACCGGAACCCACGGCGTTCGAGCGCGGACACAACAACGCTTCCGACCCGGCCGTACCCGCACACGACTGCCCGCCTTCGCCGGTCGCTTGCCAGGTCCACCGAAACGACGACCTCTGGCTCCGCGTTGCGGTCGAGCCTTCCCGCCAAACGGTGTGCAATTGAGAAGACCGGCGAGGCAAGCACTACGCTCGCCGCGGCCGCACCAAGCATCAAGCTGAACGACTCGACGCCAACGGCTCCGAGGTCGGCGCCAATGCGCGCCATCAGGAATGAGAACTCCGCGGATTGCCCGAGGACAGCCCCCACGAGGACGGCAGATTGCCATGGGCGGCCGAGCAGGCGCGCCAGCAGCACCACGATGCCGCCCTTGACGACAACGATGAGGCCGAGGATCAGGACAGCCGCCGGGAGGTTGAGCACCAGGAACAAGGGATCCACCAGCATGCCGATGGACACGAAGAAGAGGCCGGCGAAGAGATCCCGGAACGGCAAGGCCTCGCCGACAACCTGATTCGACAGGTCGGACTCCCCAACCACGACCCCCGCCAGGAACGCGCCGAGTGCGAGTGAGATCCCAAAGCCCGTCGCGACGTAGGCCGTCCCGAGTGCCAGCGCGACGACGCCGAGCACGAACACCTCTCGACTCCGGAAGGACGCGAGGAACTCGAAGGTTGCGGGCACGACCCGGCTTCCCAGGGCCAGGCTGGCGACAAGGAAACCGACGGCCTTCGCGATCGCGAGCGGCAGTTCCGTGGCGACGTTGTCGGGGCTGGTCGCGAGCGCCGTGAGCACGACGATCAGCACGATGGTTCCAAGATCCTGGATGGTCGACCAGGCGAGAGCCGTGTGGCCGGTCTCCGTCTCGACCTCGCCGCGCTCGCCAAGCACCTTCCCGAGCACAGTGCTCGAGCTGTTTGAGGCGACCGCGCCGAGGAACAGCGCTTCGAGCGGTGTCAGCCCAAGGGCGGTCCCCAGCCCATAGCCCACGGCGATTACGGCCAATACCTGGACGACGCCTCCGCCTGTCGCGAGACGCCCGACACGCGCCAGGTCCGGGAGCGAGATCTGGGCGCCGATCCCGAACATCAGGAAGATGACACCGATGTCGGCGAGGGCACGAACGATCTCGAGATCGCCGACGAAACCAGGGGTGAATGGCCCGATCGCGATTCCGGCCACGATGTATCCGACGATCGGTGAGAGCCCCAGACGTACGGCGACGACGGCCCCGAGCGTGGCCGCGATCAGCGCGAAGGCGAGGTTGACGAGCAGCGCGGGGGGTTCGATCAGGACTCTCCCGTGCAGATCAGCCCGAACGGGCGATGATCACTGTTACCGGTGCGTCCGAGGCGAGCCGGAGAGCGATGGAACCGTCGACCAGTCGGCGAAGTGCGCCGCGCGGGCGGGACCCAAGGACGATCGTGTCGAACTCGCCGTCGAGGGCAAGGCGGCGGATCTCCTCAACGGGATCGCCGAAGACCGCGAAGGTTGAGGCCTCGATCCCGCGGACGTGAAGGGCTTCTTGTGCCGCACGCAACGGCTCGGTCAAGTGGTTGGCTCGCTCGACCGGCGCCACATGCACGATGCCGACCGCCGCGCCGCTCAGCTTCGCGAGGTGAGCGGCCTTGTCGAGCGCATCCCAGGCAGCGTTGGAACCATCGAAGCCGAGCAGGATCCGGTCCATCGGGTGATGGTACGACGACGTCGGCACGCGCCTCCGGTTGAGCCGGACGCGCAGCCGCGCTAGACTCCGCCGGAGGTGCATCGGCACCTTGCTCATCCGGTTCCGCGGATGGGCACTCGACTCGTTTTCGGATGGGCACCGGGCTCACCGGGAAATGGCGAGCGGACGGACGGCAGACGAGACCCGTTCGAGCACGAATCACTGGCGATTGGCCGAGCGGTATGCTCGCCAGCCAACCTCCCCGATCCATCCCCCTCGCTGGATGCGCCCATGAGCATCGAGACAACGCGGCCGCCCGAGCGGGCCGACTTCATCCGCGAGATCGTGGCGGCCGACCTGCGCGACGGCCGCAACAGCGCCGTGGTCACGCGCTTCCCACCGGAGCCGAACGGGTACCTCCACATCGGCCACGCCAAGTCGATCTGCCTGAACTTCGGGATCGCGGCGGAGTTCGGCGGCCGCTGCCACCTTCGGTTCGACGACACCAACCCGGCCAGGGAGGAGCAGGAATACATCGACGCCATCGAGGCGGACATCCGATGGCTCGGCTTCGATTGGGGCGAGCACCTCCATTTCGCATCGGATTACTTCGAGCAGCTGTACGACTGGGCCGTCCACCTGATCCGGGCAGGAGACGCGTACGTCGACGACCTGGCCGCCGAGGAGATCCGGGCCCACCGCGGCACCCTCACCGAGCCGGGCCGGGATTCGCCCTGGCGCGACCGGCCGATCGACGAGAGCCTCGACCTGTTCGAGCGCATGCGCGGCGGGGAGTTCCCCGACGGCGCCCGCGTGGTCCGGGCCCGGATCGACATGGCCTCGCCGAACATCAACCTGCGCGACCCCGTCCTGTACCGGATCGTTCACGCCACCCACCCGCGGACCGGCGACCGGTGGTGCGTCTATCCCACCTACGACTTCGCGCATGGCCAGTCCGACGCCATCGAGGGCGTCACGCACTCGATCTGCACGCTCGAGTTCGAGGCGCATCGGCCGCTCTACGACTGGCTGATCGAGCACCTGCCCGTCCCGTCACGCCCACGCCAGTACGAGTTCGCGCGGCTCAACCTCACCCACACCGTCATGTCCAAGCGGGTCCTGCTCAGGCTGGTCACGGAGGGCCGTGTCCGCGGTTGGGACGACCCTCGGATGCCGACGATCTCGGGCCTGCGCCGCCGTGGCTTCCCGGCCGAGGGGATCCGCAACTTCGCCACGGAGGTCGGCGTGGCCAAGGCGGACAGCGTCCACGAGATGGCGCTCCTCGAGCATTCGGTTCGCGACGTCCTCAACCGCGTCGCTCCGCGCCGGTTCGCCGTCCTCGACCCGCTCAAGGTAGTCATCGAGGACTACCCGGAAGAGCTGGTCGAGGAGATGCTGATCCCCAACAACCCGGAGGATCTGGCCGCGGGCACTCGGGGCGTGCCGTTCTCACGAGAGCTGTGGATCGAGCGGGACGACTTCATGGAGGAACCGGCACCGAAGTTCTTCCGGCTGGCACCCGGTCGCGAGGTCCGACTTCGTGCCGCGTACTTCGTGACCTGCACCGGCGTCGTCAAGGACGAATCTGGCCGTGTCATCGAGCTGCGCTGCACGTACGACCCGGCCACGCGGGGCGGGGACTCGCCCGACGGCCGGAAGCCAAAGGCGACCCTGCACTGGCTGTCGGCCCGGGATGCGCTGCCCGCCGAGGTCCGGCTGTACGACTACCTATTCGCGCGGCCGGATCCCGGCGCGGGTGGACGGGAACTGTTCGACGACCTGAACCCCGACTCCGAGCGGGTGGTGCACGGGGCGTTCGTCGAGCCGGCGCTCGCCGGAGCCCCGGTTGGCGACACCGTGCAGTTCGAGCGGCTGGGCTACTTCTGCGCCGACGTGGACTCGGCGCCGGCAGCGCTCGTCTTCAACCGGACCGTCACGCTCAAGGACACGTGGGCGAAGGTCCAGGCAAAAGGGTCGTAGGCTCGCGATGAAGGGCGCATCGAGTCCGGCCTGGCGTGCGGTTGAGGCGTCCCCTTCGCGCGGGGTAGACTCGGGTCGCCCCTCCGGGCATCGCTGGCGAGTGGCCTAACGGTAAGGCACCTGACTCTGGATCAGGGGATTGAAGGTTCGAATCCTTCCTCGCCAGCCACCCCCTGTTTTATCTGCGTGGGAATCACGCGGTGGGCCGACGGCCTGATCGGCACCGAGGTCTCGCTGACGCGCCATGGTCGAGCGCGACGTCAATCCCTCAGATCACCCGGTGCGGCACTTACGATCGGCGTGGATCGGTCCAATTGGCCCTACCGGAATCGACCGTACCGCCCGATAATGATCGTGACCCGGAGAGGTCAACGAGCCGACCGACCGAGATCGCATCAAGGACGGGAGATGCGAGAAGATCCCTCCGGGTCGTTGCCGCACTCCTCCTCGGTGCATCGATGAACATCCTTCGTCCGCGACAGCGATGGCAGCTGTCGCTCATGGGGTCCGCCAGCGCGCGGGCGATCGCCACGCGGTGCTTGGCTGCCCTCCGCGCGTCCACGAGCCCGATCCGCGCCTGGCAGCTGCGATACGCGCTGGCTTTCGTCACCGTCGGCCTCGCATGGGCATCCCGAGAGCGCCTGCTGCCTGAGGCGGGCGACCGGAGTCCCTTCCTCGCATTCGGCCTGGCTGTCCTCGTCACGGCGCTCGCCGCCGGTTTCGGGCCGGGCGTCTTCGCGGCGATCTTGAGCTCGGTGGTCGCCGTCTACTTCTACCTGCCGCCCCAACTCGCCCTCGCGGTCCACGAGCCGTTCGACGGCGTCGGACTCGGTCTGTTCGCCCTCGAAGGTTTCGTTGCGGCGGTCGCGGGTGGTCTGGTCCGCCAGGCCGTCGGCCGAGAAGCGGCCATCGATCGCTCGACGAGGCGCCTGGCCCGGTTCCTGCGGCGAGCGGATGTCGTCCGCGGCCAACCGCTGGTCAACCCGGAGCGCCTGATCGAGGACCTGACCGAGCGTGAGCGCGAGGTCGCCCGCCTGCTCGCCTTCGGCTTTGGCAACGGCGAGATCGCCGCGACGCTCTTCGTATCGCAAAACACCGTGAAGACGCA
>JBBEBJ010000080.1:0-5128 GCA_040882425.1 Chloroflexota bacterium | reverse complement strand
CCACGCCGTGACGACCGCCGCCTGGGTCGTCTACCCGTTCAAGGCCGGCGGCTGATCCGGCGCGGTGGCTACCATCGAACCGAACGACAACCTGGAGGAGTTTTGCACCGATGACCCGAAGAGTCCTGCTCCTGGTCGGTACGAAGAAGGGCGCCTTCATCCTGGAGAGCGACGAGGATCGCCGCGATTGGCGGCTCAGGGGGCCCCTGTGCGAGGGCTGGCCAGTCCACGACATGATCGTCGAGCCGAGCAGCGGATCAATCCTCGCCGCGGCCGGGAGTCAGTGGTACGGACCGGCCGTCTGGCGTTCCGAGGATCTCGGCGCGACCTGGTCGCACTCGTCGGCGGGCCTTACCTACGGGGACGAGGCGGACGCGATCACCACGATCTGGTCGCTCGCGGCGACCCCGGATGGCGGCCTGCTCGCCGGGGTCGAGCCCGCCGGGCTCTTCCGCAGCGACGACGGCGGGTCGTCGTGGCGGCACGTCGAGGGACTGACCAACCACCCGACCCGCCCGACCTGGGGCCCCGGGGCGGGTGGCCTCATCCTCCACACGATCATCCCGCATCCGACCGACACAGCCCGGACCTGGGTCGGGATCTCGGCCGTCGGCGTCTTCGAGACGCGGGACGCCGGCGCATCATGGGTCCCCCGGAATGTCGGCGTGCGGGCCGAGTTCAACCCGGAGAACCGGTTCCCGGAAACCGGCCAGTGCGTCCACAAGTTCGCGATGGGGGCCGGCGAGCCGGACACGCTCTACCAGCGCAACCATTGCGGCGTCTACCGGTCCGATGACGGCTCCGAGACGTGGCAGGAGATCACCGGTGAGCTTCCCACCGACTTCGGGTTCGCCATGGTCGCCCACCCAAGGGACCCGGCCACGTGCTGGGTCATCCCGCTCAGCACGCCCGAGGACGGTCGCTACATGCCGAACGGCCAGGCGGCGACCTGGCGGACCCGCGACCGGGGCGCGACGTGGACCCGGCTGGACAGCGGCCTGCCCTCGCGGGACGCGTTCCTGTCCGTCCTGCGCGAGGCGATGGCGCGCGACACGCTCGACCCGGTCGGGATCACGTTCGGGACGAGCACCGGCCAGCTCTGGCACAGCAGCGACGAGGGCGAGAACTGGCGGATGATCACCGACACGCTGCCCGAGATCTGGGCGGTCGAGACCGTCGTCCTCGACAACTGAGTCGACGCCGGATCCGTGGCGACCGTCGTCCTGCCGCGCTCGCTGATCGCGCTCTTTCCCGGCGCCGAGCGCCGCCACGTGGTGGCCGGGCAGTCCGTCGACGAGCTCCTCACGGCGCTCGACGCCGTGGTGCCCGGCGTGCGTGAGCGGCTGGTTGAGGCCGGACCGAGGCTCCGCCCGCACATCAACGTGTTCGTGAACGGTTCGCCGGCCGACCTCGCCACGGCAGTACCCGCGGAGTCAACGGTCCACGTCATCCCGGCGGTGTCGGGCGGATGAGGTTCATTCGGCCGATCGGTGGCTCGGTCGGAAGCCGCACTGGAACGCGAGGCGCCCGCGTCGATGTGGCGGGGTCGGCGTGGGGCCGCTCGGGCTCAAGATCCCTCCGATATCGCCGATAGCGTTATGTTCGGGCTTTGGGGGCACCGAAGGTCGCCGGTGGCGTCTCGTAGTGGCCGCGACCCGTTCAGATAGGCCCGTTTCGCTCGTGACATCCGTCGTTCCTGGTCCGTATCAGCGGCGTTCCGGAGACCTGCGCCTGTGGCTGCCTCGATTCAATCGGTATGAGCGATATGGGTCCCGGTTGGGTCGCCACCCAGCGGTCCCGGTTGGGTCGCCACCGAGCGGTGGCCCGGATCGGGCTCAGTCGCGCGGGCCGAGCAGCGGCTCGAAGGGGTCGAACGCCTCCGTTCGCTCGGCGACCGCGTCGTGCCCTCGCGCGGATTCCCGACCGGCGCCCACGCCCTCGCCGGCGACCGAGCGCCAGCCTCGTTCGGCCAGCCGTTCAAGCGTGATCAGCGCCGCCCCGATCATCGAACGGGCGTGGTCCAGCGCGAGGCCGGCGAGGGCGCCGGGTTCGGTCGCGGCGGCGACCTCGGCGGCGACCGTGGCGCCACTGCGCAGCCCGTGCGCATCCGCGACCTCGTCGCCGGTCGGATCGAACTGGCGCAGGACGAAGGCCACGTCGCCGGCCCGCACCGCCGCGGCGGCATGCACGAATGGCCAGAGCGGTGAGCCGGCCTGGCCCGACGGCGGTTCCACGAAGGCAAACGGATGCGCGCCGAAGAGCGCTCGCCGAACCGCCACCTCCGCGATGGCCCGGGCCGCCGGGGCTGCCTCGTCGGCCACCCACGGGGGCAACGCGCCGACCACGATCTGCTCGTCCGGCAGGCCGTCGCCGCGGGCCAGCGCGACACCCACGAGCTGCAGCGCGAGCGTCCGCCCGGCGCGCGTGGCCGGGTCGGACGGCTGTCCCGCGGTCAGGTCCGGAGCGACGACAAGTGGCCCGGGGCCGACGACGATCGAGGTCCCGGCCCGCCGCGCCAGCCGGTGGGCAAAGGCGTGATCGGCGAGCGCCCGATCGGGCTCCACGCCGTCGGCCACGATCTCCTCGATGGCATCGGAGCCGATCAGGTCGATCCGCTCGAACCCCGCCACCACCGCGCCCTCGGGTGCCCCGAGCGCCGGCACCACGGTGGCGATCCGCACGTAGCTGCCCCGCTCGGCGGCCGCGCGGTCGACGGCCAGCCGGAGCATCGCCAAGGCCCGCTGACTGCCGATTGGCGCGGGGTCCGCGAGCTCGCGACCGGGCGCACCCCGGGCGCCCTCTCGCGGGCGCCACTCCGGGACGTCGTGGCCGGCGGCGGTCAGCCGGGCCGCGAGCTCGCGTCCGATCGGGACCTCGATCCGGATCAGGTCGATCCCGGCCTCGATGAGAGCGGCCGCTTCCTCGAGCGCCGCGTCCTCGTCCGCCTGATGGAGCGTCGCCCCGAGCCAGGGCCGCGCAGCCTCGCCGAGCATCGCGATTGTCTCGTGACGGACCGTCCGTTCCGCATCGATCCGCTCGATCGCGGCGGCGGCAAGCCGGCTTGCCTCCGCTTCCGCAACGGCTCGCCGATCCGGTTCGCCCAACAGGGCGGCCTCGAGGGCGAGATCCACGTTCCCGGACGCGACGTCGAGGGCGAGCTGCTGCGGCTCGAGGTCGTACTCGAGCAACGCCATGGCAAACGGCAAGGTGATGCCCGCACCCAGGCCCAGGCTGTCCCCGGCCAGCCAGCGGTCAACCGTGGTCCCCGCCAGCGGCCGTCCACCGGTATCGAGGCCGGAAACACCGAACAGGCGCAGGATCGCGCGCTCCTGTCCGATCGTGGTCGAGCGGCGAGCTCGCGCGCCCCACGCCCCGGCGAGGGCCTCGGCCTCGGCCAGGAGGCGGTCGAGCGGACCCCAGGCATCGCTCACGACGCCAGCCGACCTGCCGCGGCCAGCAGCTCGAGCGTCCGCTGGACCGGAAGGCCCGGGGCGACATGACCGTCGCGCCCCTCCACCGTGTCGGCGCGGAAGAGCGAATCAATGACCGCCGCCTCGGTGGCATCGACGACCGCGCCAAAGAACGGATCGAGGTACTCGTCGTCGACGAGCTCGACGGTCCACAGCGCACCCGAGCTTCCCCGCGGGATACGGATTCCAGTCGAGAAGGCGAGGAAGATGTCGCCGGAACCGTGCCCCGCGACCGATCCGGTCCGGGCGAGGCCAAGACCGGCCCGCCGCGCCAGCCGCTCCAGGCCCGGACCAAGCAGCGGGGCGTCCGTGGCGACCACGACGATACAGCTTCCTCGCTCGCGGTCGCGCCGAGCACCGGCGTCGGGCCACCCATCGGCGACGAGGGTCTCGCCCACGCGGACGCCGTCGACCGTCAGGCGCTCGATGCGGCCGAAGTTGGTCAGCGCGAGCACGCCGACCGTGTAGGTCGGACCAGTTGGGCTGGCACGACGTCGCTCGGGCGCGGCCCACGAGGCACGTCGGTCGATCGGCTCGACCTGGCGTGAGGCGGTCCCGATGCCGCCCTTCAGCTCGTAGCAGATCATCCCGGTCCCCGCACCGACGGCCCCGCCGACGGTCGGGCCGGCATCGGGGCCCGTGGCGGCGGCCAGAGCCGCCCGAACGTCGCCCTCATCGACCTGGACGCGGCGCGAGGTGTTGAGCCAGCCGTCGTCGCACTCCGCCACGACGGGCATCAGCGCGTCGTCGATCCCGACGCGGTCGTCGAGATCCACGAGCGTGGCGACCGCGGCGTCGTAGACCCGCCCGATCGCCATCGAGCTGGTCAGGAAGATCGGGGACTCGAGGGTCCCCCACTCCCCGATGCTGGTGATCCCGATCGCCTCGCCGGCTCCGTTAAGCACGGCCGCCCCGGCCGGCACGCGGGAGCTGAACAGCTCCCCGACATTGAACGGCACGATCGCCGTCACACCCGTGCGCGCGACGCCGCGTCCTGCCGGGGGCGCCGACTCGTCGCGCCAGACGGTCTGGTGCCCAACCCGGACGTTGGGGACGTCGACGATTGAATCGGTGGGCCCGGGCGGCAGGCGCCCGATGACGACACCGAGGTCTCGAGGGCGTGCGCGAGCTACCGGCGGCGAGGACACCTCGACAGTATGGCCCGCGCGACCTCCCGCTAGCTGCGATTCACGAATGGGATGCTGATACCCGGCCCCTGGTCGGTCGGTGGCGGCGCATAACCGTGGCTCCGCACTGGTACGGACCGTTTGGTCGTGTCGGCGGGGACATCGTGGTGCGTACCGAGCGTGGATCTACGCGAAATCCCGGTCACCCGGTCGCGGATCGCCCCGTACGAGTCCGGGGACGCGGTTATGCGTCATCCGGTCCTCGGTCGCGCCGGCCGGATGGGCTCGCGGGACCCGTTCGCGCCTGGTGGCCGATCCAGACGTGGCCGTCGGCGAACCGTTCGGCCTTCCAGATCGGCGCGCGCGCCTTCGTCTCGTCGATCGCGTAGCGCGCGGCCGCGAAGGCCGCATCGCGGTGCGGCGCGGCGGCCCCGACCGCGATCGACGCCTCGCCCAGCGGCACCTCGCCGGTCCGGTGGACGATCGCTACGCGCTCGACCCCGAAACGGTCCGCGATCTCATCCGCGATCG
>JBBEBJ010000079.1:0-5152 GCA_040882425.1 Chloroflexota bacterium | reverse complement strand
GCCTCCCGCGAGTGCAACATCCTGACCCGGCGCGCCAGTGCGCGGCTCGGGCTAGCAGGCTAGCGGACCTCGTCGAGACGGATGGCCGGCGGGTCCGAACGTGTCCGGTCCGAGGCTGGCCGGGCCGGCGGTCAACAGGACGCCCGCGACCACGGAGAGCGCGACCAGCGGGACGAGGCGGCGGCGGCCGGGACGCATGGCCGATCAGGCGGTCTGGGTACGGCGCGTGACGTAGGCGTCGAAGGCCTGGTCGAAGGTGAGACCGTTCTCCCAGACCGTGGTGAACGCGACCTTGAGGATCTGTGCCAGGGAGGGATGCTCGACCACGACGATCGTCAGGGCGTCGCTGTCGGCCACCGGATCCTCCATCCCGAACATGACGATCTGCTCGTCGATGATCACGAGCTTGAGCGGCAGGCGGTCCACGAACCGGGCATCCTCGCCGGCCTCCACGAACCGGCGGACACCTTCGATCGTCTCCGGGTCGTCGAAAACGGACGCCTCGTAGACGCTCCTCGCCCGGTGCGTCTGGGTGACCTCGATGCCCTCGACGTTTTCCTGGGGTGGCGTCGCGTACGGCGGCTTGGTGAAGACGAGGATCTCGCTTTTCACGCTGCGCTGGATCTCCGCAAAGCGCTCGTTGATCGCGCCACGATCACGCAGGACCTCGATGTACTCGAGCGGGTCGGTGTGGGTCTGGCCCTTGCGGTACGCGGGCGTCAACTCCTCGACGATCGCGGCACCTTCGAGCTCCATCGCGGACAGTTCGCGACGCCGCGCGCCGAGCAGCCGCTCGATCGCGAGCTCGGGTGCGACTGCCGCGTACTTGGCATGAGGACCGGGTCGCGATGCGGCCAGGCCCTTCTGGACCAGCGTCTCCAGGACGTCGTAGATGCGCTGGCGGGGAAGACCCGCCTGGCGGGCGACCTGGGCGGCGCTGAACGAGTCGCGCCGGACGAGCGCGGTGTACGCTCGGGCCTCGTAACTGGTCAGCCCGAGGCGCGTAAGCTGGCTGATGAGCTCGGGACCGTCCACAGCACGGACGATAGATACCACGCCACGTGGTGTCAAGGGCTGAACCCGTGACGTGCCTCCGTCCCAGGGCGAGGCCCGCCCTGGCCGAAGCGACCCGCTACGATCGCGCCAATGGACTACGGGATTTGCCTGCCCAACTTCCCTGACGGAGCATCGCCCGAAGGGATCGACGCGGCCGCCGAGGTCGCCGAGCGCCTCGGCTGGCCCACGGTCTGGACCACCGACCACGTCCTGGTCCCGCGCGACAGCGCACAGGAGTATGGCCACATCTATGACGCGATCCTGACCCTCGCCTGGGTCGGTGCTCGGCACCCGGCCCTCCGCCTCGCGACGAGCGTCATCGTCGTGCCCCAGCGAAATGCGGTCGTCCTGGCCAAGGAGCTCGCATCGCTCGATTCGCTGACCGGCGGCCGCGTCATCGCCGGTGTCGGCGTCGGCTGGAACCGGACGGAGTTCGCCAACCTCGCGATGGAGGAGCGGTTCGGGGTCCGCGGCGCGTACCTCGACGAGACGATCCGGCTGTGGCGGCACCTCTGGTCCGGTTCGACCGACCCATTCGTTGGCCGATTTCATTCGATGGAGGACTTTGCGTTCGGGCCGCTGCCCGCCCAGGGCGCCGGACTGCCGATCGTCGTTGGTGGTCGCGCCGAGCGCGCCCTGCGGCGCGCCGGGACACTGGGCGACGGCTATCACTCGAGCGTCTCGAGTCCCGCCCAGTACGGGGAGCGCGTCCCGGCCATCCGGTCTGCCGCCGAGGCCGCCGGGCGGCCCATGCCCTGGCTCTCGGCCCGCGTGCGGGTGGAGGTCGACGCAGCGTCGACGGGTTACGCGATGCGAGGCTCCCCCGAGGCGATGGCGGGCGAGGTGCGCAAGTTCGCGGACCTCGGCGTCACGCACCTCGCGTTATGGTTCGGTTCGACCGAGCCGGGCGAGCTCGTCGCCCGGGCCGAACGATTCGCTCGCGAGGTGGCCCCGATCGTCGATGGTGTCAGGCCCGACTGAACCAACCGCGACGGTCTGGCTCAGGCAAACTCGTACGTCAACTCGAAGGTCGCCTGGGGGCCCGGACCCGCCTTCCACCGGCCGTTGCCGACGATTCCGGACAGCTCCCCCTTGCCTGTTCCGGCCACGACCGTCCAGGTCCCCCTGGAGAGGACGCCGTCGTGGGAGCCGACCGAGGTCAGGACGAACGTCCCACGCCGCCCGTCGACTGTCCCGTCGACCTCCTGCAGGCCGACGAAGTCGGCGGTGCGATCGGAGCGGTAGCACATGAGCCACTCGATCCGGCCGACGCCGTCGATGCCGCCGGAGAACGCCTGCCTCCCGCCGGCCCTGGTCAGTCGCCCGGGATTGCGATCCGAGTACGTCTCCTCGTGCCCCCCGGTGATCCTGAACTCGCCGGTCGCCTTCCGCACCTCGCGCACCTCGTGGCATCGTCTTCGCGGTCGTCCCGTGCGAGCATACGAATTCGACGTTGCACCGGCAAGACAGGCCGCGCAAACAGCCGCGCTCGTGCAATCCGGCGCGGCCCCGCTGCGAGTCATGCCGACGTCCATGGTGCGACGATGTCCGGGTCGATCCATCCAGGCCGGTATGCCATGCCCGAGCTCGCCGCTCCCGACTACGCCACCGCGCGACTGGTCATCGAGCGCGGCCTCGCGCTCGTCTACCTGATCGGGTTCGTGGTCGCGATCCGGCAGTTTCCCGCGCTGTGCGGGGAGCGAGGGCTGGAGCCCGCGCCGCCGTTCCTGGCGCGCGCCCGCTTCCTCGAGGCCCCGAGCCTGTTTCACTGGGGGTACTCGGATCGGCGGCTGCTCGTCGTCAGCTGGCTCGGCGTCGCGATCTCCGGCCTGCTCGTCCTCGGGCTCCCGCAGGGGGCGCCGCTGCCGGTGACGATGGCGGCCTGGTTCGTCCTCTGGGTGCTCTACCAGTCGATCTCGAACATCGGGGGGACGTTCTACAGCTTTGGCTGGGAATCGCTCCTGCTCGAAGCCGGCTTCCTGGCCATCTTCCTCGGCAATGACGACATCGCTCCACCATGGCTCGTGCTTCTGGCGTTTCGCTGGCTGGCGTTCCGCGTCGAGTTCGGGGCCGGCCTGATCAAGCTGCGCGGCGATCGTTGCTGGCGCGACCTGACGTGCATGGATTTCCACCACGAGACGCAGCCGATGCCCAACCCGCTGTCGTGGTTCTTCCATCGTCTCCCGCGACCGCTTCACCGGCTGGAGGTCCTCGGCAACTTCGTCGCGCAGCTGGTGCTCCCGTTCGGTCTGTTCCTGCCACAGCCCCTCGCGTCCATCGCCGCGATCCTGATGATCGCCACGCAGCTCTACCTGGTGGTCAGCGGCAACTACGCCTGGCTGAACTGGGTCACCATGCTGGCCATCGTCGCGGCCGTGGCCGACCCGTTCGCGACCGTGTCAGGCTCCGCTTACCAAGCCGCGCCGATCTGGTTCAACATCGCAGTGGTGGTCGTCATCCTCCTGATCCTGATCCTGAGCTGGTGGCCGATCCGGAACATGGCCAGCCCTCGCCAGGCGATGAACGCGTCCTTCAACCCGTTCAGGCTGGTGAACACGTATGGGGCGTTCGGCAGCGTCAGTCGTGACCGGATCGAGCTGGTCATCGAGGGAACGGACGCGGTCGAACCGCGACCGGACGTCACCTGGCTCGAGTACGGCTTCAAGGGCAAGCCGGACGATCCAGCGCGGCTGCCTCCGCAATTCGCGCCGTACCACCTCCGGCTCGACTGGCTGCTCTGGTTCATTCCGCTGTCGCCGCGCTACGGTGGCGATTGGTTCGCCCGGTTCGTCACGCGCCTGCTGGAGGGTGACCGGCCGACGCTTCACCTGCTTCGCCGGAACCCCTTTCCCGATGCGCCGCCGCGGTTCGTCCGGGCCCGGTTCTTCCGCTACCGGTTCACGACCTGGCGCGAACGGCGCGAGACCGGTGCGTGGTGGGTTCGCGAGTTCGAGTCCGACTACCTGCCGCCGGTCCACCTGGACCAACGTCGCCAGGCGATATCGTCATGACGGTCGACCGGTCGCAGGCGTTCGATGCGGTCGTCGTCGGCGGTGGGCCGAACGGTCTCGCAGCGGCGATCGAGATCGCCCGGGCTGGGCACACCGTGGCGCTCTACGAGTCCGCGGCGACCGTGGGCGGCGGTTCTCGCTCGGCCGAGCTGACCCTGCCCGGGTTCATCCATGACGTCTGCAGTTCGATCCACACGTTTGGCCGGACCTCGCCGTTCTTCGCCGGCGTCAACCTCGAAGCGCGGGGGCTTCGCTGGATCGATGCGCCCGTGGCCCTGGGTCATCCGCTCGACGACGGTTCCGCGGTCATGGTTCGGGGCGGAGTGGAGCGGACCGCGGCCGGGCTGGGCGACCCTGCCGATGCGGAGGCGTACCGCCGCCTGTTCGACCCGCTCGTGGATCACTGGGAGACCCTGCTCCCGGACCTGCTCGCGCCGTTCCATGTCCCAATGTCGCCGGCTCGAGCGGTGCACCTGGCCCGGTTTGGACTGGTGGGCATCCGATCGGCGACGAACATCACCCGACGTTTCCGCGGTGACCGGGCCCGGGCGTTGCTGGCGGGGGTCATGGCACACTCGATCATCGGCCTGACGGAGCCGGTCAGCGCCGCCGCCGGAGTCGTGCTCCTCGCTGCCGCGCATGCGGACGGCTGGCCGTTTCCCGAGGGTGGGGCGGATCGCGTTCCCGAGCTCCTTGCCGCCGAGCTCCGAGACCTCGGAGGAAGGATCGTCGTGGAACAGTCGATTGACGCCTATGACGACCTGCCTGAACACCGCGTCGCCGTCTTCGACACGGCACCGCGACACCTCGCCGCCATCGCCGGCGATCGGCTCCCCGCCGGGTACCGGGCTCGGCTCGAGCGCTTCCGGCACGGCGCCGCCGTCTTCAAGCTCGACGTGGCCATCGAGGGCTCGATCCCCTGGACGGCGTCGGAGCTGGCCGAGGCCGGGACGGTGCACCTGGGGGGCGCGCTCGAGGAGATCGCCCGTTCGGAGGGCCTGATCGCGAGGGGCCGCGAGCCCGACCGCCCGTTCGTCCTGCTCACCCAGACCAGCCAGTTCGACCGGACCCGCGCTCCCGAGGGC
>JBBEBJ010000078.1:0-5223 GCA_040882425.1 Chloroflexota bacterium | reverse complement strand
GTCATCGCCGCCCATGGTGCCACCCCGCGTCAGACCGTGGGCAGCTCCTGTGCGTCGGTCTGGGCCTGGGCGAAGAGATCCCCGCGTTCGGCGACGCGGTCGATGACGTTGCGGATCGTCCAGCGATCGGGCCGCAGGTCCGGATCGTCAAGCTCGTCCCATGCGATCGGCGCGGAGACCGGCGCTCCAGGCGCCGGCCGAACCGCGTACGGCGCAACAAGCGTCTTGATCGAGGCGTTCTGCGTGTAATCGAGCCGCGCGCGGCCCTTGCGCGCGCCCTTCGACCACTCCCACGAGACGAGCTCGGGCACCATCGCCCCAACGGCGCGCGACACGCGTTCGACCCAGTTGCTGGTGTCGGCGAAGCTGTACTTCGGCACGATCGGGATCCACACCTGGATGCCGCGCTTGCCGGTCGTTTTCGGGTACCCCCTGACCGAGAGGTGCTCGAGCGCCGTCCGGAAGAGGCGCGCGAGGGTGACGGTTTCCTCCCAGGTGGTCCGGTCGCCCGGGTCGATGTCGATCAGGGCGAACGTCGGCTGCCACGGTTCGGGCAGCCGCCCGGTCCAGGCGTGGATCTCGAAGCTGGCCTGGTTGCCGAGCCAGGCGAGGGCCGCCGCGCGGTCCGCGACCAGGTGATCGTTGGCATCTCGGTCCTGGCGGCCGTCGACGCCCGTCTCGTGCCACCGACGCAGCCACGTCGGCGCGGTCGTGGGGATGTCCTTCTGCCAGAATCCCGGGGCGCCCGCGCCGTTGGGGAAGCGCTGGAGGTTGAGCGGCCGATCCGCCAGGTGCGGCAGCATCGTCGGCGCGATCCGGGAGAAGTAGCCGATCAGCTCGCGCTTGGTGATGGGTGGGTCGCCGTCGAACAGCGGCTTGTCGAGGTTGGTCAGCTTGAGGTCGTGGCCGCCCAGCCGCCAGACCCCTTCCTTGCCCATGGCTTCGAGGGCCTCGAGTTCGGCCTCTGTCGCGGCCATCGCATGGCCATCGTGCTTCCGCGTCGGCATGGTGGAGGTACCCCCTGTTGCGGTCCGTCGCGGCGGCTCGGCGTCTGCCAGTGGCTCGGCCGGTTCGGCGGCTTCGGCGAAACGCACCGCCTGGGCCGTCGCGACCGGGCGTTCCCGGCGGATCGTGGTGGGATCGCGGCCTTCCTCGATCCCCTTGAACGCCGCCTGGCGGACGATGCCGTCGCGCGACCACCCGCCCACCTGGGCCCGGATCACGAGCTCCGGGCGAACCCAGCGAACGTCCCGCAGTTCGCCGCCCCAGCGGCCTCGATAGTCGCGCGGCGGTGGCGGGTCGAACGGCGCGTCGTCGATCTCCAGCGAGGCGAGTCGCTCACGGATCAGCTTCCTCGTCCGGCCATCGAACCCGGAGCCGACCTTGCCGCTGAAGCGGAGTCGACCGTCCTCGTAGACCCCAACGGCGACCGCCCCGAGATCGCGGGCATTACCCTCCCCAGGGGTCCAGCCACCGACCACCAGCTCCTGCTCGGGACGGATCTTGAGCTTCAGCCAGGCCGAGGTCCGGCGACCGGGCTCGTAGCGGGAACGTCGGAGCTTGGCGATGATGCCCTCCAGGCTCTGCGCGGCCGCGGCCTCGTGGAACACCAGCCCCTCCCCGACGACGTGGGCCGCGAAGCGGACGCGCGGATGCGGTCGGAGCACGCTCTGGAGCAGTCGTTTGCGGTCCTCGAGCGGGACGTTGAGCAACGAGCGTCCGTCGAGGTAGAGGAGGTCAAAGGCCTGGTAGACGAGTCCCGGCGATGCCGCGTCGCCGAGCCGCTCCTGGAGCAGCCCGAAGTCCGGTCGGCCCGCCTCGTCGAGGGCAACGACCTCGCCGTCGACGATCGCCTCCCGTGCCTCGATCCAGGTCGCGGGCGTCAGCAGGCGCGGGAAATACGTCGCCGCGTCCTTGAGGTTCCGGGTCCAGATCCGGACCTTTCGGTCGGCGACGACGGCCTGGACGCGGAAGCCGTCCCACTTGATCTCGTAGAGCCAGTCCGGGTCGCTGAAGGGCTTCGAGGCCAGGGTCGCGAGCATCGGCTCGATATTGGCCGGCATCGGTGCCTCGACGGCTTCGCCGAGGTCGATCTCGGCGGTCGCGGCCGGCGCCTGGCCGATCCACAAGGCATCGCGGTCCGCCTTGACGTCGTCGTTGGTGCGACCCGTCTTGACGCTCTGCGGATGGGCCTCGGCATCCCAGCCGGGCACGGCATGCTCGTCCCGCTTGTGGATCAGGAGCCACTGATCGCCGGCATCGTCCTCGAATGCGCGAGCCGACGGGTCGTCGCCCTTCCTCCGCCGGCCGCCCGTTCGGACGATCGTGAAGCGGCCCTTCAACTTCTCGCCATTGAGCGAGAACTTGAGCTCGCCGGCCTCGATCGACGTCGCGGCGTCGACCTTGAGCTCCTCGCCCTCCCAGGTGCCCCAATCCCAGACGATGACGTCGCCGGCCCCGTATTGCCGGGCCGGGATCACGCCTTCGAAATCGAAGTACTCGATCGGGTGGTCCTCGACGTGGACGGCCATCCGACGCTGGGACGGGTCGAGGGTCGGGCCCCTGGGGACGGCCCACGAAACCAGCACCCCCTCGACCTCGAGCCGGAAGTCGTAATGCAGGCGGGTTGCCCGGTGACGTTGCACGATGAAGCGCCCACCACGGGATCCGGTCCCCACGCCGGGCGCCGATGGGGCCGGTTCGGGTGTCCTGGCGAAGTCGCGCTTGCGCCGATATTCCTCGAGCGGCATCTACGGAGTGTGCCGTACGGTCCCGCGGCTGGCGACACCCTCGGCGCTTCGCCTGGCCGACCGCCGGTCAGGCCGTCTTGCGCTTCCGGGCCGGCTTGGCCGGTGCCTCGTCCTCGTCGCTGCTGGCAGCCTTGCGACGCGTGGTCCTGGCTTCGGCGGCCTTCGCCTCCTTGGCGGCCTTCGCCTCGGTCACCGAGACCGGCTTCGTGTCGCCCGCCTCGCGCGCGGCCTTGGCCGCACTGACCGATGCCTCGAGCGCCGCCATCAGGTCGATCAGCTTGCCGCTCTCCTCGGGTGCCTCGACCGCGACGGTCTCCTTGCCCTCCACCTTGGCCTCGATGACCCCTTCGAGCGCTTCGCGATACTCGTCCTTGTAGCGCGACGGGTCGAACTCGCTGGTCATCGCCGACACGAGCTGGTTGGCCATCGCGAGCTCCGCCGGCTTGAACTCGTACTTCTCGTCGCCCAGGTCGAGCTCGTCGGTCGAGCGGATCTCGTCCGGCCAGTGGAGCGTGGTCATGAGCATCGTCTCGCCAAAGGGGTCGAGCGCGGCAAGCGCCTCGCGGTCCTTGATCACGACCTTGCAGATCGCGGTCAGGCCCTCCTCCTCGAGGACGGTCCTGAGCAGGTGGAACGCCTTGCGCCCCACCTTGTCCGGTTCGAGGTAGTAGGCGCTCTTGACGAAGCGGACCGCGGCGTCGTCACGCTCGGCCCTGGTGAACTGCTCGATCTCGATCGATCGCACGGTCTTGAGCGGGACGTTCTCGAGATCCTCGTCCGTCACGACGACGTACTCGCCGGGTGCGTACTCGTAACCCTTGACCGTGTCCGAGCGCGAGATGACCTCGTCCTCGACGGGGCAGAAGATCTTCATCTGGATGCGCGACAGGTCGTCCTTGTGGAGCATGTTGAAGCTGATGCCCTTGGACTCGGTCGCGAGGTAGAGCTTGATCGGAATGGTGACCAGCCCAAACTGGATGGCCCCCTTCCACATCGCACGCGCCATGGCTTCCTCGTGGTGCTGCGACGACCCGTCGGGGTACCCGGCCCCGAGCCGTCGGACGGTCACGATAACGCACGGACGCAAGCGCATCGATCGCGCGGCACCGGCCTCGCATGACGCGGGCGTTACGAAGGCACTGCCGGGCGCTACGGACGGATCTCGGCCTCCGCCTCCGTCACGCGGGCCAGGATGTTGGAGCGCATCTGGTCCAGACCCGACCAGACGGCCCTGGTCGCGTTCGAGATTGACGTCAGCTGCGCCTTGAGGCCGCGGACCACGTCGAGCTGCTCGCGAATGGCGTTGAGCGCAGCGCCGATGGCGGCGGCGTCAACCTCCACCTCGTGTTCGACGAGGGAGGCCAGGGCGAGCAAGCGGGCGAGGCGGATGGCGGCTTCGAGGTTGGCCGGTTCGGGCGCTTCGGGATCGATGACGCAGTAGACGTCTTCACCGACGAGCGCGAATGGCGCGACGCCGCTCGGGGCATGGGCCGGCGTGAACACGACCACGGCCACGGCGGCTCCGCGGTTCTCCCTGGCTTCACGTAACTCCTCGCGAATGGCGCGCATGGACATCGGACGATCCTTCGCCTCGATGACCACGCGCAGATCACTCCCGCGCGCCACCCGAGCGTCCACTGTCAGGACGAAGTCGCCCTTCTTGGACTTGAGGAGCGTGCCTGCCTCGGTCGCCGTCCGATCAAGGAGGTCGCCGGCACCACGAGCCAGGTCGGCCAGCATGCCCTCGAGCAGGTCCTCGAAATCGCCGCCCTTGGCGGCGGAATGGGCCCGCTCCGCGCCGCGGGCGGCGGCCGCCGCCTCGATCGCGACGAGCCGTTCCTCGAGTCCCTTGAACCCGGCCGCGATCTCCTGGCGGAATTGGTGCATCGGGGAGTTGAGCCGGGTGGGGTCGAGCAGCAGGGCGAGCTTGGAGGCGTCGCCGTCGAAATAGCGCTCGAGCATCCGGCCGATCCGGCCGATGGCGCTATCGCGCTTCGATTCGTCGAACAACTCCTCGACCATCGCCCGCAGCGCGCCGCGGTCGCCGAGGAACTTCTCGAGCGTCCTGGGCAGGCGGCCATCGCCGTCGGCGAAGTTGGTGCGGAGCGTCTGTTCGAGCGTCTGGGCGGCCTTCTCGTTGACGGTCTCGGCCTGACGGACGAGCTTCTCGAACTCGGCGCGCACAACATCGACGTTCACCGTCACGCCGGCATCCTGGAGCGCGAGCAGGCCGATCCGGACGGCCCGTTCGACGAGGTCGACGCGGTCGGCGGCGGAGCGCTCCGCGATGAACCTCGCAAGCGACGGGTCGCGGACAACGAGTCGCTCGACCACGATCCGGTCGCCCTCGAGACGAACCCGGGTCGGTGGGACCGCCTCGGGATCGGCGTGGACGACGGTGAGCGGTGCGTGCGTGGCGGCTTCCATGGCCCGAACCTTCGCCGGGCCGCGTGTCACCTAGCGTGTCACGACG
>JBBEBJ010000077.1:0-5348 GCA_040882425.1 Chloroflexota bacterium | reverse complement strand
CCCGCGGGCGCCCCCCCCCCGGGGGGCCCCCACCCCGGCGGCGGCCGGCGTGGCGACGGCCGGCGTGGCGACTCCGAACGACTCGAGCGCGGCGATCTGGGCCGCCGCGACCGCGGACCCGGGCCGGACGACGCGCCCGGCCTCGATCGAGACGATCTCGAGCGTGCTCATCGCGCCGAGGATCTCCTCGAGCGTGACCGAACCGAGGTGGCCGAGCCTGAAGATCTTCCCGGCGAGTTTGCCCTGGCCGCCGGCCAGGACCAGCCCGCGTCGCTTCAGCTCGGTGTTGAAGGTCTTCCAGTCGAGGTCATCGGGCACGATGGCGGCCGTCACCGTCCGCGACGCGTGGCGCTGGTCGGCGAGGAGCTCGAACCCGAGCGCCACCAGTCCAGCTCGCGCGGCCGCGGCGCAGGCCTCGTGGCGCGCGAACACCGTGGCGGCGCCGTCGGCGGTCATGAGACGGATCCCCTCGTCGACCTCGTAGAGCACCGCGATGGCGGGCGTCCACGGGGTCTGGCCCGCAGCGTGGCTATCACGATGGGCGCGCAGGTCGAGATAGACCCGCGGCATCGTCGCCGTTTCCATGGCCGCCCAGGCCCGGGGCGAGGCCGCGATCATGGCCAGCCCGGGAGCGGACATCCAGGCCTTCTGCGAACCGGTCACGACGACGTCGACACCCCAGGCGTCCATCTGGAACGGGACCGCGCCGAGTGAGGAGACGGCATCCACGAGGACGAGCGTCTCGGGCGCCACGTCGCGGACGACCGCGGCGAGCTCCGGGATCGGGTTCATCACGCCCGTCGACGTCTCGTTGTGGGTGAGCAGGACGGCCCGGTAGCCCGGCTCCCGCTGCAGGGCTTCGCGCAACACCGTGGGGTCCGCCGCCTGGCCCCATTCGACGTCCAGCTTCGTGACGTCGGCGCCGTACGTCCGGGCGATCTTGGCGAACCGGTCGCCAAACGACCCGATCGAGACGCCCAGGACGCGATCCCCGGGCGAAAGGGTGTTGACAACCGCCGCTTCGAGCCCGCCGGTCCCCGCGGTCGTGATGATCGCGATGTCGCTCGAGGTGCCGAAATACGGCCGCATACCGGTCAGGATCCGATCGAGCATGGCCGCGAACTCGGGGCCGCGGTGGTTGATCATCTGGCGGCCGCCGGCCTCGCGAACGGTTGGGGGCAGTGCCGTCGGACCGGGGATGCGCAGGTTCGGCTCGAAGCGATCCACGGAGACCTCCAGGCTGGGGACGGTGACGATGACGGGGATGGTCGCACGGGTTGACGCCCGCCGGCTACCATGTCATATATGTCGGCATATGCCCACCCGACGGACGACGGTGCTCGCCGACGCGGACCTGATGGAGCGGCTCGAGCGGTACGCCATCCGCGCACGGACGACGAAGACCGCGGTCATTGCGGCCGCGCTCGAGGCCTACCTGGCTGAGCACGAAGCGGTGCCGGAGCTACCGTTTCTGGCCATCGGCGAGAGCGGCCACGGCCGCCTCTCGCTCGACGGGCGGTCGATCATGCGACGCGAAGCGGGTCGGCGGTCGAGCGGGTCACGTTGAGCGCCGGTGGCGATCTTCCTCGACTCGAGTGTCGTCCTCGCCGCCGCCGATCGCGCGGACCTCAACCATGCGGCCGCCGTCGCCTGGTTCGGGCGCGCGGACGAACCGCTCCTGCTCGGGGTGCTGGCCCTGGGCGATCTCGATGCGCTCCTCCAGCGTGAGCTGGGCGCCGCCGCCGCGCTCGCCGTGGTGCAGTCGATCACGAGCGGCGCGATCCGGCTGGTGGCCCCGACCGACGCGGACCTGGCCCGCGCCGCACAGCTCCTCGAAATCGCGGCCGAGCACCGGCCTCGCCTGACGGACGCGCTGATGGTCGCGTCCGCCGAGCGGCTGGGGGTGCACCGGATCGCCACGTTCGACCGCCGCCCGATCGCGGTCTTTCGACCGCGCCACGTCCGGGCGTTCGATCTGGAGCCGTAGCCCTCAGCGCGACGGCGTGGCGAGACGGCGCAGGAGCAGGAACCCAAACGACAACGCCAGGATGGCGAGCCCGACCGGCGTGACAGTGCCGCCACGCTCTGCGATGCAGGTTTCCCGTTCTGTGGCAGGCTGGACGCAGCGCCCGCCGGCGTCGCACCCGGCCACGCTCGAACGTCGTGAACTGACAACCTGGCTGCCCTGGGACCACCGTTTCCGTGTCACTCCGCCGAACTCCTCGCCGCCGCCTCCCGCTGCGCCGCCTGACGCTGCTCGCCGTCCTCGTCGGAGTGGCGGGGGGCACGTTCGCCGTCTCAACCGACGCATTCGGCGCCGGCCACCTGTTCGAGCGGGCCCTGGATCGGATCGATCGATTCATCGCCGGTCCGGTGCCGGATCGCCCGACCGAGGAAACGGTCCTGGTCACGTCGCCACCGGTCACGCCGGCCCCGACGGCAACACCGACACCAAAGCCGCCGCCGTCGGGTGCGGCGCCCGTCGCGACGCCGATCGCGACCCCCACGCCGACGCCCACGCCGGCGCGCGTGCCGGTGGACGTCGACATCGTCGACGAGCATGACGCGGTCTTCGCCCACGAGCTCAAGGACACCTGGTGTGCGCCGGCAGGCGTCCAGATGACGCTCGCCGTGCTCGGGCTCGCGGACACCTCGGATGCGTTCCAGAGCGAGCTGCAGGGCCGGGTCCGCGAGTGGGAGAGCTACGGCGACAGCCACAACGGCAAGTGGGGACCGTCGGCGATGGTGCTCGCGCTCGAGGCGTACGGCGCGACCGGCTACGAGGTGCGTGGCTACGAGACCCGGCAGGACGCCCTGCGGGATGCCGCGGTCGCGATCGACGCGACCGGTTCGCCGGTCATCCTGCTCGCCTGGCGCGGCGCCCACACATGGGTCATGACCGGCTACCGGGCCGACGCCGATCCGCGCCTGTTCCCTGACGCCACCGTCGAGGGGGGCTACGTGCTGGACCCCTGGTACCCGTGGGTCTCGAGCATCTGGGGACCGTCGGACCCGCCCGGCACGTTCCAGGATGCCGCCGAGATGGAACGCAACTACCTGCGCTGGAAGCGGCCCGAAGGGTTGTACCCGGATCGTGACGGCCTGTTCATCTCGGTCGTCCCGACCCTGGTCGTCAGCCCGGCCGGTTGACCTCAAACGCGCGAACCGCGGCCAGCCGCCGCACGAGGAAGAAGGCGAGCAGGAGATCCTTGGCGGCCATCCCGGCGGCATACCCGAGCGGAATGGCGAGGATCCCGAGCGGACCGACGAGGGCGGAGGAGAGGACGACCACGACACCGAGGGCCACGAACGACGACGCGGCCTGACGGATCGTGTCGTGGGTGGCGTAGAGGCCGCGCGACAGGGGATAGGCCAGGGCGTCGAAGGGGATCGACAGCGCGAAGGCGGCCACGACCGCCGCCGTCCTCGTCACGTCGTCGGGGCCGAACCGCCCGCCGCCGAGCAGCAGGTCCACCACCACCCCGGACAGGACGAACAGCGCGGCCGCGGCCAAGGTCGTGAGAACGGCGATCACCACGAGGTTTCGCCCAAGCACCGATCGGAACGTCCGGCTGTCGCCGTCGGCATACGCCGCGGACAGGGTCGGAAAGATGGCCAGCGAGAACGGCGCACCGATCAACAGGATGGGCACGACCTGGTAGTCGGATGCGAAGTTGAACGATGTCACGCTGCCAGGTCCGAGCTGGGTGGCGAGGATCGTGAACCAGGTCAACATCAGCAGTTCGATCGGGTGGCTGACCATCCGCGGCAGCATCAGGCGGATGAACTCGCGGAATGCCGCCGAACGAACCTCGAAGGCCGGCCGGATCCGGAAGCTCGTCTGCAGCGAGCCCACGGTCCGTACGGCCAGGTGCGCACCGGCGCCACCAACGGCGCCCCACGCCGTCGCGGCGATCCCGAACCGATCGGCGAAGAGGATCGTCCCGACCACGATCCCGCCGGTGTACATGATCGGAGCGAGCGCGTAGTACGCGAACCGGCGATGGGCCACCAGGATCTCGCCAATCGCGAAGGACGCCGCGAAGAGGACCTGGGCGAGGCAGTTGATCCGGAGCAGGTCCACGTACAGCGCCCGGGTGGCTGGATCGAACCCCTCGAGCCGATCGCCGATCCACGGCGCGAGCAGGAAGATCACCGAGCTGGCCAGCGTCATCACGCCGATCGCGCCGGTCAGCACCGTTCGCCCGAACTGGTTCGCCGCGGACTCGTCGTCGTGGAGCAGGCTGGTGTAGATCGGGACGAACGGTGCGGTCAGCCCGGCCGCCACCAGCACGTCGAGCGCGATCTCGGGGATCCGGAAGGCCGCGTAATAGGCGTCCAGCTCGCTGCCCGCCCCGAACGTGTTGGCAAAGACCCGGTTGCGCACGATGCCCATCGCGAAATAGCCGAGCGACAGCACCGACAGGACGAGCGCGCCGCGCGGCACCAGGCGGTCGACCACGCCTCGGATGGCAACGAGGAGATCGGTGGCCGAGCGGGTCACGAGTCCCAGACGAACGACTGCGTCCGCGCGCCACGGCGCGGATCAGTTGCCCGCGGCCACCAGTTCGGCCTCGACGAGGCGAAGCAGCTCCGCGCTGTCGCTGAGGTGCCCGTAGAAGATCCCCCGAGCCGCGTCGAGCAGCAGGTAGATCTGAGGATCCGCCGCATGGTAGCGAACGGTCGTCCCCGAGCGCTCCGGCGCGACGATCCCGCGGCCGCGGAGAACGGCAAGCTGCTGCGACACGGACGAGCCCGCCACACCGGTCAACGCCTGGATCTCGCCGACACTGAGCGGCCCGTTCCGCAGGTGCTCCAGGATCGCGATCCTGACCGGGTGCGCGAGCGCCTTGAAGAACTCCGCCTTGAACTGACGGAGGCGTTCGGGCTCGACGGGACGGGGCGGTCGGGCTGGCATGGCGGCACAGCCTAAGCGCACGATGTCGATTGGGCAAGTCTTAGAACGACCGAATCTTCGAAGACGTGCAGATTTGGTATCCTTGCGGTGAACACGCGCCGCACGCGCGCGACTGGAGTACCCAATGACCAAGGCCAACGCCGCGCTCGCGACCCTGCTCGCCCGCGCCGAAGGCGCCGATCCGGCGAACCGGATCGATCTGCGTGACCCGATCGCGGCCCATGGTGCCGCGGCCATCGAGGCGGTGACGCCCTGGCTCAAGGACCCGGCGCTGGCCGCCTTCGCCATCCGGGTGATCGCCCGCGTCGGGCTCGAGGGTGAGCGCGAGGCAGCCCAGTCGGTGCTCCGCTCGGCCCGTCGGCGGATGGACGAGCGGCTGCGAGCCGACGCCGATTGGGCGCTCAGCGTCCTGAAGGTCGCGCCGGCTCGG
>JBBEBJ010000076.1:0-1001 GCA_040882425.1 Chloroflexota bacterium | reverse complement strand
GATCGGGGCCATCGTTCCCCAGGGCTGGATCGGCGACTACGACGGGTGGGATCCGCTCGACGCGTGGCGCCGGACGACCGCGGTCGCGACCCAGGCGGATCGGCTCGGGTTCGAGTCGATCTGGCTGTTTGATCACTTCCACACGGTCCCCGAGCCGACGGATGAGATCACGTTCGAGTCGTTCACGTCGCTGTCGGCGCTGGCGGCTCTGACCAGCCGCGTCCGGCTCGGACACATCGTGATCTGCACGGCGTTCCGGAATCCGGCGCTGACGGCCAAGATGATCTCGACGATGGACTCGATCAGCGGCGGGCGGATGGACCTGGGGATCGGTGCCGGCTGGAAGCGCGACGAATGGCTGGCTTACGGGTATGGCTTCCCCGAGACGAAGGAGCGGCTCGCCCGGCTGGGTGACGACCTCGGGGTCATCGCGGCGATGCTCGCGGGCGACAAGCACCAGCACGCCTCGTTCACCGGCCGGTACGCCCAGGTCGAGAACGCCCGGAACGTCCCGAAGCCGATCCAGCGGCCGCGCACGCCGATCATGGTCGGCGGCAACGGGCCGAACGTGACGTGGCGCCTGGCAGCGAAGTACGCGGATGAGCTCAACGTCGACGGCATGTCGCCGGCCGAGGTCGCCGAGGCGCTGCCGGTCATTCGCAGCCGGTGCGAGGAGATCGGGCGGGATCCGGCGACGCTGACCGTCTCGGTCCACATCTGGAGCGACACGTTCGGGATCACCGGCGCCTCCCGCGTGGACCTGCTGGCCGCCTACCGCGAGCTGGGCGTCAGCCGGGTGATGGGCATCGATCGCGCCACGGCCACATCCGACGAGGCGCTCGAGGTCGTAGCCGAGGACGCGCGCGCGGCGGGCGTCGAAATGGCGGTCTAGACGTCCTCAAGACGTCTATGGTTCGGATCCGGCTCCGGAGGTCGTGCCCTCGCCAGCCGAGGCCGCTTCGCCGCTCGAGCTCGCCCACGCCAGCGAGCGCGGGCTAGGC
>JBBEBJ010000075.1:0-1012 GCA_040882425.1 Chloroflexota bacterium | reverse complement strand
GCCGGGTCGCGCAGCCACTCTCCGAGGCCTCGCCCATCGGCCGGGAATGCACCCCGCAGGAGCTCGCGATGCGCCGCGAGTCGCCGCCGATTGGTGTCCGTGTCGGCGACAACGGCCCAGCAGCTGACCGTCGCGCTGTCCCAGCGGCCCCGCGCGATCTCTGGCGCAAGCCGCCGATACCGATCCACCTGGCCGACGAGACCGGCCGGATCTGACAGGTCGGCCTTGATCTCGAAGACGGCCAGCATGCCCCGGCCGGGGTGGAACGCGAGCCGGTCGATGACCCCTCGCTCGCCCCAAATCGAGTACGAGACCTCGGCGGCTGACTCCCAGCCCGGCGCGCGGCCGAGCCGATCCGCGAGGCACTCATGCAGCGCCGAGTGCCGAGCGTTCACGAGACGCGGCAGGTCTCCGCCCCGCCACGAGGGAACCAGATCGATGCGGATCTCCAGCACTGCGGCCACCGCCTGCACCTGACCCAGACGCAGCGTCGCCAGGTGGCCTCGCTCGATCCTCGAGACGACCGACTGGGGGACGCCCGCACGCTGCGAGATGTCGTCTTGACGAAGGCGCAGGTGAACTCGGACTGCCCGGAACACGAGGCCAACCTGGGAGTCGTACACGAGGCGAGCATGGCCCAGGACCCTTACCTGGGACTCACCAACGATCGCCAGCCGCACACGCATGACGGACGTTCAGGGGAAGAACCGGCGGAGGAACCTGCGCCACCCTTCCGGCGTCATCCTCAGACGATCTTCATCGATCGGGCCCACGCTCCAGTCGTACCCTGACGCTCACCCGCAACGTACCGCTCGCTCACTCGTCCCTCACCGGGACGTTCGTTCGGGTGGTCAGCGCTGGCACCTTGTGTCAGACTGCGGCCGGGTGCGCAGCTCGCGGCTTGCGGACCGTTCGGAGGACTGGTGAGAGAAGTCAGGGACGAGCGCGAGCTCGTTCGACGGTGCAGGGAAGGCTCCGAGTCGGCATATGCCGAGCTCGTGCGAAGCCACCG
>JBBEBJ010000074.1:0-5442 GCA_040882425.1 Chloroflexota bacterium | reverse complement strand
CAGGTTGGTCAGGCGCGCCGGGCGACGGCCTGGAGCAGACCGGCGCCAAAGATCGAGAGCAACCCGATCACGACGATCACGATGTTGCCGGCCACAAACAGGCCGAGGACGGCAAGCAGGATGCCGAGCACGGTCAGGGACGCGACGGGTGCGGTGGTTTCCATGTGTTCTCCGAGGGCGGATGGCAGGCGGCCATCCGTGGATCCACGGTGCCATCGGGGTCGCGATTCCGGCATGGACGCACGTCGCGTCCCCGGCGAGACGAACGACCGGTAGCCCCTGCGCAGCCCGGCGTGACCGTCAACCGCCCGACCCAGCTGTGCACGATCGACCATGTCCCATTCCCTGAGCTGCAACTGCGCCGTGAGCCTACGACGCGGGAGGCGATTCGACAGGCTTCGACAGATTCACTGGCGCGGCGCTTGACGACCCCGCAAGATTGGGGCATGCACGGCGACGTCCCCGAGCGGCCGGTGGTACGCATCCTCATCGTCGACGACCACGAGATCGTTCGAGAGGGACTGGCTGCCATCCTGGACCGGCAGCAGGGATACGTGGTCGTCGCCCAGGCGGGGACCGCGGGGGAGGCGATGGAGGCGGTCGACAGACTGGTCCCGGATCTCGTCGTCCTGGACATCGGCCTGCCCGACAGCTCCGGGATCGAGCTCTGCCGGGAGATCAAGGCGAGACATGCCGACATCCGAGTGGTGATCCTCACGGGCTCCGACGAAGAGGACAACGTGTTGTCGGCGGTCATCGCCGGCGCGAACGGCTACCTCCTGAAGCAGTCCGGGATCCGGGAGGTGGTGCGCGCCCTCGGTGTCGTCGCGGCCGGTGGCTCGCTGTTGGACCCCGCGGCCACGGATCGCGTGGCCAGGCGGATCCGGCACCTCGCGACGACGTCCGAGGCCGATCCGCTCGCCGGGCTCACACCGCGGGAGCACCAGGTCCTGACGCTGGTCGCCGACGGCAAGACGAACAAGCAGATCGCGGCCGAGGCGCAACTGTCCGAGAAGACGGTCAAGCGATCGGTGACCGCCATCCTGTCCAAGCTCGGCCTGGAGCGGCGAACCCAGGCGGCGGCGCTGTACGTGGCCCGGCGCCGCCAGGACTGACTCGCCAGGGACGCTCCGGTGTCGAGCGCGTCGAGCGCTCAGACGTCGTCGAGGGCGGCGCGCAACTCCATCGAATGCTCGCGCAGCCAGCGCCGCCAGACGAGGTGATCCGCACGGCGCGACGCGACGAGCGACCAGAACCGCGGACCGTGACCGAAGATCCGGAGATGCGCCAGCTCGTGGATGACGACCGTCTCGAGTGCTTCGGGCGGTGCGAGGATGAGGCGCCAGGAGAAGGCCAGGCGACCCTGGCGCGAGGCGCTGCCCCATCGCGTGCGCTGGTCGCGGACGCTGATGGCGCGAGGCGCGACCTCGAGCCCGGCGGCGTGACGCCCGATCGCCCGCCCGATCTCCGAACGGGCGCGCGGCCTGAGCCAGTCCTCCATGATCGTCGCGGTCGATCGCCGGTCGGCGGGCGCGAGGCGGATCACGATCTCGTCCTGGGTCGTCCCACCGACCCGCTCGACGCTCGAACGGCGAAGGGTGGGCGCTGCGGGGACGAGGCGAAGCCGATGGAGCTCGCCGCGGAACCGGACCTCGGCGCCGTCGCGGAGGCCGCCCCGCGCCGCAAGCGCGGCCCGATCGCGTGCGTGTCGGCCCAGATGGCGCCGCAGCCATGGCTCGCGCTCGACGAGGAAGGGGCGCACGTGGCGCTCGGGGTCCGCCCAGCCGCGCCGGCCGGGCGACGGTACCGTGACGACGACGCCTCGATCGGGATCGATCACCACGCGCAGGCCGCGCGACCTGGACGAGCGCCGGAGCGTGTAGTCGAGCGGCCCGCCGGGCAGTTGTAGCGTGGCGGGACGCTCGGTGACGGTCACGGACCGATGGTGCCACGACAACGACGGTTTGCGCCGGCACGAACGACCGCGGCGGTTCAGCCTCGCCGGAGCAGGCGGCCGGGTCGGTCGCCGGTCGCGACGCCATCGAGGATCGCCGCCCGCCCATTGACGATCACGTGCGGGATCCCGGTCGGATATCGGGCCGGCTCGAGGTAGGTCGCGTGAGCAGCAACCGTTTCGGGGTCGAAGACGACCAGGTCCGCGTAGGTGCCTTCGCGAACCACGCCGCGGTCGCGCAGGCCGAGCCGCTCCGCCGGGACCGAGGTCATCCTCGCGATCGCGGTCTCGATGGCGATCACGCCGCGCTCGCGGACATATGTGCCGAGGACACGCGCGGTGGTGCCGTAGGTGCGCGGGTGAGGCCGCCCGGCGTCGAGGATCGGGTGACCGGGCCGGCGCCCCTCGGCATCAGTGCAGACCGCGATCCAGGGGACCGCCATGATCGCTTCGACGTCGGTCTCGTTCATGCACTCGAGCAGGATCTGGACGTCGAGTCGGTCGTCGATCAGGGCATCGAGGACGAAGTCCGCGGGGTCCTTCCCGATCTCGTCGGCCAGCTCCGCGACCGACCGACCCGCCCAGTCCGGGTGGCTTGCCGCTGACGAGATCACCATGCCCATCCAGCCGGGATCGCGGGCCACGTTCTCCCAGCCGGAGATCCCGCGCTCCATTTCGGCGCGAACTCTTCCCCGGACTTCGCGGTCGGTCAGCGCATGCACGCACTCGTCAACGCCCAGCCCGAGCAGCGCCGGCGGCAGGATGATCGCGAGCGAGGTGGCGGCCGCGGTGTACGGGTACTGATCGGCGGCCACGTCGAGGCCTTCCGAACGGGCCGTCTCGAGTCGCCCGATGGCCTCGCCGGCCCGTCCCCACACGGATCGCGAGCCGCACTTGAGGTGCGAGACCTGCAGCCGCGCTCCTGGTCCCGCGGCGCGAACGGCCGCGATCGACTCATCGATCGACGCGAAGAGGTTGTCGGACTCGTTGCGCATGTGGGTCGCGTACAGCCCGCCGCGGCCTGCCGTGGCCGTGACGAGGGCATCGATCTCGGCGGCGGACGCGTGCATCCCGGGTGCGTAGATCAGGCCTGACGAGAGACCGAACGCGCCCGCGTCGAGGGCCGACTCGACCTCGGCGACCATCGCCGCGAGCTCCCGCGGCGTGACCTCTCGCCCATCGGCACCGACGACCGCCCCGCGAACGGTCCCATGCCCGACGAGGAACGCGACGTTTGGCCCCAGCGCCTGGCGCTCCACGTGGTCCAGGTAGTCGGCGTATGTCCGCCAGTTGGCCACCAGCTGGTGCGGGCGCAGCGCGAGTTCGATCAGTTCCCGGCCGACCTCGGTGACCGGTGCGAGGCTCTCGCCGCAATTGCCCGACAGTTGCGTCGTGAACCCCTGGTGGAGATGGCTGGCCAGGCCACCATCGAGCAGGACCGAACCGTCGGAATGACCATGCGGATCGATAAAGCCGGGGGCGACGACCAGGCCGGTCACGTCGAGGACGAGGTCGACTCCCGATGCGTCGACCGCCGACAGGTCGGCGACCGCAACGATCCGGTCTCCGTGCACGCCGACGTCCGCACGCCGACCCGGCGCGCCGGTGCCGTCGATCACGGTCCCGCCGCGCAGCAGCAGGTCAATCGTCGCCATCCGTGGGATGGTGCCACGTCCACTACCCGGATCGTCGCCGTCGGAGACTGACGTCGCCCTATGCCGTGACCGCTCGCGCGGCGTGACTGATCGGTCGCGACCATCGTGGTCACTTCGTGACCAAAGCCTCTTTGCAGCGTCGACTTGTCTCGCAATATTCGGAAGACACGCGAGGAGCGATGACGCGCGGGCCCAACGCCGGCCGCCCGGACCGCGCAGAGCCACTGGCGAGACCGACCCGCGCGCTTGATGGAGCGGGCTGCAGAGCCCGGGAGTTACGCGTGATGCAGCACTCATCGGGTATCGGGTCGGGCGATGGCGATCGTCCACCGCGCGCGACGTCGAAGGGGTCCGCTCGCGTGGTGGCCGCCGTGATCGCCACGTTCTTCGCGTCCGTCATCGTCACCGGAGCCAGCGCGCCTGACGCTGCCGCGGCGACGGTCGTTCAGACGTGGCAGGCGCGGATCGGGGCGTCGAGCTCGTTGACCGACACGGCCACGCTCCAGGTGTACGACACGGCCAGGGGCGTCCTGCGGATCCGTGCCACCAGGCTGCGCGCGAGCGCGTCATACACGGTCACGCTCTTCAAGGGGCACTGTGGCGGGGTGGCCACCAAGCTCCTGTCGTTGCCGTCGGTGACGACCACCTCGACGGGCGCGGTGTCCAGGAACCTCGCCGTCAGCGCGGCCCAGGTCAAGACCATCCGATCGAGGTGGAACGCCGGCTCCGGCGTGGCTGTCCAACTGGCGAGAGGCTCGAGCAAGCGCTGCGGCGACCTGGGCTCGTATGTCGCCCGGGGCAAGGCGGTGAACCTCGAGAACGTACAGACGCACACCGTCCTGAAGGCGGAGGTGTGGAGCGGGGACGGGCACTGGGATCCGGAAGAGGGATCGAGTTATGTCACGGTCTACACTCGGATCAAGGCACGAACGAGCACGAGCTACAGCTCGCTCGACTACGCGCTCATCGACGGGCGGGGCAGGACATGGAGCGGGCTCGTGCTCGGTGATCGCGAACCGGAGCTCGGCTACGGCGACCTGTCGGCAGGCGAGAGCGTCGCTGGATGGGTGACGCTCATTGCCCCGACGGCTGAGCTGAGCCGGCTCATCCTCGCGTACCGCATGCACGGCATGCGGTACGGCCCGACGCTGTATGTACCCCTGGGCACGCTCGCCTCCGCAGAGCCCCCGGTCGACCTGCGTGCCGCGGTCGACGCCGGCAAGGTGGTCGTGTCGGGACGTGGGATGGGCCTGCAGAACCTGGAGATCACCCTGACGTCTCGCGAGACCCAGTCGCTCCGGCTGGCCGTCGAGGCAGGAACGGTCTTCCGTCCAGGTGTCGCGGCGACGCAGACGATGGTGACCATCGCACCTCAGGTCGTGACGCTCGCGCCTGGCGAGACGAGGGCGCTCACGCTCGACGTTGCATGCGCCGCCATGCATCTCGATCAGCCGGGCACAACCGACCAGTTCACGCTGGATCCGGCTCCGGCTTTGGCCGCGATGTCGAGTCTGATCCACGTCCCCGACTTCGCGGGCCAGACCTTCCGGGTCAAGCAGTTCGCGATCTGGACGATCACCGACAACCCGACTCGCGACGGCTACGTCCAGCTCGGCACCTTCGGTATCGGCTCCGGACCAAGTGATGCGGAGATCGATACCATCCGCCAGCTCTTCATCAAGGCCGGCCTCAACCCGAGCGCGTATCTGGCGCTCGCCTGACAGCTGGGTACTGCAACAGTCGCTGAGCACTGACCATTCGATCAGGGGTCGGCTGACCCTCTGCTACACTCCGCCTTCCGTGGGGCTATAGCTCAGCTGGAAGAGCACCTGC
>JBBEBJ010000073.1:0-5442 GCA_040882425.1 Chloroflexota bacterium | reverse complement strand
GACCGGTTGCAGCTTCCCGGTGGGTCGCGAACCATCGACCCCGGGACGTTGAGCCAGTACGCGGCTGTCCGCCTGTTCATCGATCGTGCGGTCGCGGTCAAGCCGAGCTTCGCCGTGACCAACGACAATGCGCCGGCCGTGGCCGCGATCAGCGCGCGGTTGCATGGCATGCCGCTGGCCATCGAACTGGCGGCGGCCCGGATCAAGCTCCTGACACCCGATGCGATCCTGGTCCGTCTCGAGCATCAGCTCGATGTCCTCGCCGCTGGCGCTAGGGACCTGCCGGCGCGCCAGCAAACGCTCCGCGGCGCGATCGCCTGGAGCTACGACCTCCTCGACGACGGTGGCCGGCGACTGCTCGATCGATTGTCGGTCTTCGCCAGCGGATGCGACCTCGAATCGGTGGAGGCGATCTGCGGTCCCTCGGACGAGGTCGGCGGCGACCTGCTCGATGGCCTGATGACGCTCGCCGACCAGAGCCTCCTCAAGGTCGAGGAAGGACCGGACGGCGAGCCGCGCTTCCGCCTCCTGGACACGATCCGGGAGTACGCGGCCGAGCGCCTCGAGGCACGCGGCGAGACCGAGGCCGTTCGCGATCGCCACCGTGCCTGGTACGTGGCCCTGGCCGAACGGGCGGCCGCCGAGCTGTCGGGGGGCGAACAACGCCGCTGGCTCGATCGCCTGGAACTCGAGCACGATGACATCCGGGCGGTGCTGGACCGCGCGGTGGCGGCTCCGGACCCGGCCGTGGCGCTCGCGCTGGCATTCGCGATGTGGCGCTTCTGGCAAAAGCACGGGCACCTGGCGGAAGCGCGGCGACGGCTCGAACACATGGCGGCCGCGGACTGGTCGCACCAGGATCCGCGCCTGCGCGCCCGGTTGATGGAGGCGCTCGGCGGGGTGTGCTGGTGGCAGGCCGAGATCGAGGCGATGCGCCGCCGTTACCTCGAGGCGCTCGAGCTGTGGCAATCGATCGGCGACGAAGCCGAGATCGCCAACGCCTACTACAACGCGTCGTTCATCTATGCCATCCCGACCGACCCCGCGGGACGGGTGGACGAGGCCGATCCTGATCGGATCGGTCTCGGGTATCTCAGCGCCGCCCGCGAGCTGTTCCGCAAGGTCGGCGACCAAGGCGGTGAGGCCAACGTGCTCTGGGGTATGGGCAACTACCGCTACTTCCGCGACCTCCCGGGTCAGGGGATCGCGGAGTTCCGTGAGGCCCTGGAGATCTTTCGCCGGATCGAAGACCGGACGATGGAGGCCTGGGCGCTGCACATGCTCGGCACCGCTCTCATCCGTCAGGGGGATACCGCCGAAGCCAGGCAGCACGTCACCCACGCCATGCGTCATTTCCAGGCGGCGGGCGACACGGCCGGGATCACCCTGACCTTCGACGATCTCTCCGCGGTCGCCGTCGCGGACGGGGACCTCGTCCGGGCGGCCCGGCTGCGCGGCGCCGCCCGGAACCTGGCCGTGGAAACGGGAACGAAGCTGGCCTCGTTCATCGAGGACACGTACGAGCAACAGGTCCGGCCGAGCGTTCGATCGCACCTGCCCGAGGCCGATATCGAGCGGATCGGGGCGGAAGGCGCGGCCATGACGCTCGATGAAGCGATCGCCTATGCCCTGGAGGGCGCCGCGGAGTCGGGACCGGACGAGGCTGCTCCGGCGTAGCATGGTCGGCGGCATGGCCGAACCCCTTCCGCCCATCGTCCTGACGATCCAGACTCCGGCGAGCCCCGAGGACGCCTGGAAAGCGCTGACCGAGCCCGAGCGGATTGCAGAGTGGTTCACCGATGCCAGCCCGCTCGGTGGGGTCGGTGACGCGTATCGCCTGGACTTTGGCGAGGGCAGCGTGGTCGAGGGCGTCATCCGGCGCCTTGAAGCGGGCCATGCGTTCGCACATACCTGGGTCTGGGCGGACGTGGAGCCGCGCCAGGAGACCCTCGTCACCTGGTCGGTCGAACCTGCCGACGGCGGCGCGAGGGTCACGCTGACCCACGAGGGATGGGCGGAAGCCGGGCTGGACGAGGCGGCTCGCGACGATCACGAGGCGTACTGGAGCGGCTATCTCGACGACCTGGTGGACATCCTCGGCGAGACCGGCTAGCGCGGACGCCCCACGCAGTGCCGCCCGGCGCCCGCTCGACTAGACTGGCGCTTCGATGACCGCCCAGTCGACGTCCCCCCAGCCGACCACTGCCGATCCCGCGCGCGCCAAGTCGGCGATCCCGAAGAATCCGGGCCGGCGCGACCTGGGGATGCGCGCTACCCTGCTGTTCCCGAATCGCGAGATCGTCGAGCAGTACTACGTGCCGCTCATCTACACCGCGTGTCGGACCTGCTATTCCGAGCAGGACCCCGACGAGATCTTCCGGCGCTCCCTGGCCGGCGACTTCGACCCGCTCAAGATGCAGAAGCTGATCAGTTCCGTGATCGAATCCGGTCACGGCTCGACGATCGAGCACGTCGTGTTCACGTTCGCGATCAGCGGGGTCTCGCGGACGCTATCGCACCAGCTGGTTCGACATCGCGCCGGCGTCGCCTTCGACCAGCAGAGCCAGCGCTACGTCAAGTTCAAGGGCGCGGCCACGATGCTGCCGCACTCGATCGCGGAGGGCGACGAGAAGCTCCGCACGCGCTACGAGGAGCAGGTCGACGGTGCCCTCGGGTTGTACGGGGAGATGCTCCAGGCCGGGATCCCGGGCGAGGACGCCCGCTTCATCTTCCCGAACGCGACGCGCACCAACCTCGTCATGACCACGAACCTGCGAGCCCTGATCCACATGTCCGGGCTGCGGCTGTGCACGATGGCCCAGTGGGAGATCCGCCGGCTGTTCCAGCTGATCCGGCACGAGATCTTCAGCGTGTCGCCGTTCCTGGGCAGCTTCCTCGCGCCCAAGTGTGTGCCGCTCGGTTACTGCGACGAGTTCAACAACCGCGACGAACACTGCCCGATCCGACCACACAAGGACCGGGTGCTCGAGGCGTGGGCGGAGAAGGCGGCGGCGGCCCGCGCGGCCGGTCGGGAGCTGCCCGTCACGTAGTTGCGCCGAAGTCGGCGATGAACCGGCGCAGCACCCTGGCCAGCCGTGGCCCGGCCTCCAGCCCCGCCTCCAGGACCTCCTCGTGGGTCAGCAGCTGGCCGCTGTAGCCCGCGCCGGCGTTGGTGACCAGCGACACGCCGCAAACCTCGAGCCCGACCCAGCGCGCGGCGATGCACTCGAGGACCGTCGACATGCCGACCGCGTGCCCGCCGAGGCCGGCCAGCATCCTGACCTCGGCCGGCGTCTCATAGGTTGGCCCGGTGAGCCCGATGTAGATACCCTCGGCGAGCGAGACGCCTTCGGCAGCACCGGCCGCATGGAGCTTCTCGCGCAGCCGCGGGCTCCAGGCGTCGGTCATGTCGGGAAAGCGCTCGCCAAGCTCGTCGGCGTTCGGACCCATCAGCGGGCTCCGACCGGTCAGGTTGATGTGATCGCGCATCACCATCAGGATTCCCGGTCCAAACGAGGGATCCAGCCCACCGGCCGCATTGGTGAGCACGACCACGCGCGCCCCCAAGGCGTGGAAGAGCAAGACCGGCTGGACGACGAGCCCGGGATCGTTGCCCTCGTAGAGGTGGAAGCGACCCTGGAGCATGACCACCGGGCGACCGGCGAGCTCACCGAGCAGCAACCGCCCGGCGTGGCCGGGCGCCGTCGCGGCGGGCCAGCCGGGAAGGTCCGCGAACGGGATCGCGACGGGATCGGCAAGATCGTCGGCCAGGCTGCCGAGTCCGGACCCGAGCACGATGCCCACCTCCGGCACGATCGCCGTCCGGGCACGGACCGCCGCAACCAGCGCGGCCACGCGCCCCGGCTGGTCGATGGGCCGAATCGGCAGCGTCGGATCGACGCGCGGGGTCGGGTCGGACATCAGGGCCTCCAAAAACGCATCCGTGACGCAGACGGTCGAGGCCGCGGGCGGGACCGCGAGCGATCCCCGACTTCGTCGGCCCGACGGAAGTATCGACACCGGGATGCCGATCACGTCCCGCCGGGCACGACCCTCGCGACCGGCCGTGGTGAGACGACCGTTCCTCAAGGGCAACGAAGCGCCCGAAGCGACCGGCGATGGAGCGATGGTCCTTGATGCGATCTCGGGTCCTTCGATCCTGTCGGCCCCTTCGGGCTGGCAATACCGTAGCCGCCGCCCGCGAGGGCGGTCAACGCGGTTATCCACCAAGTCGCTCCAACGCAGGCTGGCGCCATCCACGACTTGTCGACGGCTGTGGACACCCTGTGGACAACGGCCGCTCAGCCGCCCATCGCGAACATCTCGACCTTGGGCAGGTTGGATGTCGCCGCCGATCGAAGCTCGGAGTAGCGATCACCACGGCGGGTCCAGATCCCCTCGACGAACGCGGTCAGCTCCTGGTCTGACGTCCCCGAGCGGAGCACAGCCCGCACATCGTGCCCCACGACGGCAAACAGGCACGTGTACAGCTTGCCCTCGGCCGACAGCCTTGCGCGCGTGCAGTCGCGGCAGAACGGCTGCGTCACCGACGAGATGACCCCGAATTCACCGCCGCCGTCGACATAGCGCCAGCGTTCGGCGACCTCGCCACGGTAGTTCGGCTCGGCAGGCTCGGCCGGCCAGACCGCCGAGATCGTGTCGATCAGCTCCTGGGCCGGGATCACCTCATCCAGACGCCAGCCGTTCGAATGGCCGACGTCCATGTACTCGATGAACCGCAGCACGGCACCCGTCTCCCGAGCCCAGGTTGCCATGGGGACGACACTCGATTCGTTCATCCCCCGGCGGACGACCATGTTCACCTTGATCGGCGAGAGGCCCGCCTTGCGGGCCGCGTCGATCCCTTCGAGCACCTTCGCGACCGGGAAGTCGATGCCGTTCATCGCGCCGAACACGGCGTCGTCGAGCGAGTCCAGGCTGACCGTCACCCGGCGCAGCCCGGCGTCAGCGAGCGGCCCCGCGAGGGCCCGCAGCGCGGACCCGTTCGTGGTCAGCGTCAGGTCGACCTCGCTGCCGTCGGGCCGTCGGATGGCCGCCAGCATCGCGATGAGGTCCGGCAGGTTCCGCCTGACGAGTGGCTCTCCCCCCGTGATCCGGAGCTTCTCGACCCCGAGCCCGACGAACGCTCGGGCCAGCCGGGTGATCTCCTCGAATGTCAGGACCTGGTCATGGGGGAGGAACTCGTAGTCGCGCCCGAAGATCTCCTCAGGCATGCAGTACGTGCAACGGAAGTTGCAGCGGTCGGTCACCGAGATGCGCAGGTCGCGCAGCGCCCGACCGAGCGTGTCGGTCGGGCCGGGGCGCCCGTCAAAGCCCGGCTGCGGCATCTCCATCCGGCACATAGTAGCCGCGGTTGCGCCAGGCCCTCCGGCACGCACCGCCCCATGCCATCCGGTACCACCGGCCCGGACCGCTGGTACC
>JBBEBJ010000072.1:0-5456 GCA_040882425.1 Chloroflexota bacterium | reverse complement strand
CGATCAAGAATAGCCGATGCTCGCAGACATCAGCTCTTCGCTGCTCCGCAAGCTCGATCCCGGTTCCGTTCAAAAGCAAGCACAACGCTCGAACGCCTGATTACTGTACGCGGGCGGCCCAGGCTCGAAGGGCGTCATTTGTCCGGTGGTTAGAACAGCCGTTCGGTAGTTTCGGGTCGGCGTCTTACTCCCCGGAGTTCACCCCCTCGCGGGAAAGGGGTCGAGCGTCAGTAGTCGGGTGCGCAATCTGGCAGGCGGTGGTCGGTGCGCGATGCAGGACGTGATACGGGCTCGTCAATCGGGTGCGCGAGCGCCGCTGAGCTGGTCGCCGATCTCTCGCACTGCTCGTGCGAGACCCTCGACCTCATGCAGCGTCGTACGAGGGTTGATGTAGCACGGCCTGATCGCAAGCCGTCCGGCGACGCGCGTGGTAGACGGGACGTACGGTGTCTCGGCGCGCAGACGCCGTGCGATCTCCGCGTTGAGCCGATCCACGGCCTCCTCGTCCAGGTCGCGAGGGCGATAGCGGAAGCAGCAGATCGACAGCGTCGGTGGAACAAGGAGCTCCAATCGCTCGTCGGCCATCACGATCTCGGCGAGTCGCGAGGCGAAGTCGCGGTGGCGTCGGACGCGCTCACGCATGCCCTCGGCACCGATCTCACGCAATACCGCCCAGACGACCGCGCCGCGCGAGGGCGCGGACTGGTCGACGTTGAAGTCATGGAAGAGCTCCCCGAAGTCGTCGAATGGCGAGCTGATCCCGGCATCGCTCCCGACGGCCCCTTCCAGATACTCAGCTGGCTCGAGCGTGAAGGCACGCCCGAGGACGCCGCGATCCCGGACGAAGGCCGCTCCGATCCCAACTGGTGTGGCGAGCCACTTGTGGGGATCGACGACGGTTGAGTCCGCCCGCTCCAGACCGTCATACAGCAAGGCCACCCGCTCGTCGAGGCGCCCGAACAGTCCGTATGCGCCGTCGACGTGCAGCCAGCTGTCGAACTCTGCCGCGAGGTCCGCCATTGGACCGATGGGATCCACGGCGCCTGTGTTGACTGTCCCGGCCGTCGCCACGAGCGCAACCGGCACGATTCCCGCCGAACGGTCGGCCGTCAGCGCCCGTCGCAGCTCGCCGAGCTTGATGCGGCCCTCCGAGTCGACCGCGATCGCGCGGACGGCCCGACGGCCGAGGCCGAGCACGGCCGCAGCCCGGTTCACCACGTGGTGGACCTCGGTACTCGCATAGATGCGCGACGCCGAGCCGGGGAGTCCGTCCCGGGCTGGATCCCGATCGAGGCGTTCGAACGCGCTCTGTCGCGCAGCGCCGAGAGCCACGAGGTTCGCTGACGATCCACCCGCCGTGAACGTTCCTTGCCACTCCGCTGGCAGACCGAGCAGCGTCGCGAGCCAGCGCAGGGCGAGCGCTTCGAGGAAGTTGAACGGATGGACCCACCAGCGCTGTGACCCCGCCACCGTCGCGGCCAGCGCCGCTGCCGTGCCGGCCGTCGTTGGAGCCGTGGTCACCCAGCCATTGAAGCCCGGGGCGCCGTTCCGCAGACCGTGCGGGATGGCGACCTCGGCGAGCTCGCGGAGGACTTCGTCCAGCCCGGAGCCCTGCTCCGGCAGGTCCCGCTCGAGGGCGGCGAGCCAACGCCCGCGCGCATGTGCGGCCTGATCGATGCCTTGGAACCGGTTGAACTGCTCGAGCGCGGGCAGCAGCCGCGTGATCGCCTCGCTAAGTCTTGACGTCTCGGACGAGTCCGGCGCCTCGGCAGTATCTCGATCGAGCGATGGCACAGTCATCTCATCGGGCCGCTGGATGCTCCGGCCCACGTGGTGAGCATTGGACAGCCGGGTCACGAAGCGACCGCATAGAGGGCCCCAAGCACGAGGGCGACTCCCAGCGGACGCGTGAGCTGGCGCCCCTGCGGCAGGTTCTTCTCGATGGCCGTCACCCCGCCGAGCAGCAACATCGCGGACAGGCTGCTGATGCCGACGCCGAACATCACGAGCATCAGCGACCAGCAGCAGCCCACACAGAACGCCCCGTGGGCGAGCCCCATCGCCAGCGCCTCCCGTCGCTCGGACACGCCCCGCCAGCGGTTCAGCACGAACCCGAGCGGGCTGCGGCACTCGTCGAGACAGCGGTCGCGAAGCGGACTGAACTGCCACAGGCCGGCCACGAGCAGGGTGGCGCCGAGGATCAGTTGGGGATGGGCGGCCAGCCACGGCAGGGCATCGACGGCGGCGTGGACCGCCCGATCGGCGGCCCACGCGACGAACCCGAAGCCAGCCCAGACGAGGAGGTAGCCCAGCAGGAGCAGTCCCACCAGCCGGGCCGGCCGGGCGCGCCGGCCGACCAGGGCGCCGAACGTGACCACCAGGGGCACACTGCTCGGCAGCATCATCGCCACGATCATCAGCGTCCAGCCCAGCGTGAAGGCCGCCGCGCCGATGACGATGGACGTATCGACGGTGCCGAGGCCCTCGTGGTGCAGGTAGTGCCCATACGGTGAGCCCTCCCATAGCCACAGCGCGACCCAGGCCAACCCGGCGATCGCCACGAGCGCCCCGGCCAGGATCGCCCGATCCCGACCGGGGGCGCGGAGGTGCGCGGGGGAGAACATCGCGGTAGCCGGCTCGCCGCGTCAGGCGGCGAAGCGGAAGTGGCCCTGCAGGGCGTTGTGGCCCTCCAGGTCGACGCTCGGGATGCCGTGGCCGGTGCCGTCCTTCGTGAACCGGCTGGCCTTGCTCGCAAACACCGGGGAGCCCGGGATGGTGCTAAACACCGTGTCGGCGAGCGTCGTCGGGTTGCCCGTGGCCCCGATAAAGGGCGCCATCTCGGCCTCGACCCGGGTGCCGATCTTGAGCGTGCCCTTGCCGCCGTCGACGGTGAAGCTGATCGGGGCCCGTTCCACGGCCACGACCTCACCGATGAGGCCGGCGAGGTCGGCGATGGCGCCGCCGAGCTGCCCCGTAAAGAGCTTGAGCAGGACACCCTCCTGCTCCTCGGTCGCGCGCTCGTCGACGAACACGACGGCCTTCCACGACTTCGGGATGAGGATGTTCTTGGGGATGTGGGCGGAGACCGCCATCGTCAGCCCATCCACGTTCACGCCCTCGATGGAGCCTTGCTCGATGCCCCAGGCGACGACCGTGTCGCAGGTCCCAGAGTCGGGGTCCTCGCCGACCCAGCATGGGCACAGCACGTTGCAGGTGCAGACCTCCAGCATCCGCCCCTCGATCTCGTACGCCATGTCGATACCTCCACTTTGCGAAATCTCGAAGACGGCGATCAGCATCGTCCGGCGCGGTGTGACGTGGCCTGTGACGACAGGGCACGCTGGCGTCGACCGACCGCGCGGCGCTGGGTGGCACACTTCAGGCATGCTAGGATCGCTCGCCATCCACTTGTTGGGGGCGCCCTTCGTGACCAGCGGCTCGGCTCGGCGGACCCCACCCCGCGGCCGCAAACCCTGGGCGCTGCTCGCCTACCTCCTGACGACCGGATCCGCTCCCAGCCGCGAATGGCTCGCCGAGCTCCTCTTCTCGGACGCCGACGATCCCCTCAATGCGCTCAGCTGGAACCTCACCCAGCTGCGCCGCCTCTTGGGCTCCGATGCCTCGATTCGCGGCGAACCCGTCGAGTTGCAGCTCCCCTCGGGCACGTTCATCGACATCCGCGCCATGACCGCGGGGACCTGGGTGCAGGCGCTCAACGTCCCCGGCCTGGGTCGAGATCTCCTCGAGGGAATGGCGTTCCCCTCGAGCCCCGCGTTCGAGGTCTGGCTGCTCGCGGAGCGCCGCCACCTCGCCGGCTCGGCCGGGAGTGTGCTTCGCGAGGCGGCTCGCGCCAAGCTGGCAGCCGGCGATGCGGCACACGCGGTGGAATTGGCAAGCCGCCTCGTCACCGCAGACTCGCTTGACGAGGACGCCCAGGAGCTGCTCATCCGGGCATATGCGGCGACTGGCGACCGATCCGCCGCGGAGCGCCAGCGAGATGCGTGCATCGCGCTGTTCAGGCGGGAGCTCGGCATCGAGCCCGGCGACTCCGTCCTCCGTGCCGCCGACCTCGAGCCGAGCCGGCCGCCCGCTGAGCGCCCAGCGACCCGGATGACCATCGAGGCTCGCTTGGAGGCGGGTCTCGCGGCGATGGATGCGGGGGCGGTTGACGCGGCGATCACTTCGATGCGAGAGGCCGTCGCCGAGGCGTACGACACCGGCGATCCGGACCTCCAGGGGAGAGCCTTGCTCGCCCTTGGTTCGGCGCTGGTCCATGGAGTGCGCGGGCGGGATGCCGAGGGCGCAGGCATCCTCCACGAAGCGATCGCAGTCGCCCAACGAATCGGAGGTGGGGCCCCCGCGGCGCAGGCGCACCGGGAGCTCGGCTACGTCGAGCTCCTCCAAGGTCGCTACGACCGCGCCCAACGGTGGCTCCGGCGGGCAGCGTCGCTCGCCGGCGACGATCAGGCCGAGCGCGCTTGGGCTCACGCCGTGCAGGGCGTCGCACTGACCGACATCGGGCGGCACGCCGAGGCCCTTGTCGAGTTACACGAGGCGCTACGGCTCGCCGGCGAAGCCGACGCCGCTCCCGTCGAAGCGTGGGCGCTCACGTTCATCGGGCGCAGCCATCTCCTGTGCCGGGACCTCGTCGCGGCGCGCGAGGCGCTCGATCGGGCTCTCATCGTCGCGCGGCGGCTGCGCTGGACGGCCTTCATCCCGCTGCCCGAATCGCTCCTCGCCGACGTCGACCTGGCCGAGGGACGCACCGACGCCGCGGCGGCGGCATACGAGCATGCGTACGCGCTTTCGCTCCAGCTTGGGGACCCCTGCTGGGAGGGGATGGCGGCGCGCGGCGTTGGGCTCGTCGCCAACCAGCGTGGGGACTCGGAGGCGGCCCTGCGTTGGATCGGAGAGGCGCGGACTCGATGCGTGCGCCTGCCGGATGCCTGGCTGTGGGTCGAGGGATACTGCCTCGACGCGTTGTGCACGCTCGCCGTCGACCATCGGCGGCCGGAAGCGGCGTCCTGGATCGCCGATCTGGAGGCGCTGGCGACGCGAACAGGGATGCGGGAGCTCGTCGCTCGCGCCTACTTCCATCGGGGCCGTCTCGGGGATCAGGCTGCCGCGGAGGCGGCGCTCGTCCTCGCCGCCGAGGTCGACAACCCCGCGGTTCTCAGCGTCGACCCGACCCGGTCCATCGCGCGCGCTCACGTGATCGCTCGCGAGACGTGAATCTTGCCTCTACAGTGGATCAGGAGACCGTTTCGTCAGGCGATTTCGGGTAGTAACGGTCGGTTCGGACGCGAGCGGCCCGCAGCGTCGATCCTAGCCGGGCATCCCCTCGATACGAATAGCTGATAAGTGTGCCCGTTTGTATCGGGCCTCCACTCGGGTTAGCACTGCGCAGAGGGCGGGAGACTTACGAAACAGCTGCTCTACCGCTGAGCTATGTCGGC
>JBBEBJ010000071.1:0-5501 GCA_040882425.1 Chloroflexota bacterium | reverse complement strand
CCTAGCCGAACAGCGCCTCGACCGCCTCCGCGAAGACCTCGGTGTGGCGATCCACGTCGGCGGCCACCGTGGCGGGCGACATCAGCGCCATGTTGTGAAACGGGGTCATCAGGATCCGCCGGTTCATCGCCCAGAGGTGGAGGAACCGTTCCAGCTCGGGATCGGCATGCGCCCATTGCTCGGCGCCCGTTCGCGGTGGATCCGGCATGAAGTGATATTCCGCGCGGGCACCAAGCCGGGTCACGTGCCATGGGGCACCGGCCGCCCCAACGACGTCGCGGACGCCCGCCTCCCAGCGCTCGCCAAGCGGGATCATCCGCGCGAACGCCTCGGCAGTCAGGACCTCACCGAGCGTCGCCCTGGTCGCCGCCAGCGACAGGGCGTAGCCGGCCAACGTGCCGCCGATCCCGCCGACGTCGGAGTCCTCGACCGCGATCGAGCCGCGGACCCGATCGGCGACCTCGGCGCTGAACCCGTACGCCGCCATCGGGATCCCACCGCCGATCGTCTTGCCGATCACCAGCATGTCCGGCTCGAGGTTCCACAATCCGGTGCCCCCGCCGGGACCGGCACAGATCGTGTGCGTCTCGTCGATGATCAGGAGCGTCCCGGTGCGGCTTGTCACCTCCCGGACCGCGTCGAGATAGCCGGGCGCGGGCAGGACGATCCCGACATTGGTCAGCGCCGGTTCGATCAGGACTGCGGCGACGTCGCCGTCCGCCAGCGTCGCGGCCAGGCCGTCGACGTCGTTGAACGCCACGACCCGCGTCGTCTGCGCGACGTCGACCTGTGGCCCGACCGATCCGCGAACCGGAACGACCCGACCCGATCCGTCCAGCATGGCGATCGCCTCGTCCACCGACCCGTGGTAGCAGTGGTCGTGGACGACGACTTTCGAGCGCCCGGTGATGTGGCGAGCCAGTCTCAAGGCCCAGCGATTGGCGTCCGTGGCGGACAGGGCGAACTGCCAGGAGCCGAGCCCGAAACGCCTCGTCAGCTCCTCACCGACCCACGCGGCGTCCTCGGTCGGGAGCATGTGGGTGAGGCCGCGACGAAGCTGTTGCTCGATCGCGGCGATCGTCGGAGCCGGTCCGTGGCCGGCCATGGCGCCGGTGTCGCCGAGACAGAAGTCGATGTAGTCGTGGCCGTCGACGCATTCGAAGTGGGCGCCGGCGGCGGCTTCGACATAAAGCGGATAGGGGCCCGCCCACTTGACCATCCAGGGCATCGGGACGCCGGCGAGCAGGCTTGCCCCGGCCCGGTCATGGAGCGCCGCCGATCGCGGATGGTCGGCGGCAAACCGTGCACGTTCGTCGGCCATCAGGCGTGCCAGACGCCCGCGGTCCAGGCTGGCGGATGGGGTCACGTGGGCGTCCTCGGGCGGTCGATGCCCGAGCAGGATGGCGCCTCTCGTCGTACGGCGCGCGGCGATCTCGCGCTTCGCGACGGACGGCGCGATGCGAGGCGAGCGGGACGCGAGGACCCGCCGCCGATCAGTTGGTTCGCCGAACGTACCCGCAGATCGGACAGCGCGCCACGCCGTTGGCGGGATCGAGCTCGAGGTAGCTCGTGCAGCCGTTGGTGGCGCAGTACAGATAGGAGGCCGCCGAGGCTCGGCGGCGAAGCCGGCGCATCGCCGATGCTCGCCCGGTGACGGACGATTGGGTGGAACGGGACATCATGGTGGTTGTTCTGTTGCTTTCTGGCGCGCCGTCATCGCGGTCTGGGCGATCGGCTGCGCGTCCGGGGGATCGCTCGTGCCGTCTTCCTGGCCGCTGAGCGAATTGACTGATTGGAGTCGCACGTCGTGTCCGGGAGCGTGGATTGGGCGCTCTAACCGGGATGACGCGTCAGACTGGTTACCCGGGTAGTATGCGGTACCAGGCTCGCTTCGTCAACGGTTGCGGTCTCTTCATCGAAGTTTGGTTGAATCCGAGCCGAAGACCGGGCAAACTCCGCCCCGCCAGTGTTGGTACGCGACACTGGCCGGAATCTGCTATCGCACGTAGGAGGGTTGGTGTGGACATGGGACGGTTGGCGCGATCGAGAGTGGCGAGGCTCGGCCTCGCGGGCTGGATCGGACTGGCGGCGGCGCTGGCCGCGGCGCCTGTGTCGCTCGCCCTCAATCCGGTCACGCTGACGACACCATATCCGGCGATCGAGGTCGCGCCCGGCGCGAAGGTGAGTCTGGCCGTCTCGGTCGAGACGCAGGACGCCGGACGCGTGGACCTCTCCGTCAACGGTGCTCCCGCCGACTGGACGGTCACCCTCCGTGGCGGAGGCTTCCTCGTCAACGGCGTCCACTCGAACGGTGACGAGGCAACCGAGGTCACCCTCGACGTGTCGGTGCCGGAGTCCGCCCCGGATGGTGTCCAGCGCATCACCGTCCAGGCGTTGAGCGACGGCTCGACCGCCTCGCTCCCGGTCGACATCACGGTGACGCCAAACGCCGCCGGCGAGGTCACCCTGACCACGGACTTCCCCGAGCTCAAGGGCTCAACGGACGCGAGCTTCAGCTTCACGCTCACATTGCGCAACGCCACACCCGATGACCTGACCTTTGGCGTCGCGGCCAGCGGCCCGCCCGGTTGGACCGTGGATGCGGAAATCACGTCGCAAGCCCAGGCGGCCAGCGCGATCGTGGAAGCCGGGACGACGACCTCCATCAACGTCACCGCCGAGGCGCCCCAGAACGCGGCCGCCGACGTCTATCCGATCACCGTGGAAGCCTCCAGCGGCGACATGAGCGCCCAGGCAGAGCTCTCCGTGGAGATCACCGGTAGCTACGATCTGACGCTCACGACCCCGGATGGTCGCCTGAGCGCGAACGCGTCCGCCGGCTCGCAGACGGACCTGTCCCTGGTCCTGCAGAACGACGGAACCGCGGATGTCGCCGACGTGAGGCTCTCGGCTTCCACGCCGACCGGCTGGACCGTGAGCTTTGAGCCCGAAACGGTGACCGTTCCCGCGCAGGGCGAGGTCCAGGTGACCGCGCGCTTGACGCCGTCGGGCAATGCCATTGCCGGCGACTACGTCGCAACGTTCAACGCCCGGTCCGACCTCGCCGATGCCGAGGCGGACATGCGCGTGACGATCGAGACCTCGCTGCTGTGGGGCGTCGTGGGCATCGGCCTGATCGGGCTCGTCCTGGCGGGGCTGTGGTGGACGTTCCGTCGGTACGGCCGCCGATGACGCGCGTCGACACGTCGACGCCCGAGCCGCGAGCCTCCGCCGCCGAACCCGTCATCCGGACGCGTGGGCTGACCAAGCGCTACGGCTCGCTGACCGCGGTCGACAGCCTCAACCTGGCCGTCTATCCGGGCGAGATATTCGGCCTGCTCGGCCAGAACGGCGCGGGCAAGACCACGACCATCCTGATGCTGCTAGGGCTGACCGAGCCGACCAGGGGCGAGGCACGCGTGCTGGGCCTCGACCCCGCCCGCGAGCCGCGCCTCGTCAAGCGGCGCGTCGGCTACCTGCCCGACGCCGTCGGGTTCTACGGGGGGCTGACCGGGCGGCAGAACCTGCGGTACACGGCGCGTCTCAACGGCCTGCGTCGCGAGGCTGCGGAAACCGCGATCGGGGACGTCCTCGTCCAGGTTGGGCTCGACGATCGCGCCGACGACAATGTCGAGACCTACTCGCGCGGCATGCGCCAGCGCCTGGGCATCGCCGATGCGCTCGTCAAGACGCCCGACGTGCTGATCCTCGACGAGCCGACGACCGCGATCGACCCGCTCGGCGTGGTCGAGATCCTGGACCTGCTTCGGAGATTGGTCCACGAACGAGGTCTCGCGATCCTGCTGTCGAGCCACCTGCTGACCCAGGTCCAGTCCGTGTGCGATCGGATCGGGATCTTCGCCGCCGGCCGGCTGGTCGGGCAGGGGACCGTCGATGAGCTGGCCACGACGTTCGGTGACGGGGCGGCCACGATCGAGGTGGGTCTCGAGCTGACTGGCGAAAACGACGTGACGCGCGCCACGAAGGTTCTCGGTGGCCTGGACGGCGTCGAATCGGTGGTCGCGCCGACTGACGCGCAGGACACCTGGCGGCTGATCGTTCGGCCAGCCGACGCCGAGGGGCGGGTCCGCCGCGAAGTGCTCGTCGCCGCGGTGGAGCACGACCTCCACCTGACGGCGATCCGGCCGATCGTTCCCTCCCTCGACGATATCTATCGGGCGGCGGTGGTCCGGAGGGCGGCATGAGCAGCGACGCCGGAGTCAAGCCTCGTCCGAGGCTCAAGGCCAAGCCAAGGCCACGGCCCATTCGCGAGCCGGGCCTGCCCAGCCCGGAGCTCCTCAAGCTCCGCGACACGCTGCCGCGCGCTGGCTGGCGCGTCGTCGCCGCGAAGGAGCTCGGGGATCACCTCCTCAGCGTCCGGTTCATCGTGCTGCTGTTTGTCATCGGGCTCACCGCGGCGATCCCGCTCTATTTCGCAGCAAGCGAGATCCGTGCCGCAGCCCCCGATGCCAGTGGGACGGCGGCCGTCTTCCTGTTCCTGTTCGCGCTCGGCGCCGAGGAGATCCAGAACCAGAGCGTGTTCACGTTCCTCGGGATCGTCGCGCCGCTGCTCGGGCTTGCCTTTGCCTTCGACGCGGTCAACGGCGAACGATCCGAAGGGACGCTCCCGCGACTGCTTGCCCAGCCCATCCATCGCGACGACGTGATCAACGGCAAGTTCGCGGCCGGGATCGCGGTCATCGGGATGGTGATCGCCTCGGTCACCTTGTTCATCGCCGGCTTTGGCATGCTCCGGCTCGGGATCGTGCCGCATGGCCAGGAAGTGTTCCGGCTGATCGGCTGGGTCCTCGTGACGTTCCTGTACGTCAGCGTGTGGCTCGCGTTCGGCCTCCTGCTCTCCGTGCTGGTCCGTCGTGCCGCGACCGCCGCGCTGATCGGCTTCGGGATCTGGCTGCTCCTGACGATCTTCGGCAGGTTGATCACCGAGTTCATCGGCGGGCTGCTGAGGCCGGCAGCCGATGCCACCCCGGACACGATCCTGGGGACCATCCAGCTCCAGCAGCTGATCACGAGACTGCTCCCGAACACCCTCTACAACGAGATCTCGCTCGTGCTCCTCAACCCATCGGTGACGCAGATCAGCACCCCGGCCACGATCGATCAGTTCCAGCAGGCACAGCAGCAGATCCCGACCCTGTTCTCGCTCGACCAGAGCCTGCTGCTGATCTGGCCGCACGTGGTGGCCCTGGTCGCGCTCGCCGTGGTCTGTTTCGCCGGGGCGTACGTGTCGTTCATGCGCCAGGAGGTCCGGGCCTAGACGCCGCATTGCCCGTGACCTGGGACCGCGCCGCGCGGTCAGCCGTCGCGGACGACCACCCCGATGATCTCCTCGCCATAGCGGTCGAGCTTGGTCGGTCCAACACCGGGCACGCGCCGGAGTTCGGCGATGGACCGCGGTCGATGTTCGGCGATGGCCTCGATGGTGGAGTCGTGGAACACGATGAACGCGGCGACGGAATCGCTCCTGGCACGCTCCGTTC
>JBBEBJ010000070.1:0-5526 GCA_040882425.1 Chloroflexota bacterium | reverse complement strand
CCTCGGCCGGGTACACCGGCGCCGTCAGTCGGCGTCGAGGAGCTCGAGCACCGGGGCCAGCGCCTCGACCGCCGCCACGGTCCCCGGGTGGAACATCATCTCGAGCTGGGTGAACCCGGCGTCGCGGAACGAGCGGAACGCGTCCGCGATCTCCTCCGCAGACCCGGAGACCGCGTCGGACCGCGCCCCGGCCGGCTCCAGGGGGAGGACGCTGACCCCGACGGACCGCCCGAGCGTGGACGGGTCCCGGCCGATCTCGGCGCAGATGGTGTCGAGCGACGCGAGCCTCGGCGCGACCTCGTCCACCTGGGCGCGCTCCTCGACGTAGCAGCTGTAGGTGTCGGCATGGCGGGCCGCGGCGCGCTGGCCCCGCGGCCCGTTACCGCCGATCAGGATCGGGATCCCGTTCGGCCTCGGGCCGATCGGCTGTTGCGGCAGGTCCCGCGCCGCATGCCAGGTCCCTTCGAAGTTCGCGTGACCCCTTCGCAGGAGCGGGATGATGATCTCGAGCGCCTCCTCGAATCGCCCGAAGATGTTGTCCTGCCGCAGCCCGAACGCATGCGCCTGCCCGGCCACTCGTGTCCGGCGCCGAGCCCGAACACGAACCGCCCGCCGCTGATCTCGTCGAGTGTCTCCGCGGCCTTGGCGATGATCCCGGCGTTGCGGTGGAGCGCCGACATCACCCACGTCCCGACCTTGGCCTTTGACGTCACGGCGGCCAGCGCACCGGCCATCGAGACACCCTCCCAGACACCCCGCGGCGGGCCGTCCTCGGCGCGCCAGAGCAGTTCGTCCGGGTCCAGATCATCCGGAATCCGATCGCCTCGGCCCGAAACGCGATCCGCTGCAGCTCCGGCCAACGGGGCGTGTTCCGTTCCGGGCCCTCCTGCATGATCGGAAGGACCACGCCGATCTCGAACGCGCGCACGGATCCCTCCACCGGTACTGCCCGCGCTGCGGCTAGCGGCGCGCGGGGGCCTTTGTGTCCTGCTTCTGACCGGCCGCTCCGCGCGTCCGGCCGTCGCCGACCTTCTTCTGCTGATTGCGACGACCCCGATTGGGGTTGGTCAATTGCAGGAAGCGGCGGTACCAGGCAGCGGCCGACGCGAACAGGGCGCCCAGGATCGGCGACGTGATCACGGCCGAGAGCACCGCGCTCTGGGCAATGGCCGCGTCGGGAATCTCGGTCGCGATCCGGAGCGGGAAGGCATAGATGAGCACCGAGTAACACACCGCGGTCACGATCCCGACGATGAATCCCAGGAGCCAGCTGGCCCGGGGCGCCAGGAAACCGGCCAGGAAGGCGCCACCAATCCCCGGCGTCTGGACGAAGTAGGAGAAGAGGATGGCGGAGAGCGCGTTGGTGCCGTCGGTGGCCACGACCGCAGTGGTGCTCGCGATGGTGATGAGCACCGGCAACCACAGGGCCTTGTTGGGCACCAGCGACGGGAGCGCCGCGAGGTCTTCGCGGAGCGTCAGCGGGTGGACCGAAGCGCGCAAGGCGGCCATGAGCCCCATTCGCACCGTGTCCGCTGTCGGCCGGGAGGGTTGCGCGGCCCGACCCGGGCGAGCGTCGACCGCCGATTCATCGGCGTCGAGCGACTGCGACTCGGTAGCGGCTCGGTAGCGGCGCCGCGCAGCGGCGCGTTCTGACGAAGTTCGTTTGGCGCGGGCCACGGTGTCTCCTGTGGAGGGGTCGGATCGTGGTGCGCATCGTAGTCGAACGGCGCGACGGCAGCCCATCGCCTTCTGGTTTGGTGGCAGCTAAGCGCCGGTGAAGCGACCAGGGCTATAACCGGGTCTCGCCCGCTGCGCATCCCGTCCATTTGGGAGAACACCGATGGATCGTGCCGGGCGCGCGGGTCTCACCGCGCTCGTCCTCGTCGTCATGGTCGCCACGCCCTCGAGCCCTGCTGAGCTCCCGGCGTTGGCGGCGTCCGTGGGGTGGCCCACCTCCACGCTCGTGCTCTCGGAGGTCCAGACGGGCGGCCCATCGGCATCCGACGAGTTCGTCGAGATCGCCAATCAGGGTGCGTCGTCGATCGATCTCGCCGGCCTCGAGCTCGTCTACGCGACGGCGTCGGGTTCGACGATCACGCGGAAGGCAGCCTGGGACGCCGCCACCGATCTGCAGCCCGGCAGGCGCCTGCTCGTCGCCAACTCGAGCGGCGCGTTCGCCGGTCTCGCGGATGCAGCGTATTCGGGCGGGTTCGCGGCCACGGGCGGAGCACTGGCGCTTCGGGTGGTCGGCGGATCCGTCGTGGACTCGGTCGGTTGGGGCGATGCCACGAACGGGTTCGTCGAGGGAGCGGCATCCGCGGCTCCGCCAGCTGGTTCGAGTCTGGAGCGCCGCCCAGGTGGAGCCGCCGGGAACGCGACCGACACCAACGACAATGCGGCCGACTGGTTCGTGCAGGCATCGCCCTCGCCACAGGGCCTCGCGGCACCACCGGTACCCAGCGGGACGCCGACACCCACGCCGTTCGCGACACCGACGCCGTCAATGACGCCGTCACCGGTTCCGACCCCGAACTCGAGTCCCACGCCGACGCCGACACCCGGTCCCACGCCGACGCCGACACCCGGTCCCACCCCGACTCCGACGCCCACTCCCGTACCGACCCCGGTGCCAACGCCCGTCCCGACGCCCACACCGGCCCCGACGCCCACACCGGCCCCGCCCGCATCGCCGATCCCGATCGCGACCGCGCGGGCACTCCCGGATGGCACGATCGTGACCGTCGAAGGTGTCCTCACGACCGTCCTCGGGAGCCTCGAGTCGGCTCGCGGTGGCTTCGTCCAGGACGGCTCGGGCGGGATCGCGATCTACCTCGATGCCCCAGCGGCCGACGTGTGGCACGCGGGCACGGCTGTCGTCCTTCGGGGCTCCCTGGCGAGCCGGTTCTCACAACGGACCCTCAAGCTGGCGGAACCCGCGATCGAGCGTGGCGGCGACGCCAGCCTTCCTGCGGCTCACGCGGTGGTGACCGGCGATGCCGGAGAGCCGTTCGAGGGTGCCCGTGTGACTGTTGTCGGCACGATCATCGGGTCGCCGGACACGCTGGCCGACGGGCTCGGCATCACGATCGACGACGGCTCGGGTGCGGTTCGCGCCGTGGTCGGTCCGGCGGCGGTGGCAGGCCGAGCGATTGCCTCCGGGATGACCGCGACCATCTCCGGTCCACTCGGCCAGCGCGACAGCTCGGGGACCGGTGCCGCCGGGTACCGGGTCCACGTCACCCTCGACGGAGAGCTGTTGCTGGCGGAACCGACCCCGACCCCCACCGCCACGCCAGGGGCGAGCCCGACGCCGACCCCATCACCCACCGCGTCCCCGAGTGCTTCCCCGAGCGCGACGCCAACCCCCGGAGAGACACAGTCCGTGGGGACGGTCAGGGCCATGCCGATCGGTGCCCGCGTCGCCGTGGAGGCGACGGTCACGGCTGAACTCGGCCGACTGGGGACGCCCTCCCTGATTGCCGTTGCGGACGAGACCGGCGGCATAGCCATCCGACTCCCCGGCAACAGCGTTGGGTACCCGAGGGGCGCGCTGCTCCGCGTCGCCGGCACGCTGGCCGCGCCGTACGGTCAGCTCGAGATCAAGGCCGCCCCGGACGGGGTCCACGCGATCGGGACGTCGGCCGTGCCGGCTCCGATGGAGGTCGGAACGGCCACGCTCGACGAGTCGTGGGAGGGCCGCCTCGTGACGGCCACGGGTGCGGCCGTCAGCAAGCCGAAGCGATCATCAGGCGGCGATCTCACGATCGTGATCGAACGACCCGGCGTATCCCAGATCAAGGTCATTGCCGATGCCTCGAGCCTCGTCGGGGCGGACGCGTTCATGGTCGGCGGCACCTATCGACTCACGGGGGTGGTCGGCCAGCGAGCGTCGAAGAAGGGCGCGCTGGACGGCTATCGCATCTGCCTGCGCGATCCTGGTGACGTGGCGGCCCTCGTCGGCGCGGGCGTGCCGGGGAGCGCGCCGGCGCCGGGCGGATCGTCGGGAGCGGACGAGGGCGACGGTGCGGCTCCGCCAGCGCTTGCCGCGATCCGGATCGCCGCCGCCCTCGCCCGGATCGACCAGGCGGTCGCTGTCGAGGCGATCGTGACCGCCCCCGCGACCCTGCTCGATGCGACCGGCAGGCGGATCGTCGTCCAGGACACGTCGGGTGCGATCGAGCTGCTCCTGCCGATCGGCTCCGATGCGCCCGCGGTCGGGACGCGCATTCGCGCGGAAGGTCTCGTGGGGCTGGCCTACGGCGCTCCGCGCCTGCGGGCCGCCAGCCTCACGATCCTCGGGCAGGGCAGGCCGCCTGAGCCCCAGGTTCTGCGCGCAGCTCCGACGGTCGCCCACGAATGGGCGCTCGTCACCGTCACGGGCCGGATCGACGAGGTCCGCAAGCTCGGTGATCGCTGGCGTGCCGAACTGCTGCTCGCCGGGAAACGCGTCGTCGTGGTCGGTCAGCCGGGATCCGGGATCGACGTCACCAGCGTCGTCGAGGGGCGGATGGCCAGGGTCACCGGCATCGTCCGGCGGCCATACCCGACGGCCGTGGACCAGCGCTACGCGATCACGCCGCGGTCGGCGGCCGACCTTCGGATCATGGGCGCGGCGGCTGCGACCTCCGGTCCGGGCACGGGCTCGGGTGGACCGTCAGGCGGGTCGTCGGGGGGCGGCGCCTCCGGCGTGCCACCGAGCGCGGGCCTGACGTTGGCGGCGACCGTCGACGCAGACCTGATCGATCTGGCGGCCTTCGAGGGGCAAATCGTGCGGGTCGGCGGCCTGGTCGTCGACCTCCGATCCGATGGACTGCTGCTCGACGACGGGACGGACCTGGGGCTCCTGATCCTGCGCGGCCCGGCCCTCGAGCTGCTGCCGCTGCTGGAACCCGACGACGCCATCAACGCCATCGGGCGCGTCGACGTGCTGGCGGATGGGCTCGCGGTCGTGGTCGAGGATCCCGGCGGGATCTTCCGGGCCGGCGACCCGGTTGCCGTCACGGGAGCCCCGCGCGACGCGGCCGACGCCGCCGGGCCCGCCGTGGCCGCCACAACGCTCCCGGTGACGCCTTCCACCCAGCTCGCCGGTCTCGTGGACAGCCCGGCGAGCATCTGGGGCGGGCTCGCTGGTCTCGGGACGCTCATCGTCCTCTCACTCGCCTCACTGGCGGTCACCCTGGGTCGTCGGGCTCACGCTCGACGGCAGGTCGAGGCCAGGATTGCGGCTCGGGTGGAAGCATTCGGGGCCGCCATGGGCCCGCCGCGCGGACCACGCCTGGACGAACACGATCGGAGCACGCTCAACTCTGCTTGACGCTCGGGAGAACGCGGGGCTATCCTCGGCCGAGTTTCGCGCTTGCGAAGCAGCCACCTGAGCGAGGAATTGGGCTTGCCGAACGCGGACCACCGCGTCGAAACCCCGTTGGATCGCAGGATCGCGATCCCGTCCGGAGAACGGCAATACCACATCGGTCTCGGCCCAGGCGAACTGGCCGAGTACATCCTCCTCCCCGGTGACCCCGACCG
>JBBEBJ010000069.1:0-1028 GCA_040882425.1 Chloroflexota bacterium | reverse complement strand
GCCGACCGCCGCCGGCTCGGTGATCGGGTCATGTGCGCGGAAGCCTAGCATCGGGCGCGCGGCGGCCGCGCGGCGACACGTCGGCCGCGCGGCGGTCGGCGTGGACGGTTCGCGTATCCTCGGGAGCGTGCAGACCGTCCGAATCGCGCTTGCCCAGATCGCGCCCCGACTTGGTGGGCTGGACGAGAACCTGGAGCGCCATCTCGACCTGATCGCGGACGGACGTGGCCAGGGCGTGGACCTGATCGTCTTCCCCGAGCTCGGCCTGACCGGCTATCTCCTCCAGGACCTGGCCGGCGAGGTCGCGATGCATCTCGACGACCCCCGGCTGGGCCGGCTGGCCCAGGCGACGAGCGACCTTTCGGCGGTCGTCTCGTTCGTGGAGGAGTCGGCGGATCATCGACTCTTCATCTCGGCCGGCCTGTTCGAGGACGGCGAGCTCCGGCACGTCCACCGCAAGCTCTTCCTGCCGACCTACGGGTTGTTCGACGAACGGCGGTTCTTCGCGGCCGGGGACGCGCTGCGCGCGGTGCCGTCGCGCCTGGGTGCCGGGATCGGCATCGGCGTGTGCGAGGACTTCTGGCACCTGTCGGTGCCGCAGATCCTCGCCCTCGATGGGGCGCAGATCCTGGTCAACGTCTCCTCGTCGCCGGGGCGCGATCTGGCGGCCACCAACGAGGTGGGCCTCGGTACGGCGACCTCGTGGCGCACGCTGATGCGCACGTACGCACAGCTCACGACCTCGTTTGTCATCTTCTGTAACCGGGTCGGCGTGGAGGAGTCCATCTCGTTCTGGGGTGGCTCCGAGGTGATCGCTCCCACCGGCGAGGTGCTCCTCGGGGCACCGCTGTACGACGAGGGGCTGTTCACGGTGGACGTCTCGCTCGCCGACATCCGGCGCGAGCGGATCGTCCTCCCGCTCCTGCGCGACGAGCGGCCGGAGCTCCAGATCCGCGAGCTCGGCCGGATCGTGGCCGAGCGCGCCGACATGGCGCCCGATTCGACCTCGTCGCCCGAGGAAGAGGCGC
>JBBEBJ010000068.1:0-1030 GCA_040882425.1 Chloroflexota bacterium | reverse complement strand
GGCGCCGTCGCGGGGGCCGGGATCGTCCTCGCCCGGAGCGGCGATGCGATCGCGGAGCGGACAGGTCTCGGTGGCCTTGTCGTCGGGATGTTCCTGCTCGCCGGAGCCACCTCGCTGCCGGAGATCGCGACCGACGTCAGTGCCGCCCTGGCGGACGCCCCGGATCTCGCCGTCGGTGACCTCTTTGGGAGCAGCATGGCGAATATGGCGATCCTGGCTCTTGTCGACCTGGTCTACCGCGGGCGCGTGTGGACCCGAGTCGGGCTAGGCCAGGCGCGTCTGGCGGCCGTCGCCATCGCCTTGACGTCGGTCGCCCTCCTGGCGCTGCTCATACCTCGTCAATTTGCCATCGGCTGGGTCGGCGTCGAGACCATCGTCATCGTGGCCGGCTATATCGCCGCCACGGCGTGGATCCATCGGACCCGTCGGACGGGCCGCCACGAACGCGATGGGAGCGGCGAGGTCATGGCACCGATTGGTTGGGGCGATGAGGCGACCGCGGGCGTTCCGTTGCGTCGCGTCGTCCTCCGCTTCGCGCTGGCAGCCGGTGTCGTACTCGTGGCCGCCCCGTTCGTGGCGCTGTCGGCTGAGGGGATCGCGAGGCAGACGGGGATCGGGCAGACCTTCGTGGGCACGTTCCTGCTGGCCGCCACGACCTCGCTGCCCGAGCTCGTGGCGTCGCTCACCGCCGTCCGGATTGGAGCCCACGACCTCGCCGTCGGTAACCTCTTCGGCAGCAACGCGTTCAACATGGTGGCCCTGCTGGCGGCGGATCTGGCCTACTTCCCGGGCCCGATCCTGGCCGCCGTCGCGCCCGCCCAGGCGGTCGCCGGAGTGGGGGCGATCCTGCTCATGGCGTTGGCCTTGGCCGCCGTCATCCACGGGACTGAAACGCGGATCCGCCGCCTCGAGCCTGACGCGGTCGGCGTGCTGCTCGTCTACGTCCTCCTACTTGGCGCTGTGTGGGTTTCGACGTCGTGAGCGACGCACCGACGCTCACCGGGGCGGTGCCGGAGCCCTGGACGATCGA
>JBBEBJ010000067.1:3226-5575 GCA_040882425.1 Chloroflexota bacterium | reverse complement strand
TCCAGCGGCGCCAGGAAATCGACGATCGCGGCGCTCAGCCGTTGGGGCTGCTCCATTCCGATCATGTGGGCGACGTCCGGCCAGATGAGCGCGCGGGCGTTCGGTGCAGTCGACTCGAGATGGCGGGCGGTCACGGCGACCTCCGAGACATCGATCGCACCGGCAACGGCCAGGATCGGACAGCGCAGCTCAGCGAGGCGCTCGTTCGCCGGTGGATCCAGGCGGATCGGCCTGCCCTGGGGTCTGGAGGGATCGAACAGGTCCATCTCGAGGACCAGGTCGCGGATGGCCGCCGGGACGCGCGTCGGTGGCTGCCCGGGACCGTCGACCCAGACGGCGATGTCGATGTCGGCGACGGCCGATGGATCGACCGGGTCCTGCGCTTCGAGCCGCTCCATGTCGTTGAACATGGCGAGCTCTTCCGGCGTGTTCCCGCCATCGAACCCGCCAAGCCCGGCGGCTACCCCGACGATCGCGACGACCCGATCGGGGGCCTCGATCGCGGTATCGAACGCCAGCACGCCGCCCATCGAGTTGCCGACCAGGACCACCCGATCCACGCCGGATGCGTCGAGGACCGCCAGCAGGTCGGCGACCCGCGAGAACGCGACGTCCTCGGTGGTCGAGCCGCCGGTCCCTCGCTGGTCGTAGCGGATGGTCCGGTAGCCGGCCGCGTTGAGGAGCGGGACCATCTCGTTCCAGGATCGGATGTCCGCGATCCCGGCGTGGAGCAGCACAATCGGCGACCCGGCGCCCTCGTCGACGACGAAGAGCCGGCCACCGGGCACGTCCACGAAGCTCGTGGTCATGAGCACTTCCTGGCCACGGAGGGTGGGGTGAGCGGCGGCACCGGCGCCCACGCCGTCCTTTCCGGTCATCCCTCGCGGGCGATCGGCTCCAGGTCGATCGTGCGCACCTGGCGCGTCCGACCCGCCTCGGTCCGGACCAGCGCGGCCGGGATGACACCGGTCGCCATCTTCTCGATCACCGCGGCTTCGCCGGCGTAGAGGCCGCCTCCCGTGATCCTGACCCGATCCCCGACGTTCAGACCGGCCCTGCCGCTCCCGGCGTTGAGATCGATCGTGGCCACCGTGGGCCGAACGTACGGTTCGGGGCCCGCTCCGGCCCTCTGGGTTGGCTTCGTGTCTGTGCGGGCCGGGGGGTAGACGGTCTTGCGCTTGCGTGTCGCCACAGTGGCAGAAGCCCTCCTGGTTCCGTGTCGCAATGTTGCACGGCTCGTCCGCGATGCTACATCGGAGGGTCAATGAGGGTCGGCGACGCGGGGGCGACCAGTCGGAGTCCGCATCTGGTCATGGCTCGTATCGTGTTGTGGATGGATGAGGTCCCGCCTCCCGAGGCGTTCGAGCCCCAGCCGAACGAGCGTTCCGCCGGGGATCGGCTTCGGCGACGCCTGCAGGTGGCGCTGATCCTGCTGCTCGTCGCGGCGCTCGTGGTGCTCGCGGCGGTCGAGGGCAGCGGGCTGATCATTCGCGGTGAAGGCAACCGTCGAGCGGTACCGCGGCTCGCGGTCGTCGACGCGGCGGGAGCGCTCACCTGGATCGATGCGATGGGTGGGTCGCGGGTCTCGGTTTCCCAGCCCGGCGTCGTCTTCCAATTCCCGGCCTGGTCCCCGGACGCTGCGCAGATCGCGGCGATCGGCACAGGATCCGAGGGTGCCGGGGTGTACGTGGTCCGAGCCCGGGCGCCGGGCGACCCGCCAGGCGAACCCACCTTGATCTACGAGAGCGCCGACCGGTCGCCGTTCTACCTCTATTGGACGCCGGACGGACGCCAGCTGTCCTTCCTGACGACCGAACCCGACGGCCTTGCGCTCCGGATCGCCCCCGCGGATGGGAGCGGATCGGCGTACGTCGCGTGGGCTGGCGCCCCGATGTACTGGGATTTCATCGATCCGGAGCGGATGCTGGTGCACAGTGGGACGAGCGGGCCGGATGGGTTCTTCGGGGAGGTCGGCCTGGACGGTTCGCCGTTCGTCGGCACGGATCGCTCGGCCGGCGTTTTCCGGGCGCCCACCGTTTCGGCGGACGGACGGCACCGCGCGTATTTCGCGTCGGCCGATGGCGGGGTTGGCGAGGTCGTGCGCGAGTCGCGCGACGGGACAGGCACCACGCGAATCCGTGTGTTTGGGACGGGCGCCGTGGCATTCAGTCCGACGGGTGGCGAACTCGCGTTCGTGGCACCGGATCGACTGACGAGCAATGCGCTGCCGTTGCCGGTCGGACCGCTCCGGCTCCTCGATCCAGGTGCCGCCGAACCGCGGACACTGCTCGGCGGCAGCGTGGTGGGGTTCTTCTGGTCGCCGACCGGGCGGGAGATTGCCGTGCTCCG
>JBBEBJ010000067.1:0-3126 GCA_040882425.1 Chloroflexota bacterium | reverse complement strand
TCCATCCTCCGACTCGACGCCACGGCCGTGAAGGTGCTCGCCCACCCGCTCCGGTCTCGCCTCCTGAGTGCGCTGCGGGCGGGTGGGGCGGCCACCGCCACGGTCCTGGCCGACCGGCTCGACAGCAACACCGGTGCGACCAGCTACCACCTGCGCAAGCTCGCGTCGGTCGGGCTGGTCGAGGAGACCGGCGAGGGCCACGGCCGGGAGCGTTGGTGGCGGGCTGCAACCGAGATGCACGGCTTCACCCAGCGCGACGTTGCGTATGACGCCGACGGCCGAGCCGCCGCCGACTGGTTGCGCCGCTACTACCTGCGCTCGTTCGTCGATCGCTTCGGGCATTGGCTCGATGTTCACGAATCGTGGCCGATGGACTGGCAGGAGGTCGCCGACGCCAGCGATTACCTCCTCCGTCTGACGCCCCGGCGGCTGGCGGAGCTCGAGGCCGAGGCCAGCGCGTTGTTCGCTCGGTACCGCGACCCGGATCCCGACGATCACGACGCCAGGCCGGTCGAGATCCACGTGCACGCGTTCCCGCTCGACACGGCACGGCGATGACGCCGCTGGACGCCCGCGCCGCGCGGCGGCGCTACCTGATCCTCATTGCCCTACGCTGGTTCCCGGTCGGATTGCTCATCCCCATCAGCGTGCTGCTGATGGTCTCGCGCGGCCTGTCCCTCACGGAGATCGGGCTCGCATTCTCCGCCCAGGGGTTCGTGGTGCTCGCGCTCGAGCTGCCGACCGGAGGGCTCTCGGACTCCCTGGGCCGCCGGCCGGTCCTCATCGTGGCAAGCATCGTCGGCCTGCTCTCACTCGCGGTCTTCTCCGTCGCCGACTCGGTAGCGATGTTTGCGGCCGCGTGGTTCCTGCAAGGCATCTATCGGGCGCTCGACAGCGGCCCGCTCGAGGCCTGGTACGTCGATGCGACCCTGGCGGCGGATCCGGACGCGCGGATCGAATCGGGGCTCGGCGCCGGCAGCTCCGTGTTGAGCGTCGCCATCGGAGGTGGCGCCCTGCTCTCCAGTGGCCTCGTGGCGCTCGACCCGATCGACTCGGTCGACGCGCTCGCGGTGCCGCTGCTCGTGGCGCTGGTGCTCAACGTGGTGAACTTCGGTGCCGTCGTGCTGCTGTTGAAGGAGGTCCGGAGGGCGCGCGGCGTACGCGCCATCGCGAGCTCGGTTGGTGCTGTGCCGGGCGTCGTCCGCGATGGACTCCGACTCCTTCGGTCGTCGCGGGTCCTGCTCGCCCTTGTGCTGGTGGAGTTGTTCTGGGGGTTCTCGATGGTCACGTTCGAGAGCCTCTTCCCGATCAGGCTCTCGGAGGTGCTCGGCGATACGGCCAGCGCGGCTGCGCTGATGGGTCCGGTGAGTTCGGGGGCGTGGTTCGCCTCGGCGGCCGGGGCGGCGTTGATCACGGCAGTCAGCCACCGCCTCGGTGTGGCGCGGTCCGCCGCGATGCTCCGGGTTCTGCAGGGCGCGGCGATCGTCGCGATGGGTTTGCTCGCCGGGCCGATCGGGCTGGTCACCGCCTACCTGGCCTGCTATGTCACGCATGGCGCGTCAAACCCGATGCACATGACGCTGCTCCATCGCCAGGTCGATGGTCCGCACCGGACGACGGTCCTGTCGATGAACTCGATGGTCAGCCACCCGGCCGGCGCCATCGGGGCCATCGTGCTTGCGTCGATCGCCGACGGGACCTCGCTCGCCACGGCCATGCTCATCGGCGGCATCGTCTGCGCCGTAGCGGCCCCGCTCTACATCCCGGCCTGGCGGGCCGAGCGGCGGCGCGGCGCGGGCTCGGACGCGGTCATCGTGCCCGACGAGGTGTCAGACTCCGCCGCATGACCGATGGGAACCGACTGCGCGTCGAGCGGTTCGATTCGGCGCCTGCGTTTCTCGCGGCTGCCGGGGATTTCCTGGCCGCGCGCGAGGCCGAGCACAACCTGATCTTCGGGATCTGCGCGAACCTGGCCGCCGATCCCGGGTTTCCGAGCGCACCGCCGTACCTCGCCACCGTATCGCGAGGCGATCGGGTCGTGCTCGCCGGCGTGATGACACCTCCCTGGAACCTGGTCCTCTCGTGGACAGACGAGCCCGATTCCCTGGCGGCCATGGCGAGGGACCTCGATACCGCCGGGATCGTGCCGCCGGGGACGACCAGTCCGGTCGACACGGCACGCGCGTTTGCCTCGGTCTGGTGTGAGCCGCATGGCCTGGTCGGCCAGCTGGCCGTCGCCGAGCGGATCTATCGCCTCGAGCGGGTCATTCCTCCGACCGGCGTTCCGGGCCACGCCCGAGTCGCGACCGGGGCCGACCGCGACCTCCTGGTCGATTGGGTCGACGCGTTCCTGGGCGAGGCGCTCGAGCGACGGAACCCCCAGGAGGCCTCCGTGCTGGTCGATCGCTCGTTTCGAACCGGGTCGCGGACCTGGTACCTGTGGGACGACGGCGGGGCCGTGTCGGTGGCCGCTTCCGGCGGCCCGACCCCGAACGGGATCCGGATCGGGCCGGTCTACACGCCGCCCGAGCTGCGTCGTCGCGGCTATGCGAGTGCCGTGACCGCCGCGACCAGCCAGGCCGAGCTGGACAAGGGCCGGCGGTTCATCTTCCTGTTCACGGACCTGTCCAATCCGACCTCGAACAAGATCTACCAGCAGATCGGCTACGAGCCGGTGATCGACGTCGACCAGCTGACCTTCGTGCCGGCCAGCGAGGGTCCCGCGGGCTGAGCGGGGTTCCGGCAATGTCGGCCACGTTGCGGCGCCTCTCGGCATCCGGGCGACTCGCATCACGAGCACGTCCCGTGCCCACGAGCACATCCCAACGCCCAGATGCCCATCGCGCGCCTGGGCACCGCGAGGGCCGCTTCACGAAGTGAGTGTCACGCGACTGCCATGCCACGTGCCGGCGCCACTGAGCCGCGTGCGAGCCGCGAACGCCGACGATGAACGCGTCGTGGCCGGGCGCCAATCCCGGTAGCCGGCTCGACCCAACGAAAGGACTGAAGCCATGCTCTGGACGCTACTCCTCATCGTGCTCGTCCTCTGGGCACTCGGTGCCGTGGCGAGCGTTGGCGGTGGTTTGATCCACCTGTTGCTGCTCGTTGCGGGCATCATCTTCATCG
>JBBEBJ010000066.1:0-5594 GCA_040882425.1 Chloroflexota bacterium | reverse complement strand
ATGGCTCACAAGAAGGCGGGCGGCAGCGTCAAGAACGGCCGCGACAGCGTTGGCCAGCGACTCGGCGTGAAGGCGGGCGACGGCCAGCTGGTCACCGCGGGATCGATCATCGTCCGTCAGCGAGGCATGACCTTCCTGGCCGGACCCGGCACCGGGCTGGGAAGGGACTACACCGTCTTCGCGACCGTGGGCGGCAAGGTCAGGTTCGAGCACGCCACCAAGTCCAAGAAGCGGATCCGCGTCGAGGCAACCGAGGCCGAAACGGCAGCGACCGCACCAAGCGCCTGACAGAACCGAGAGCCGGCGACCACCGGCTGGGCATTCGCCCGGCACGGAAGGCGCTGGAGGAGAGCACCCCGTGAAGCCCGATATTCATCCCAAGTACCACCAGGCCAAGGTCCACTGCGGATCGTGTGGCAGGGAGTGGACCGTTGGCTCGACTCGCTCCGAGCTCCGGGTCGACGTGTGCTCGAACTGCCACCCGTTCTTCACGGGCACGCAGAACATCATCGACACGGCCGGCCAGGTCGAGCGCTTCCAGAAGCGCCTGGAGCGCCAGGTTCGCAGCTGACGCGACGCAGGCCGGGCGCACGCCGGAGCCGGGGATGACGCCCGAGCCCGTGACGGGTGTCCCTGGAACGAACCGCTAGACTGCCCCCCATGCCCACCTTCACCTACGGCGGCCAGGCCCTGATCGAGGGCGTCCTGATGCGCGGCCGCGACGCGATCGCGGTGGCCCTGCGGCACCCGAACGGCCGCATCGTGTACGCCACCGAGCGCCTCGACAGCGGGTTCCACGGGACGCGCTGGTCGAAGTGGCCGCTGGTGCGTGGGCTGGTGGTGCTCTACGAGACGCTCGTGGTCGGAACCCGCTGGCTCGTCCGCAGCGCAAACGTCCAGGCCCAGGAGGACGGCGTCGAGCTCGGCAAGGGCTCGATCATCCTGATGCTGCTGATCACCCTGGTGGCCGGCATCGGGATCTTCTTCCTGCTGCCCCTGCTGGTCGCGTCCGTCACCACGGCCAACGTGGAGAACGGGCTCATCCAGCACCTCGTGGAGGGCCTCGTCCGGGTCGGGATCTTCCTTGGGTACCTGGCGCTGATCGGCCGTGCCCCCGACATCGCCCGCGTCTTCCAGTACCACGGCGCGGAGCACATGACGATCCACGCCCTCGAGGCGGGCGACCCGCTCGTCGTCAGCGAGGTCCGCAAGTACCCGACCGCGCACCAGCGCTGCGGCACCGAGTTCCTGGTGGTGGTCATCCTGCTGTCGATCATCGCGTTCTCGCTCGTCGGACGACAGGAGCCGCTGGTCATGGTCGGCAGCCGTGTCCTGCTCATCCCGGTCATCGCCGCGGTCGGTTACGAGATCCTCCGGTTCGGCGCCCGCCACCGCAAGAATCCACTGGTCAAGGTGCTGCTCTACCCGGGCCTGCTGGTCCAGATGATTACGACCAAGCAGCCGACGGACGACATGATCGAAGTGGCGATCGTGTCGATGGAGCAGGCGCTCGTGGCGGACGGCGAGAAGATCCCCGCTGGATCGGGTGAATTCCTGCGCGAGCCGCTCGTGCTCGGGATGCCGCCCGTGGCTGCCGCGGCCGCCGGCACCGGCGCCACCGTCGGCGCCGCCGACGCGACGACGGCGCCCGCCGACGCAGCGTCGGCGCGCGCACTGATCGACCCGCCGCCCGGGTCGTGAGCGACCTCGACGCCAAGCTGGCGGAGGTCGCACGCCACTACGACGACCTCCAGGCCGAGCTGGCACGCCCCGAGACCTCCACCAACCCGTCCGAGCTGCGCCGGCTCGGCCAGGAGCTGGCGCGGCTGGAGCCCGCCGTGGCGGCGTTCCGGCGCCTGGAGGCGACCCGGCATGAGCTGGCCGGCGCACGCGAGCTGCGGGGATCAGCGGATGCCGATGACGAGCTGCGACAGATGGCCCGTGACGAGATCGAGCGGCTCGAGGCCGACGAGGCGCGGCTCCTCGAGGAGCTCAAGGTGCTCCTCCTCCCGCGCGACCCGAACGACGACCGCGATGTCATCCTCGAGATCCGTGCGGGTGCTGGCGGCGACGAGGCCGCGCTGTTCGCCGCCGAGCTCTACCGGATGTACTACCGCTACGCCGAGCGCCATCGCTTCACGCCCGAGCTGCTGAGCCTCAACGAGACGGGGATCGGCGGGATCAAGGAGGCGATCGTCCAGGTCCACGGCGACGGGGCGTACAGCCGCCTCAAGTTCGAGGGCGGGGTCCACCGGGTCCAGCGGATCCCGGCGACCGAATCCTCCGGGCGCATCCACACCTCGACCGCGACCGTCATCGTCCTGCCCGAGGTCGACGAGGTCGAGGTGGAGATCGACGAGGATCGCGACCTGCGGATCGACGTCAAGCGTTCGTCGGGACCGGGCGGCCAGTCGGTCAACACGACGGATTCCGCGGTGCGGATCACGCATCTGCCGACGGGCCTCGTGGTCGAGATCCAGGACGAGAAGAGCCAGCACAAGAACAAGGCCAAGGCGCTGTCCGTGCTGCGCTCCCGGCTGTACGACCTGGAGCAGCAGAAGCAGCGCGAAGCCGATTCGGCGGCGCGGCGCACGATGGTCGGGTCTGGCGACCGGTCGGACAAGATCCGGACCTACAACTTCCCGCAGGACCGGATCACGGATCACCGGATCGGCAAGACCGTCCACAACCTGCCGGGCGTGATCGACGGCGACCTGGACGATTTGATCGACGCGCTCGTGATGGCCGACCAGGCGGAGCGGCTGTCGATCCTGACCGACGGCGACCGGGGCTGACGGAGCCCATCGACCTCGTGCCTGCGGCATCATCGGAGAACGCGGGCGAGCTCCTGCGCGAGGGCGTCGAACGGCTGCGAACCTCCGGCTCCGAGAGCGCACGGCTCGACGCCGAGCTGCTCCTTGCCGATGCGATCGGCGTCGGGCGAACGGTGATCGTGGCACATGCCGGGGCATCCGTCGGTCCCGACGCCGCGACCCGATACCGCTCCTCGCTCGATCGGCGCGCCGCCGGCGAACCCGTCGCCTACATCCGCGGGATCAAGGAGTTCTACGGACTCGCCTTTGCCGTCGACCGGCGGGCGCTGATCCCGCGGCCCGAGACGGAGCGGCTCGTCGAGCTGGCCGAGGCCGAGGTTCGCCGACGGCTCGGGTCGCCCGCCGCGGACGGGACGCGCATCCGGGTGGTCGACGTGGGCACCGGCAGCGGCGCGATCGTCGTGGCGCTGGCCGTCGGGCTGCGGCGGCTGGGTGCGCTCGACGCCGTCGAGCTGATGGGGTCCGACGTCTCTGACGAGACTCTCGGGCTGGCGCGCGAGAACGCCGTCGGCCACGCGGTGGCGGAGGCCATGACCTTCGTACGATGGGACCTGCTCGCGGGCGACGCGGCGGCGCGCGGTCCATTCGACCTCGTCCTGGCGAACCTCCCGTACGTCCGGCGCGACGCCCTGCCCGGTCTGCCGATCGCCGCGTCCTTCGAGCCGGTCGCCGCGCTGGACGGTGGCGAGGACGGCCTGGAGGTCATCGAGCGCCTGTTGCACCAGTTGCCCGAACGCCTCGCGCCCGGTGGGCTGGCGCTGCTCGAGATCGGCGCCGATCAGGGCGACCTGATCGTCGAGCGCTGCGGGCGGGTCCTGGCCGGCTGGCAGTGCCGTGTCGAGACCGACCTGGCGGGGCTGCCACGCGTCGCCCGGATCGAGCGGGCCTGATCTACGTCCGAGCCGGATCAAGCGAGCCGGATCAAGCGAGCCGGATCAAGCGAGCCGGATCAACGTCTCCCGACGATCTCCCTTGGGAGATTCTCATTGCCCAAGGGAGATTGTCAGAGGGACCCGGCCCGCCCGGGGCGGAGGAGGGGACGCGGGGTCGGCTGACGGCCGACGGCCGACGGCGACGCCGGGCCGGCGCGTCCGCCGCCCTTCCGGCATCATCTCGGTGTGCCCGCACTGATCTCCCCGCAACCGATCCTGCCCATCGAGCTGATCGCGCTCGACATCGACGGGACGTTGATCGGGGACGACCTGGTCATCGGGCCGGACACGCGGGCCGCCGTCCGCGAGGCGATGTCGCGCGGCGTCCACATCAGCATCGTGACCGGGCGCATGGTCTCGAGCGCCATGCGGTTTGCCCGCGAGCTCGGGCTCACGGGCCCGGTCGTTGGGTACCAGGGCGGTCTGATCCGATCGATGCCGAACCCAGGCTCCACCCGGCTCGGGCGCCTGCTGAAGCACACCCCGATCAAGGCGCCCACCGCCCGTGAGATCGTGGAGTGGGCGACCGAACAGGGTCTCGACCCGCACATCAACCACCTCGAGCGCTTCGTCCTCCGGGCGGACGATCCCAATGCCGATGACTACAGCGCGTTCATGGGCGCTCGCGCCGAGCTCGTGGCCGACCTCGTGGCCTCGATCGGCCATCCGGTCACCAAGGTCCTCGCCGTCGGCGAGCCGCCCCTGCCCACGGAGCTCGCGCCGCTCGCGCGCGCCCGGTTCGAGGGGTTCGCCGACGTCACCATCAGCCACCCGAAGTTCCTCGAATTCGTTGCCCCCGGCGTCTCGAAAGGTCGGGCCGTCCGGTACCTGGCGCGCAGGCTCCGGGTGCAGCTGGGCGCGACATTGGCCATGGGCGACCAGTGGAACGACCTGGAGATGCTGGCGGAGGTGGGGCATGGAGCGGCGATGCCGAGCGCACCCGGCGCCGTCCAGGCCGTCGCGCGTTACATCGCGCCACCGCTCGCCGATGAAGGGGTCGCACGGATGATCGAGGCGCTCGTCCTGGCACGACCCGCCATGGCGCGGGCCGCTTCGCAGCGGATGGCCGAGGAGGCGGACGCGCTCCGCGAAGGCTCGGCGACGGCGGCCGGGGCGGCGGCGGCCACGAACGAGCCAGCGGATCGTGAGCAGCGCACCAGGCGAATGTCCGCGTGACCGCCCGGATCGTGCCCGACGGCCCCGGGGGTTGGGTCGCGGCTGTCGAGGTGCTCCGTGCCGGCGGCGTGGTCGCCCTGCCGACCGACACGGTCTACGGAATCTGCGTCGCGCTTGACACGCCTGGCGGCATTGAGCGCCTGTTTGACATCAAGCGTCGACCACCCGACAAGGGGATCATGCTGCTGCTCGACGGCGCCGACCAGGCGCCGCAGATCGGGGTCATGACCCCCGCCGCGGAGGCACTCGCCTCGGCCTGCTGGCCGGGCGGTCTGACCGTGGTTGTGCCGCAGCGGGCCGACCTCCCGCTCCCGGCCGCACTCACCGCCGGTACGCCAACGATCGGGCTCCGCGTACCCGACCACGGCGCCCCGCGCGCGCTCGCGCGCGCTGTCGGGCCGCTCCCGACGACGTCTGCCAACGTCTCGGGTCTGCCCGAGGCGCGCGACGCCGAGGAGATCCGCGATCAGCTCGGTGGCGTGCTCGACCTCATCCTGGACGGGGGGGCGGCGCACGGCGGACCGGCCTCGACGGTCGTCGACTGCACCGGCCCCTTGCCACGGATCCTGCGGATCGGGGAAGTGCCGCTCGCGCGCGTCGTGGAGGTCCTGGACACCGCCCGCGTGCGGCACGACCTGACGGACTGAGGTTG
>JBBEBJ010000065.1:0-1037 GCA_040882425.1 Chloroflexota bacterium | reverse complement strand
CTTGAGGTCGCGGATCGCGTTCTCGATCTCGGCGTGGCGGCGGTGGTCGGCCTCGAGCTCGAGGGTCTCGCCCTCGCGGTCGGTGACGAAGGCGTGATAGTCGTACAGGGTCAGGAGCGCGAGCTGGGAGCCGGGCGTGGGCTTGACCCGGCGGACGATGAGCCGGACGGGAGCCGCGTCCTGCTGGTCGGCGAACGGGGTGTACGTCGTCTCGGCCACGTCGGCGCCACCGTCGATCCAGTACGGGATCGGCGTCCAGGCGTCGTCGGGGATCGCCTCGATCAGCCGCCGCGGGCTCGGGCTCTGGCGGATCGTGATGGAAAAGCGGACCTTCTTCGCCCGGCAGACGGCGACCACCGCATGGGCGTAGAAACCCGAGTCGGCCCGGACGGTGAGCTGCCCGCTGGCTCCCGCAGCGCGGACCCGGCCGATCGTCTCGCCCAGGAAGTGGGCGGCGCCTCTGGCGGTGTTCGCCCGACCCTCGCGCAGCCTTGCCATGAGCACGTCGCCGGTCCCGGCGGCGATCGCGAGGAGCGGGTGATAGCCGCGGACGTGGGTGTACGTGTGGTGGCGGGCACCCTGCTTCTTGAGTCCGTACGTCTCGCAGATCGTCGAGTCGAGATCGATCGTCAGCGGTCCAGCTCCTGGTCCCGCACCGGCGGCCCAGGCCCGGGCGAGCAGCTCGCGGCTGACCCGGTCGAGCTGGCGGACGTGGCCCCAGCGGAAGCTGCGCAGGAACGTCCCGAGGGTCGACGCGGCCTTGACCGTGAAGCCGAGGATCCGGCTGGTGCCACCCGCTCGGAGGGCGTCGGCGTCGTCGATGCTGTCACCGCCCGCGAGCGCGGACATGACCAGGGTCAGGAGCTTGTCGCCGCGGTTCGCATGACCGGGCTTGTCGCCGAGGTCGACGTGGCGGTCGACCAGCTCGCGCAGACCCAGGTGAGCGGCCAGGGTGGCCGGCAGGTGGAGCCCCGCATCGGCCACCAGGCGGTCGTCGTCAAAGGCCACGTCGAGCCGGTCGAGGCTGTGCGATGATC
>JBBEBJ010000064.1:0-1040 GCA_040882425.1 Chloroflexota bacterium | reverse complement strand
GTCGTGGTCGACGACGGTTCGACTGATGACACGGCAGCACAGGCCGAGGACGCCGGAGCAACCGTCATCCGTCAGATCCCGAATCAGGGCAAGGGCACGGCGCTCCGTGCGGGGTTTCGCCACGCGCTTGCACAAGGGGCCGAGGCCGTGGTGACGCTCGACGCCGACGGACAGCATGATCCCGCCGAGATCCCACGGTTCCTCGCCGCCTTCGAGGCGACCCGGCCTGAGCTGATCGTTGGCCGGCGCGACTTCCGACGGATGCCGCCGGTCCGGCACCTCTCGAACATGATCGGCGGGTTGATCCTGTCGGCTGCCGTCGGGTGCTCCATCCCCGATAACCAGTGCGGCTACCGCCTCGTCGGTCGACGCCTCATGTCGACGTTGCTCGCGAGCGAGGAGGACGGTTTCGCGTTCGAGGTCGAGATGATCGCGCGCTGTATCGCCCTCGACCTGGCGATCGCCTGGGTCCCGATCCGGACGATCTACGCGGGTGAGCCGAGCCACATCCGACCGTGGGCGCATTTCACCAGTTTCCTGGGCGCCGTCCGCGATGCTCGCCGGATCGTTCGAAGCGTCGAGCGGCCGTGACGCTCGTAGCCGTGACGCTGGTACTGGCGGGTAATCCAAAGTACGGCTAGGCGGAAGCCACCCTCCACCACTACGCTCTGCCTCGCAGCGGGCCGGAGTCCACCCCGGAGTACCCCAGGGAACCGCACCCACCGAAAAGCTGCAAGAGCGAGGCACCATCACATGGCATCGATGGCCATCAACGAACTAGGACCGATGCTGACGGCGACCGAGGTTGCCGACATGCTTCACCTCCACGTCAACACGGTGAAGCGTCTCGGCGATCGCGGCGAGCTCCCCTTCTATCGCGTGTGCAAGCGCGGCGATCGACGGTTCCGGCTCGACGACGTCATGAGGTTCCTGACCCAGAACCGCTGAACCCCGCGGCCGGGCTGCACCCGGTTCGCGCATAACAAGCAGAGCGCCCGACCCTTTGGGGGGACGGGCGCTCGTTGCTGTCCGGGGGTTCC
>JBBEBJ010000063.1:0-1045 GCA_040882425.1 Chloroflexota bacterium | reverse complement strand
CTGATCACCCACTACCAGCGGCTGCTCAACTACATCACCCCGGATTTCGTCCACGTCCTGGCCCAGGGCCGGATCGTCAAGTCCGGTGGCAAGGACCTCGCCGTGCGCCTCGAAGACGAGGGCTACGGGCCGATCCTGCGGGAGGCTGGTCTGTCGCCTGACGTGCCCGACTCGGCGTTGCTCGTCCCGAAGGGTCCCGAGCTGGACCTCGAGCCAGTGGAGGCCGCCCGCTAGGCGGGCGCGACCAACCGATGGCGATCGAGACGACGACCGACGCTGCGCCTGAACCGACGCTGTCGGCGGCGCCCGCTGCGGCCCGATTCGATCCGCACGTCGTCCGCCGCGACTTCCCGATCCTCGACCAGGAGATCAACGGGCACAAGCTCGTCTATCTCGACTCGGCCGCCTCATCGCAGAAGCCGCGGGTCGTCATCGACGCGGTCGATACCTACTACCGCGAGTACAACGCCAACGTCCACCGCGGGATCTACACGATCGGCGAGAAGGCCACGGCCGAGTACGAGAAGGCGCGGGCGAAGGTCGCACGCTTCATCAACGCCCCGGACAGTCACGAGGTCATCTTCACCCGCAACGCGACCGAGGCGATCAACCTGGTCTCATATTCGTGGGGTCGGAAGAACATCGGGCGGGGCGACGCCATCGTCCTGACCGAGATGGAGCACCACGCCAACCTCGTCCCGTGGCAGCTCCTCGTCCAGGAGAAGGACGGCGACCTCGAGTTCATCCCGATCACCGACGACGGCGTGCTGCGGCTCGACGTCCTCGAGGTGCTCCTTCGGCTCAAGCCGAAGCTCGTCGCCTTCACCCACGTCTCGAACACGCTCGGCACGATCAACCCCGTTCGCGAGATGACCGAGATGGCCCACGCGGCCGGCGCGCTCGTCCTGATCGATGGCGCGCAGGCGGCGCCGCACCTGCCCGTCGACGTCCAGGCCATCGGCTGCGACTTCTACGCGTTCAGCGGCCACAAGATGCTGGCGCCGATGGGCTCGGGTGCGCTGTGGGCGCGCCGCGAGCTGCTCGA
>JBBEBJ010000062.1:0-5665 GCA_040882425.1 Chloroflexota bacterium | reverse complement strand
CCGGTCCTGGGCATCTGTCGTGGCTTCCAGGCGATCAACGTCTTCTCCGGCGGCAGCCTGCTCCAGCACGTCGACGGCCACATCGGGGCAGGCTACGGGCACGGCGTCGCGACGACCCACCCGCTGCGCGTGGCGCCCGGAACCCGCCTGGCGCGGATCCTGTTCCCGACCAACGCCCGCGGCGGCGTCCTGGAGGTCAACACCTACCACCATCAGGGTGTGCGGGCGGCCGACCTTGCTCCGGGCCTGGTGGCCAGCGCCTGGTCCAACAGTCAGGCCGGCGATCTCGTCGAGGGCCTCGAGGCGGCCGACGGGCGGTTCGTCCTGGCTGTCCAGACCCACCCCGAGCGGACGGAATCCACGCCACCAGCCTTCGAGCGGCTGTTCGCGGTCTTCCTGGACGCAGCGCGCGGGCCGTTGCGGCGCCGGTAGCCCCTCGATCCGGTGCTCAGGCGAGCGACATCGCTTCGCCGCACCGGCCGTCAGCCGCCGGCGAGGTCGAGGAGAAACGGGAAGACGTACGTTCGCGAGGTGACCCCCGCGAAACCCAGAACCGTGAACGTGACGAGGAGTGCGACGACCGCAGCGACGATCAGCCGGTCGGTCCGGTCATACACCAGCTCCCGGTACCACGACCGCCTGCCCGTGCCAAACGCGCGCAGGTCCATGGCGTCAATCGTGTCCTCGGCGTTGACGATCGCGTTCATGGTCAGCGGCACGACGAGCGGCACGGTCCGGCGCAGCTTCGCGATGGGACCGCCCTTTCCCTTGTCCCATTCGTGACCGCGGACCTTCTGGGCGTCGATCGTCGTCTGCAGGTCGTTTCCGAGGGACGGAATGAAGCGAAACGTCAGGTCGATCGCGTAGGCGAACTTCTCGGGCACTCGAAGCCTGGCAAAGGCCACCCCAAGGTCGGCCGGAGCGATCGCGTACGCCATGGTGAACCCGAGCGTGGCGAACGTGAAGAAGCGGGCGTATTGGGTTACGCCGTACGAAAGGGTCTCCGCGGCGATGGGTGTGCCCAGCAACGGCAGGTGGAAGAGGACGTGCATCTGCTCTCGCTGGAATCCGCCCACTTCTCCGCCGGTCAGGATCGTATTCCAGAGCACGATCAGGGAGACGAAGAAGGTCACGAACAGCCATTGCCGCTTGACCAGCCGGAAGGGGATGCGCGCCGAGCGATACCAGAGCTGGGCGCCGAGCAGCATGATCAGGACGATCCGGATGTCCCAGATCTGGATCACCGTGATCCCGACAAGGGCCACGACGAGGATGATGGTGCGAGGGTCCCGGCGTGCCAGCCAGGACCCTCGACCGAGATACCGTGGAGCGATGTTCACGGTCGCATCGCGTGATGGCGACCGCCGGCAGTCACCGTCCGATCGCTTCCTTGAGTGGTTCCCACGCGGCGGCGAGGATTGGCGTGATGATCACCGCGGCGATCAGGTTGGGCACGATCACCCAGCCGTAGCTGCCGGTCAACGCCGCTTCGAAGCTGTTGCCAAAGACCCAGATGTCCGTGAACACGAAGAGGAAACCGACGAGGGTTGCGGCGACGGCCACCACGCCGGCACCGACGATGCGCGTCGTCGGGGTCGACATGCGATCGGCCACCATGACCGCGAATACGCCGGCCAGGAGGCCGGCCAGACCGTTGGCGATACTCCAGTTCCAGGCCGTGAAGGCTCCGTAGCCGCTCAACTGGTCCAGCAGCGCATTGCCGACCAGGCCGGTGAACAGGCCGACGATCGGGCCGAACGCGAATCCGAAGAACGGCACCAGGGCGTAGGCCGGGCGGACGGAAACGTTGTTCGAGCCGGGGATCACGATATTGATCAGGAAGCCGAGAACGCCATACAGGGCAGCGCCGATCGCGGCGTAGACGATCGTTCGAGAATTGACCTCCCAGAGGCCCGCCTTGGACAAGGCCATCGTGGACATAGATCCCTCCTACTCCAATCCCCCTTCCGGATCAGTCAAGGAGCGTCGACGTCGACCCTCCTTCCGTTCCGACCGGTGCCGTCTGCCCGGACCTCACGATCCGCAGCGCCAGCGACTCGGCATCGAGGAACCGGTCATCGTCCCCGCCCCAACGCGTGTTCGCCTGCATGAGCGACGTCGGCGTCAGGTTACAGGCCCTCCAGCGCGCCTCGTCCACGATGACCTCCTTCGGAGGACCGTCGGCAACGATCCGACCGTCCCTGAACAGCAGGATACGGTCCGCGTGCGTCAATGCAAGGTCTACGTCATGGGTAATGAAGTAGACGCTCTGGAGCCCGGGGATCGCCAGGACCTCGCGCATGAACGCCTCGGCCGTCCGGTGGTCCTGGCCGGCGGACGGTTCGTCGAGGATCAGGGTCGCCGGTTCGAGGGCCAACGCGATCGCCAGCGCCAGCCGTTTCTGCTGTCCGAATGAGAGTGACAGCGGCGCTCGCTCCTGGATCCCCTCGAGGCCGTCGAGCGCGGTCCGTCGCAGGCAGTCGGCGATGAGCTCGTCGAGCAGGGCGGGATCCCGTCGGAGGTTGGTCGGCCCGAAGGCGAGCTCTTCGCGCACCGACCTGGCAAAGAGCATCTGACTCGGACTCTGGAAGACGTAGCCGAAGATCGTCGCAAGATCGGCCGTGCCCCGACCCTTCGAATCGAGGCCGTCGACGAGGATTCGCCCGGCGGTCACGGGCAGCAGCTGCATGGCGGTCCGGAACGCGGTCGTCTTGCCGGAGCCGTTGGGGCCCAGGATGGCGACCACCTCGCGCCGTCCCAGGCTGGCATCGACGCCATGCAGGATGCGGTGGTCCCCGATCGAGGCGTCCACCGCTTCGAAGGCGAGCCGCGGCGGCGCATCGGCGGCCGGCTCATCCGCGGCCGCGGATGCCGCATCAGGCGGCGGTTCGGAGAGGGTTCCCGCGGCCGCGCGCGCGAGGACGACCTCGAACGGCAGCTTGACCGCCCGTGGGTCGGCGATCTCCAGGAATCCCTCGACCGGCCCGAGATACCGGGCCACGCCACCGTCGAGGTAGAGCACGCGATCGGGGCGCAGCTGGAGCGCCTCCTCGACCCGATGTTCGACGATGACCACCGCATTCCCGCGATCGGCAAGACCCCGGAGGATCTCGAGCAGGCGGTCCGCGCTGCGCGGATCGAGGTTGGCCAGCGGTTCGTCAACCACGTACAGCCGCGGTCGCATCATGAGGATCCCGGCCATGGCCAGCAGCTGGCGCTCGCCGCCCGACAGCGCGGCCGTCTCCCGTCCAAGCAACGGCTCGATGCCCGCCTGCTCGGCGACCAGGCCGATCAGCTCGCGGATCTCGCCACGGGGGACGCCCAGGTTCTCCGGTCCGAACGCGAGCTCGGCCTCCACCGTGGCACCGACGATCTGCTTGGCCGGGTCCTGCAGGACGGTGCCCACGCACAGGGCGATGTCGCGCAGCTTGAGCTCGGTCGTCAGGCGGCCCTCAAGCCGCACCGACCCTTCGAGACCACCTGGATAAGCGTGCGGGATGAGGCCGTTCATCGCCCGGATCAGCGTACTCTTCCCGCAGCCGGACGGGCCCGCGACGAGCAGCACCTCGCCCGGCGCGATCGTCAGCGAGATGTCGCGGATGGCGGGTTCGGTTGCCCGACGGTAGCGGAACGTGAGGCCATCGACCTCGACGAGCGGTCCGGCGTCCGACACGTCGGCGGGTTCAGGCGGGCCGGATGCGGACGGGCCGGTCCAGCGTCAGCCCCAGTCGTGCCGCAGCGTCGCCCTGGTTGTCGGCCAGCGACAGGTGCCCTTCCGAGTCCGAATAGAGCAGCGATTCACCGAGTGGGACGTCACCAAACGTGCGCGCCCAGACCGTCCGTTCCTCGACGGCGGGTTCGCCACGATGCGCCGGGAACTCGAGCACCAGCGATCGACCTCGTGTCAGCGGTCCGATGGCCGCCTCGAGGTCCGCGGGCACGCCGGCAAACGTGACGTTGCCATAGATCAGGACGTGGAGGATCGTCGACTCCAACGCGCCGTCCCGAACGTGCGGCGTGATCGCCGGCAGCCGAACCAGCCGGTCGACGCGAACCGTCGGGCCGACCGTCTCGAAGGGCACCCCGGCGGACAGGTGCCCGGCCATCGGCGCGAAGATGTCCCGGCCATGGAAGCTGTGGCTGACCTGGTCGAGCATCAGCTCGGCGTTCTCCAGCGACCGGGCCTCCACGATCCCGCCGAGCGCGTCGCCGGCGTCGACGAGCAGCCCGTTGTCCGGTCCGATCAGCAGGTCGCCCCGCCCGGTCCGCAGCCCGACCGCCAGGCGGTCCGTGCCGACGCCCGGATCGACAACCGCGACGTGGACACCGACCGGCATGTAGGGCAACGCAAAGACCAGTGTCCCGGCACCCTCACGGATCGAGTAGCGCGGGACCTGGTGGGAGATGTCGATGATGTTGGCGTCCGGGCAGAAGCGGAACATCACGGCCCGGCAGACGGCCGGCGCCGAGGGTCCGAAGTCGCTCGTGAAGGTGATGACGGGACGCACCCGCGGATGGTACAAGCGCGGCCAGCGCACCGGCCAGACATGTCGAAGCGGCGCCGGGAGGAGGTTCGGCGCCGCTTCGACCGAGGAACGCTGACGGCGGAGGAGAGCACCCCGTCAACGTCGGATGGAGTCGATGTCAGGACTGCGGGCCGACGCCTCCATCGGTCTGGCCGAACCGGCCGGACTGGCGCATCTGGCGCAGGAAGAGGAGCTGATTCAGCTGTGGGAGCGACCAACGCAGGTCGGCGGTCGGGAGCCCGTACAGGAAGGCCGTCAGGTTGGCGGCTTCATCGGGCGTCATCCCCCGCATCTGGAGGAGACGCCAGATCGCCCGGGGTGTGGGGGTCGGCGCGGGCGAGGGGGTCGGCGCGATCGAGGCCGTCTGGACCGGGCGGGATGTCGAGGTGGTGGGTTCGGAACCAGATCCGCCCACGGAGCGCTGCGCGGCCAGGACCAATGGCAAGCCTTGGCGAGATGATCGCGCGCGATCCGGTGATTCGTGCTGCTCCTGGCCGGCCATGCGTCACCTGGTTCCTCGGTCCCTGCCTGTTGCCGCCACCGGTGGTGTCCGGTTGGGTGCGGTAGGCGCATGCTGGGCCGGAACCCCGCGAGTCGCGATGACCCGGCCGTCCCATGATCGGTGGTACTTGCGCCGGTCCGGTCTGGGTCCAGTCGGGCCTACGCGAGCCCTGACGGCTGACACGTCGAGGCGGGTTGCGGCCGGCGCAAGGAAATCGCCGATCGCGCCCGGCGGTAAGCCCGATAGGCGCGAAAGCTTGCTGCTCCGGCAAGGAACCGTTCCGGCGCCGCGTCCAGCGCAGTCCGACTTGCGGCCCCGGCAAGCTTGCGGTCGATCGAGTCCGATCGATCCCTCGAACGGTGGGTTTGCTTGCTGACGGGGCAAGGTCCATGCCGATTCTTGCGGCGGCAGCAAGGAGCCAGTCGGCCGACCGCTGATGAGCGCCCACGCAGCCCGCTGGCGAGCGCCCACGCCGACCGCAGATGAGCGTCCCCGCGGCCCGCAAGCGGGCGCAAGGTCAGCTCGCTCGAGGGCAGACGGCGCGCGGTCGATAGACTCATCGCGTGCGGGTTCGCAACTTCAAGCTCCGGTTGATCGGCAGCGCGCTCGTCGCGTGCTGGGCGGCGTCCGGCGGGCT
>JBBEBJ010000061.1:0-1053 GCA_040882425.1 Chloroflexota bacterium | reverse complement strand
CCCGACGGCTGCTTCGGTCGCCGGGTGACCGACCCGGTCAGGGCCGATCGATCACCAGCGTGAACGGGACGCCTTCCCCAAGTGCCGTCGGGCCCTCCCCGACGGTGCGCGTGCGAACGCGGTAGGTCGCGGTAATCGGTGTCTCGCCTAGGCCGCCTCGACCATCGGCTTGACCTCGCCCATGAAGCGCTCGAGGGTCTCGACGTCGTACGGCGCCGGTTGCTCCGAGATGACCGTCCGGAAGCCGAGCCTTGCGTATGGGACGAGCCGCTCAGCCAGCTGCTCGGGTGATCCGTTCCAGAAGGTGGTGTCGTTCGCGGCATCGGCCAGGGGCGTCCGGTTGTGCGCCATCGCCGCTTCCCAGACGCGGTCCGCCTCGGCCTTCGTGTCGCGAATGGTGACCTTGATGCCGAGCGTGAACTCGATCTCCGAGATGTCGCGGCCGACCTCGTCGCAGTGCCGCCGCAGGACGTCGACCTTGTGGGCCATCACGTCTACCGGCCCCATCGCGTTCCACATGTCGGCGTACCGAGCGACGGTCCGCAGGGTCTTCTTCTCGCCACTGCCGCCGATCATGATCGGGAGGTGCTGCTGGACCGGCGGCGGCTGGTGGCGCAGGTCATGAAAGTGGTAGTGCCCGTCGGGCGCGGAGGTCACCGAGCGCCCGTCGAGCACGCCCCGCATGGCGGCCACGGATTCATCGAGCCAGTCGAGCCGTTGCCCGAAACCACTCCCGAAGTCGATGCCGTGGGCCTTGTGCTCGAGCTCCATCCAGGCGCCGCCGATCCCCAGGATGGCGCGGCCGCCGCTGATGTGGTCGAGCGTGGCGGCGGTCTTGGCGACCAGGCCCGGATTTCGGAACGGGTTGGCCCCGACGAGGAGGCCCAGCCGCGTCCGTTCGGTGGCCATCGCCCAGGCGGCGAGCGAGGTCCAGCCCTCGAAGATGGGCTGATACGAGTCGCCGACGATCGCGTAGAGGTGATCCCAGGTCCACAGATGGGCATAACCGAGGCGGTCGACTCGCTTCGCCGCGTCCAGCTGCTCGTCCCAGGT
>JBBEBJ010000060.1:8587-35106 GCA_040882425.1 Chloroflexota bacterium | reverse complement strand
GCCAGATGACGAACACCTCCGCCTGGACGGGACCGTCGACATCGAAGCCATCCGGGAAGCGGCTCACGCGACCGATCCTACGCTACCGAGGCCGCTCGGACGGTCGACAACGACCGCGCGCGACCGACGCTCGCTTGGGTAGAGTGCAACCTCCGTGACCGATGGCGCCCGACGGGTTCAACGATCGTACCTGCTGCTCACCCTGCTGACGACGCTCGCCCTCGCGCTCGTGCTGCTCGCGGCCTGGGCCCTGATCTTCGCCTTCGAGACGCCGCTGCGGCAGGCGTTCATCAACGGCCTCATCCCGTCCGACCAGCGGGCGACCGTCCTGTCGTTCGATGCCCTGCTCGGGTCCTCCGGCGGCGTCGTCGCCCAGCCGGCGCTTGGCCGGACCGCGGATGTCTTCGGCTATCCCGCGTCGTACGTCGTGTCCGGCGCGCTCCAGGCCCTGGCCATTCCGTTCGTGTTCCTCGCCCGCCGTGAGAACGCGCCGTCCGATCCGATCGACGACCGCACCGAACCCACCGCTGCGCCGACTGCCGGCTAGCGCAGCGCCATCGCCCGGTCGGGCGCCAACAGGAACGGCGGCAGGTAGGCCGGAATGTTGGAGAACGGCAGCACGTCGGGGTGGAGCTGGATTCCCAGCGCCTCGCGCATGAACGCTCGTCGAGCCTCGATCCGCTTCCAGGCCGCCGGAAATCGGACGGCGAACTCACCGCGCAGGACCTCGTCGGCGAGTGCGACGCCGTCCTCGATGTTGGTCGTGAAGTAGTCCGTACCCGTCGCCGGGATGATGTCGACCTGGAGGGCCATGCCGGAGCGCAGCTCGACCGTCGAGCCCGGCCAGATGGGCGAGCTGACCCACTCGTCGAGCGAGATCTGATGACCCGGGTTGAGGAAGATGCCAAAGAACGGGTCACCGAGGTGCCGATCCACGATCGACTGGAGCGCGCCGCCCGTCTGTCCGATCCGCAACGCCTCGTACCACTCGGCAACCGCCTCGAAGTAGGGTCCGACGAGCCGCTCGACGTAGTCCGCGATCCCGGTCGGCAGCTCGCTCGCATCCGCCACGACGAACCCGGCCCGGCAATTGAGCGCTCCCCAGATCCCGAACGCGGTGGTGAACCGGTCGCCACGCTCGATACGCCGGTCCCCGGGGCTGAGCAGGCCGAGGGTGGCTCGCGGCCCGCTCGAGAGCATCAGGTGGCACGACAGGGGAGACCCATCCCAGTCGAGCAGCCTGACGGCCTCGCGCTCGGTCATGCCCGGTCGCAGGCCGAACAGCAGGTTGCGGACACCCTGGGATGTCTGGCAGGCGGCGTACTCGAAGGCGGCGAGCTGCTCCACTTCGTTAATCACCCGCAGGCCGACGGATGGATCGATGACGAGGTCGGCGGCATTCTCCACCGCGCCGGTCGCCCCGGTGAGCCGTCGGAGTTCGTCGACGAGGTAGGCGGGCGCCTCCATCCGGTCGGGCGTACCGAACTCCTTCCACCCGATCACGCCGACGCGGCGACCCGGACAGACGCCCTCGCCGTCGAGCAGCGCGTCGAGCGGCCGCGACCGGTCTCCCGGTTGGCGCGGCAGGCTGAGATCCTGGAACAGGTGCCGGCGCATGGAGAGTGGCGCCGCCCCGGCCGGGCCCCAGCACTCGTTGCCGACCAGGATCGCCGGATCGTCAGTCGCACTGGCGGCGGCGTTGACCAGCACGATCGCCTCCTCGAACCGGGGATCGAAGCCGGTCAGCCAGGAGATGGTGGCGCTGTGCTCTCGGTCGGCGTAAACGACGAGCCGGTCGAAGCCTCGCTCGCGCGCTCGCGCGCGAAGTCTCTCCAATCGCGCGCGATAGGTGCCGGCGGAAATCTCCGGCCGCGCGTCGGGCATCCCGAAGTCGGGCAGGTCGAGGTGCGCGAGTCGTGTCCTGGCCATCGCCTGTCCCTTTCTGTCAGTCAGCCGGGGCCAGCCACGGGCTAGCGGAGGTCGCGCCGCGCTCGATCACCGCGAACTGGTCGGCAGCCACCTGAATCCATGGCCCAGGTTCGCCGTCGGGCCACTGGACGCGGACCTCGGCCGACTCCGCCGGGCCGAGCCCGAAGTGGGTCCAGCCAAGCTGCCCTCCAACGTGGCCGCCTCCCACGGTCAGCTCGCGCCGAAGCGTCAGGTCGCCCACCTTGACCTCGACCCACGAACCGATCGCATCGCGATTGGGGCCCGGCTGGGTGGGTCGAAGCGCAAGCCAGTGACCCATCGGCGCCGGCCTCGTGGCGTCGCCCGAACCGACGTTTCGCCAGAGCAGCACGCGGCTCTGGAAGTTGACCTCGACGAGGTCGAGGAGCCCGTCGAGATTGAAGTCGACGAGAGCGGCGCCGCGGCCCTTTGCAAAACTGACTGTCCCGGCCTGCTCGGCGCGCTCGGTGAACGTTCCGTCTGGATTGCCGAGCATCAGGTTGCTGGGATCCTTCGAGGCGAAGTCGAGCTGTTCGTCGATGTTGCCCTTGGAAACGAACAGGTCGATGAAGCCGTCGTTGTTGACGTCCTGGAATTCGGGATGCCACGCGGTCGACGGCAATGGGTCGCCGCCCGTGAACGGACGCGTCGCCTCGACGCCGCGCCTGCGGCCGATGTCCCGATACGTCGGTTGCCCAGGTCCGCTCGTGAGCGTCTGGAGCCGATTGACAGCCTGGCTCGTCAGGTACACCTCCGGGTATCCGTCGTTCGTGAGGTCGTAGCTGGCGATGCCCATGCCCTCGATCTGCATCTGCACCCAGCCGTCGGCGTCCGTGTAGCGTCGTGGTGCCTCACCCTGGGCAACCCGCCAGAGCTGTTCCTCGCCGTCAACCGCGTCGTAGTAGTGGCGGTCGTTGCTCACCCGCAGGTCGCGCCGTCCCGAGCGGTCCCAATCGGTGAAAAGCATGGACAGCGAACAGTAGCCAGGCGTCAATATGATCGGCGGTCCGAAGCCGGCTCCGCCCGTCGCCGGCCGGATCAGGGCGTTGTCGACGCAGGAACGCGTCCCGTCGGCCGCCTCGTCGAGCGTCAGGTAGTGGCCGATCGCCAGGGTCGGCAACGCGTTGGCTCCCTCCCATTTCGCGCTGAAGGCGGTCGCCCATCCGTTCCCGCCGTCGAACTGCCAGGATTCGTTGGCCCGGGCGAATCGGCAGTCGCCGAGACCGCGAAGCAAGACGCTTTCACCAAGGCGCAGGACGGCCAGGTCGACCTGACCGTCGCCATCGACGTCGAGTGGGTAGGCGCCGTTGACGTTCGTGATATCCGTGACCGCGTCGTGGAGCGGTTCGAACCGAAGGGCCGCGCCGACCGGGCTGTCGTTCCGGTACAACGCTGCCGGGTTGGTGCCCCCCGCCACGTACATCTCCGGCCTGCCGTCGGCGTTGCAGTCGAAGACGGCGATGCCGCCCCCGACCGAGGCGGTGAAGTCGCCGTCGTAGACGTGGTCGACGTCGGCTTGCAGACCCTCTTCCACGAAATGCGGAACCGGCCCCGCCGCGGCAGGCGTCGTCGCGCGCGTGAAGAGGAACGCTGCCGCGCCCGTGACACCCAACGCGACGCCGGCGACGAGCCCGATCCGGACGGCTCGCCGATCAAGGCGGCGTGCCTTGGACGGCGCCCGAATCACGACCCCAGGCGACCACTCATGACGAGACCGTTCCGCCGTAGTACTCCCCGGCCTTCTCCCAGGCGGCCCTGCCGCATTCGAATCCGATCCGGCGGCCGATGAAATCGTCGGCCTGGACATGGATCCCTCCGAACAGTCTGGACTGTCCGGCCATATCGGCGGCGTCGTAGTAGGTGGCCCATTGGAGGGTGACGTCCAGCGAGGGACCGGCCTCGACCTTGAACGTGCCCGCCCTGGTGGTCGACTCGTCGAGCCCGCCGGGCACATACGGGTCGCCGGTGAATGCGGTCATGACCTCAGCCGCAGCACGGCTGAACGTGCTGTGGCCGGACGCATAGCCCTGGAATGACGGGGTCACGAACGTGGGTAGCTGGTAGGGGACCCAGGTCGTGGCCAGGATCCAGCCGGCCCCCGACGTCTGCGTCGCGGGGTCCTTCGGGTTTCCCGCCCAGGCGTTGAGCGCGATCTCGCCCTCGTGACCGGCCAGCGCGGCGTGCCGCTCGCCGGTCGCGGTCGTCTCGGGCGTGATGAGCTCGATCAGGTCGGGCACCAGCGGGAGGCCTTCCCGGTCGTAGGAGGGCAGGCTCGGGTCGCTCGATTGGCCGCGCTCACCCATGTAGCGGATCATCGAGATCGGCCGGGTGCCGTCGTATTCGCCCTTGAGACCCCACGCCGCGATCGCCGCATCGTGGACGGCGCCGTTGAGCGCGAGATAGAGCTTCACGTCCCACTGCAGGCGATCGACGGCAGGGCCGGATCCGCCGACTCGGAGGTTCGGATCGAGTTCGTCCGAGACGTCATTCGCGATGACGTTCCAGTGGCCGGGCGGCGTCTCGGACTTTGGGCCGTCCGCCCAGAACTCGGTGAGGGCGCGCGTGTAATCGGCCACCGGGACGACGTCGGGCGCGTAGGGCTGCCCGGTCGCGGGATTGGTGGCGTGCCCCTGGCCGTCGTTCGCGCCGAGCGAATTGCCACCCATGACCCCGGGCGAGATGTCGATCGTCTGCGCTGCCGGGGCGCCCAGCAGATTGCTGTCACGGATGACTTCGACGACCTGGTCCTTGAACTCCTGGTCCGTGGCTGGGTCGCCGAGGCGCGGCGGCGGACCCGGATCGATCGGCGACGCGCCCGCCGTCGCCGGCGCGGGCAGGGCGAAGCCCTTGACGCCACCCCAATGCGGCGCCACGGCCTGCTGGACCCCATTGGTCACCGGGATGCCGTTCTGCGAGATCATGTGCTCCAGCTGCAGCGGCTGCCAGCGGTTCGGGTCGGTCATGACGATCTCTGGCTTGGCCACCACGAGAGGCGGGTTGACGGCCGCGTACTCGGGAGCGGCGTACCCGCCGGCCTCGTTCGACCCGTCGGTCTTGCCCGCCGCGAGGATCGCTGCCGCGATCCGGTTGCCGACCGCCGCCGGCGAATCGCCCACCGCCGTGGTGACGTCGATCGGATAACACAACGAATCCATGATGTCGGCGAATTCGGACAGCGATTCGTCCGCCCCGACCGCCTTGATGTAGCGGGCCGCCAGGACCCGATACGCGGCGTAGCTGATCGCCTCGTTCCGGGCGGCTGGCACGTCCGAGGTCCTGATCTTGTCGTGGACGAAGACGCCGGAGGCCGTCGAGTCATAGGCCGCCCACGCATCCCACATCGCCGCCGACATGTGGTACAGGTTCCGAGCGTGAACGGGTGGGTTGGGTAGCGCGCGGCGGATCGCATTCAGGAGCGACTCGTCCCAGCGCCTGGCGACGGACCATTCCGAGTGCTCGGCCATCGCTGGGCAGGCCGGGGTCGTGGTCCACGGACGGGCGATCACCAGGGCGCCCGTCGCAACGACGGCAAGGATGGCCAGCACCGCGATACCCGCCAACCGGCGGCGTGGACGAACGGCTGTCATGGACTCCCTTCGGCCCCAGTGGTGGCGGCACAGACCATCCGATCGGCACCGCTTGACGCGGACGGCGGCTCCAGTATCGCGCGTTGACGTTTCGGCTTGACACCCCCGCGGTGTTGGAGCAGCCTATCGTATGCGTTTGTAAGAGAGGAACACAAACTCGTGGCAATGCGGCACGCGATGGCCAGTGCAGCGAGACCGTCCGGCGGTCGAACTCAGCGCCATCGTCCGCCCGATGCATGCCAACGGGCCCAGTTGTCGGGCCCATCGAACCAGCGGTCCACGTCCCGGGTGCCGGTGCGCCCGGGGCCTGCAGGATGTCCGACCAGGTCGGCCGGAGAGGGAGCGTCTCGCGTGGGAATCGCCTGTGGGAGGGTGATAGCCTAACGCGGGACACGTGGCGCCGAGAGCGACACCAGGTCCAGACGAGGAGGAAACAAGAGTATGGTGAACCGCAGATTCGCGGCGCTCGTAGGAGTGATTGCGGTTGTCTTGGCGGCTTGTTCCACCGGCGGCGCGTCGTCGGCGCCGAGCGAAGGCGGCGGTGCCGTAGATTGCACCGTCGGCGTGTCGTGGAACAACTTCCAGCAGCCGCGCTGGGCAGCGCACGACGAGCCCAATCTGAAGGAGACCGTCGAAGCGGGTGGCGGCACGTACATCAGTGCCGACGCGAACCTCAGCGCCGAGCAGCAGCTGACCGACGTGGACACGCTGATCTCGCAGGGCGCGAACGTCCTCATCCTGCTCGCGCAGGACAACAAGGCCATCCTGCCGGCCCTCCAGAAGGCCAAGGATGCCGGCGTCCCCGTCATCGCCTATGACCGGCTGATCGAGGATCCGAGCATCCTCTACATCACGTTCGACAACGTGCTCGTCGGCAAGGCCCAGGCCGCTGCGGTCTTCGAGAAGGTCCCGACGGGCAACTACGTCCTGATCAAGGGCGACCCGGGTGACCCGAACGCCTCCACGTTCCTGCCCCAGGGGTGGGACGAGGCAGGCCTCAAGGCCAAGGTGGACTCGGGCGAGATCGTGCTCCTCAATGGTCCTGACGGGACCTTCACGGATGCCTGGAAGACCGAGAAGGCCCAGCAGAACATGGAAGCGATCATCGACAAGGCCGTCGCCGACGGCACCCCGATCGATGCCATCCTGGCCGAGAACGACAGCACGGCGCTCGGCGTCGTGGGTGCCCTGACGGCCAAGAGCTATGGCTTCCCGCCCCTGAGCGGCCAGGACGGCGATCCTGCCAACCTGAACAATGTCGCGCTGGGCAAGCAGTACGTGGACGTCTTCAAGAACGCCAACGAGCTGGGCAAGATCGCAGGCGCGGCCGCGCTCGAGCTGTGCAAGGGGACCGCGATGGCCGGCCTGACCCTGCCGGGCGGATTGATCGATCCATCCGTCGCCCCGACCGCCGGTCTCTCCGCTCAGGCCTTCACGACACCGGACGGGACGTCTGTCCAGTCCTTCATCCTGCAGCCGACGCCGCTCACCGCGGAGAACCTCCAGGTGGCGATCGATGCGGGCCAGATCACCAAGGAGGATCTCTGCAAGGGCGTCGACCCGGCGACCGGGCCGGCCGCCTGCAAGTGACGGTCCTCGACCGCTGAGCCAAGCCAACTGATTGCGCCCCCGGGATCCCCGGGGGCGCCGCTTCCTTCCTTCAGGGACCAGGAGGGCCGCCGTGACGAACGTGGCCGACGCGACACCTGTGGGTCAGGCCCAGCCGCCCGCCCGCACGTCGCTGCGCGGCCTGCTCGCGCAGACGGAGGTCGATCTGCGTCTGTTCGGCATGCTCGTCGCCCTGGCGGCGATCCTGCTCACCTTCAACATCCTGAGCGGCGGCAAGTTCTTCCAGCCGACGAACATGATCACCCTGGCGGTCCAGGCCTCCGGCATCGCGATCATCGCGACGGGCATGGTCCTGGTCATCGTGTCACGGAACATCGATCTTTCGGTGGGCTCGCTCGTCGGCGTCATCGCGATGACCTACGCGCTCCTCATGACCGACGTCATGCCCAACGTCCTGGGCATGGGCGCCGATTTCCCCTTCCGTTGGGTGATCGCCCTCGGTCTCGGCATCGTCCTCGGGGCGCTCGTGGGCGGGCTCCAAGGCTTCATCATCGCCTACATCGGCGTGCCCTCATTCATCGTTACGCTCGGCGGCCTGCTGTCGATCCGTGGCGCGGTCTGGTACCTCTCGAACGGCGCCGCCGTGTCGGGCCTCGACCCGAGCTTCCAGCTCATCGGTGGTGGAGCCCAGGGATCGGTCGGAGGCACCGTGACCTGGGTCCTCGGCATCATCGGGTGTGCCGCGATCATCTGGCTGCTCATCGGCAACCGCCGACAGCGCCGACGGTTCGGCTTCCCGCTCCGCCCGATGTGGGCGGAGGTCCTGATCGGCGTGGTGGGCTGCCTAACGGTCATCGGCGTCGCCGCGTTCGCCAACGCGAACCTCTGGCCGCAGGGCCTCGCCGCGCGGGTCGCCACCGAACAGAACTGGGGACCAGCTCCCGAAGGTGGCTGGCAGATCCCGACCGGCTTCCCGTTCCCGATCATCCTGTTGATCGGCGTGACCCTGGTCATGACCTGGATGGCCACGCGGCGGCGGTTCGGCCGATATGTGTTCGCCTACGGCGGGAACCCCGATGCCGCTGAGCTCGCCGGTATCAACACGCGCTGGACGATCCTCAAGACCTATGTGGTCATGGGCATCCTGTGCGCCCTGGCAGCGGCGATCGCGTCCGCTCGGCTCAATGGCTCGACGCTCGACGTCGGCCAGAGCTACGAGCTCTATGTCATCGCGGCGGCAGTCGTCGGCGGGACCTCGTTCGCCGGGGGCATCGGAACGATCCCCGGGGCGGTCCTCGGCGCGTTCGTGATGCAGTCGCTCGCCTACGGGCTGAGCTTCATGGGTGTCAACTCGCCCGGCCAGAACGTCGTCGCCGGGATCGTGCTGATCCTCGCGGTCGGCCTCGACACCTTCAACCGCCGACGCGGTTCTTGAGCGGCTAGGAGGGCTGACCCGTGACCGTCGCGGAGCGAACGCCGCTCGTCGAGATGCGTGATATCAACGTCGCCTTCGGTGGGGTCCACGCCGTGCGCGATGTCACGATCGACCTCTTCGCCGGGGAAGTCATCGGCCTCGTCGGCGGCAACGGCGCCGGGAAATCGACCCTCATGCGGGTGTTGTCGGGCGCGCATCCCGCGGACAGTGGCGAGATCCACGTCAATGGCGAGCCGGTGATGATCCGCAACCCACGTGACGCGAAGGCGCTGAACATCGAGACCATCTACCAGACGTTGGCCCTGGCCGACAACATCGACGCGCCGGGGAACCTGTTCCTCGGCCGGGAACTGACGACCCGACTGGGTTCCCTCAACGACTCGAGCATGGAGTCCGAGACTCGAAAGATCATGGGGCGCCTGAACCCCAACTTCACGCGCTTCGCGCTGCCCGTCAAGTCGCTCTCCGGTGGCCAGCGCCAGGCCGTGGCGATCGCCCGAGCCGTTTACTTCAACGCGAGGATCCTGATCATGGACGAGCCGACAGCCGCCCTCGGACCCGCCGAGACGGCCCAGGTCCGCAATCTCATCCGCCAGCTCAAGGACGAGGGCATCGGCATCTTCCTGATCAGCCACGACATCCACGACGTCTTCGACCTGTCCGACCGGATCAGCGTGATGTATCACGGCCGGATCGTGGGCACCGTCAAGAAGGACGACGTCACGATCGACGAGGTCCTGGGCATGATCATCCTCGGCAAACCGCCCACCGAGGTCACCCGCCAGGAGCTCGCCCAGCTTCACGGTTGATGCCCGTCGGCGATCCGTTGGCGCCACGCGGCATCGCATGGAATCCAGGGGCGTGGAGGTAAACGCGCGTGGCTGACCCGTTCTTCGCAGACGTCCCAGGAGCCATTCCCTTTGGTGGCCTCGACGCGGACGACCCGCTGTCGTTCAAGGTCTACCAACCCGACCGCCTCGTTCTGGGCAAGCGGATGGAGGACCATCTCCGGGTCGCGGTCTGCCTGTGGCACTCGTTCAGCTGGCCGGGATCGGACGTTTTCGGGAGCGGGACGTTCGATCGGCCATGGCTCGATGCGCGCCTTGACCCGATGATCGCCGCCCGGGCGCGGCTCGAGGCCGCGTTCGAGTTCATCGCCAAGCTCGGCGTCCCGTTCTTCTGCTTCCACGATCGCGACGTCTCGGCCGAGGGTCGGACCTTCGCCGAGACGAAGGCCAACCTCGACACGGTGGTCGGGGAGATCGAGGGGCACATGGAGCGGACCGGGATCCGGTTGCTATGGGGCACCGCCAACCTGTTCAGCCACCCGCGGTACGCGGCCGGCGCGGCCACCAACCCGGATCCCGACGTGTTCGCCATCGCGGCTGCCCAGGTCAAGCTGATGCTTGAGGCGACCAACCGTTTGGGTGGCGAGAACTACGTCCTGTGGGGCGGTCGCGAGGGTTACGAGACGCTGCTCAACACGGACCTGGCGCGCGAAGAGGCGCAGCTTGCCCGGTTCCTGTCGCTGGTCGTGGAGTACAAGCACCGGATCGGCTTCAAGGGGAACCTCCTGATCGAGCCCAAGCCTCAGGAGCCGACCAAGCACCAGTACGACTACGACTGCGCGACCGTGCACGGCTTCCTGGCCCGTCACGGCCTCGAAGGCGAGTACCGGGTGAACATCGAGGCCAATCACGCGACCCTCGCGGGCCACAGCTTCCACCACGAGGTCGCGTACGCGATCGCGCACGGGATCTTCGGCAGCATCGATGCCAACCGCGGCGACTACCAGAACGGCTGGGACACGGACCAGTTCCCGAACTCGGTCGACGAGCTCGCCCTTGCGCTCTACGAGATCGTCCGCAGCGGCGGCTTCGCGACCGGCGGCTTCAACTTCGATACCAAGCTCCGCCGCCAGAGCATGGCCCGGGACGACCTCTTCCACGCGCACATCGGCGGCATCGACACTGTCGCGCGCGCCCTCCTGGTCGCCGCCGACCTGATCGAACAGGGTGAGCTGGAGCGACGCCGCAACGAGCGGTACGCGGGCTGGTCGACCCCGCTGGGGCGCTCGATCCTGTCGGGCGAAACCGAGCTCGAAAGCCTCGCCGCACGCGTCGCCTCCGGCGAGATCGACCCAAGCCCGGTCAGCGGTCGCCAGGAGCAGCTCGAGAACGTCGTGAACCGGGCGATCTGGGCGGCCGACCGACCGACCTAGCACGACACTGTTCCAGCGTGGCTGGCGTAAGCGACCGATGGGACGTAGCTCCGGTCGGTCGCTCCAGGGCCACGGGAATGTCCGGCGTATTCTCGGCGGATCTGATCGAGGCTCCCCACCCGGTTGGCGAGAACGGGCCGCTGCCTATCCCGGAGCCCAGCCAGGCTGGAATGCCGGGCTGGTCGTAACGCTCCGGCGGGTGCCGGGAGCTCGGCGAACTCCGACCGCCCTATTGCACGCCGGTGCCGGTGACCGCCGTGCCCGCCATGAACTGGCGGCGGAAGAGGAAGAACAGCCCGATGACCGGCAACGTCGCCAGGGCAGAGCCGGCCAGCAGCAGGTCGTACGCGACCCGGTACTGGTTCACCATCGACGCGAGGCCCACGGCCAGGGGCATGTTCTCGGCCTGCCTGAACACGATCAGCGGCCACAGCAGATTGTTCCAGTACTCGAGCGCGAAGAGGATGAACAAGGTGGCCAGCGCTGGACGCACGTTGGGCAGCACGACCGACCAGAAGAGCCGGTATTCGCTGGCACCATCGACCCTGCCGGCGGCCAGGAGGTCGTCGCTGATCCCGAGCATGTGCTGGCGCATGAAGAACAGGCCGATCGGGTGCGCCGCGAGCGGTAGCACCGCGCCCAGGTAGTGGTCGACGAGCCCCAGGTTCACGATCTCGACGAACAGCGAGACGATGAGCAGCTGGAACGGCAGCATCTGCGTGACGAGGATCGTGGCGAAGATGAGTGACCGAAACCGGAAGCGGTACTTCGCCAGCGCGTACCCGCCCATCGAGCAGATCACCACGGTCAGGGTCGCGTACCCAAGCGACTGGGTGATCGTGTTCATGAACCAGCGGGTGAACGGCGTCTCGGCAAGGAGGCGTCCGTAGTTATCGAGCGTCAGGCCGGTCGGGGCCAGCGTGATGCCGCTCCCGAACATTTCGGATTGCGGTCGCAGCGAGCTGAGGACCATCCAGTAGAGCGGCAGCACGAAGGCAAACGCGAGGATGAGGAACAGGACCGCCAGCCCGAGCCGGGATGGCAGACCGCGTCTCCTCGGTCCGGTCAGACGTGCCGCGGCAAGCCCGACCGGCTCGCGGACGACTCGCTCAAGTGCGGTCATCCTATTGGCCTCCTGCCACCAAGGAATCGGAACTGCACGAGCGAGACGGCGACGATGATCGCGGCCAGCACGATGCCGATCGCGGCGGCCTGTCCGAAGTCGGACGAGGTGAACGCCGTCTTGTAAATAAGCAGCGCGACCGACAGGCCGCCGTCGCGCGGGCTGTTCCCACCCGACCACAGGAGGAGCGGTTCCACGAACACCTGGAACCCGCCGATGATCGACAACACGACCACGAACAGGATCGTCGGCTCGATCATCGGCAGCGTGATGCTGCGGAAGACACGCCAGGCGCTGGCGCCATCGAGGGCCGCGGCCTCGTACAGCTCCTTCGGGACGTTCACGAGGCCCGAGCTGAAGTAGATGATGTTGATGCCCGTCCAGCGCCAGGCCGCCATGAGGATCATCGACGGGACGGCGAGATCGGCGGCCTCGAGCCAGAAGTTGGGCTGGACGCCGACCTCCCCCAGGGCGGTGTTCAGCAGGCCGTCCCGGGCGAGAACGATCCGGAAGATCACGCTGACGACGACCAGCGATGTGAGCGCCGGCAGGAACAGCGACACGCGGAACAGGGTTTGCTTGACGACCCGCCCGCTGTCCAGCAGCGCTGCCAGGACCAGCGGGACGGGGATCAGGACCAGGAGTGTTCCAAGCGTATAGAGGACCGTGTTCCCCAGCGCCTTGCTGAACCGCAGGTTGGTGATCGCGGACTCGTAGTTCTCCAGGCCGATCCACTCCGCGCTCTGGGTCCCGCGGACGTCCTGGAAGCTCATGATCCCCGCCGAGATCGCCGGGTACAGCCTGAACACGACGAAGATCGCCAGGAACGGCAGCAGGAAGACGTATGGCGCCAGGCGGGTGTCGAAGAGGGCCGCTCGAACGGTTTTCAAGCGTCGTTCCTCGGTCTGGGGCCCGGGGGCGAGAGGGAGGAGCCTCTCTCGCCCCCCGGGCAGGTGGACTACTGCAGGGATGCGATGGCGGCCTGCGCGGCAGCCAACGCGTCCGCGGCGGACACGCCGTTCTGGACGATGTCGTAGATGAGGGTGGTGTTGAGATAGTCCTGGATCTCGGGATAGAGGGGTCCGGTGAATTCCGGCGCCACGTTCCCGAGCTCGCTCTTGATGATCTCGAACGTCACCTCGCCGCTGAAGAACTCATCGACGGCCTGGAGGGAAGGATCGTCATAGACGTCGTTGCGGTAGGGATCGAACCCGAGGTCGGTCCAGATCGCCGTCTGGCCTTCCTTGGTCAGCTTGGCGAACGTCACGAAGTCCTTGGCGAGCTGCTGCTCGGCTTCGGGTGTCTGATCCGTGACGGCCGTCCCCGTACCGCCGCCCATCGTGGTGGTGAACCCACCAGCCTCGAAGAGGGGCATCGGCCGCACGACCATCTTCCCCGCCAATCCGGCCATGTTGTCCGGGAAGCGGGTCATGTACCACTGTGGCATCCAGACCGAGGCGAACTGGCCGTCGGCCATCGCCTGGTAGAACTCGGGCGTGCCGTTGTTCCCACCCGGCGTCGCCGCGGCGATCCTGTGGACGTTGACCATATCGGCGACCAGCTGGACGGCCTCGACGTTCTCGGGTGTGTTCAGGATGAGATTGCCGGCGGCATCGTAGGCGCCGCCGCCGTTCTGGAGCATCAGGCCGCGAACGGACATGGGGCCGTTGACATCGACGGCGGCCATGGTCACGCCGTCCTTGGTGACCAGCTTGCCGGCCTCGATGTAGTCGTCCCATGTCTCGATTTCGTCGACATTCACGCCCGCCGCGTCCAGGATCTCCTTGTTGTAGAACATCAGGAACGCGCCGAGGTGGTAGTCGGCGGCCAGGCGCTTGCCGTCGAATTCGTATGGTGCCAGCCGCGTCTCGACGAGGTCGCCAACGTACGGCTCGATCTCCGCCGTCATGTCGAGCAGGTGCAGTTCACCCTTCACGTAGATCGCGAACTTCCCGATCTCGATGTCCACGAGATCAGGTGCGCCCGTCCCCGACAGCAGCGCCGCGGTCAGGTTGTCGTGCATCTGCGTGTACTCGATCACCGACGGCGTGATCGAGATCGGCCGATCCGGGTTGGCCGCGTTCCAGGCTTCCGCACGTTGCTGGAAGAATGTTGCGTGCCGGTCGACAAAGGTCCAGAACGTGAGGTCGGTCGCGCCGGCAGGCGGAGGTGCCACGCTCGCCGCGCCCGTTGCCGCTGGTGCACTCGATTCCGCGGATGGTGACGTCGACGTGCCTCCGCACGCCCAGGCGAGGATGGCGACGACCGCCATCCCGACAGCTAGGTTCGCTCGTTTCACGATTGGCTCCTTCTACAAGAACGCAGATCGCGGATTCGCAGGACGGGTCGATCCGGTTGGCGTCGGTCTGACACTCGTAGGCGGTCCTCCTCCTCGGCGCAGGACTACAGGGAGAACACCAGCCCCGTCACGGAGCGGGCGGGCAGTGAGCAGCGGAAGGTGTCGGGCGACGGGACCTCGAGCGTGCGCTCGGTCGTCGTCACGCAATCGGGCTGATCGAACGTGTTGACGACCTTGAGATCCGGGCCGGTGATCGTGCTGACATGGACGGAACCGGCGAAGGTGCCGCCGTCGAGCTCGATGACGGCGTCGACCGGTTGATCGACGCTCCGATTCACGATGTGGACCGCCAGGCCCCGGCGGTCGGGGTTGAGGGACGCCGACACGTCGAGCGTGCGGACTCCCTGGTAGGCGCCGCCGCTGAAGGTCTCGCCGTCCCACCAGGCATCGAGCGCGACGGTGCCGGTCGTGCGGCTGAACAGCTCGAACGGGTAGAAGATCGTCTGAAGCAGGATCCCGTCCGGTCGGGTGACGATCGGTGCGATGACGTTGACCAGCTGGGCGAGATTTGCCATGCGCACGGTGGGCGCGTGGCGGATGAACGCGTTGAGATGCATCGCCACGACGAGGGCGTCCTGCAGGTCATAGGTCTCTTCGAGCGGGTGGCTCGATGGCTCGGTCGGACCGCCGGTCGCGCGATACCAGACGTTCCACTCATCCACCGCCAGCGGGATCGGCCTTCGTGGGCGAGGGCCCAGCGTCAGGCCGCGCATCAATCCCTCGTAGGCGCTCAGGCGCGCCTCGATCAGCTCGGACGTCGCGAGGTACGCGGTCGAGTCGCCAGCCTTGTCGCCGACGTACCAATGGATGGCCATGTAGTCGATCAGGTCGCCGGTCTCCTCGACCAGCGACCAGGCCCGTTCGACGATGTCGCCGTCCCAGTCGGAGGTCGCCGACGCGATGAGGCGGATCGCCGGGTCTGTCCAGCGCATGACCTTGGCGAACTCGTGGTACAGGCGGGCGTATTCCCGGGCGGTCTTGGCGCCAACCTGCCAGGCCCCATCGACCTCGTTGCCGATGCCCCAGTAGCGAATGCGATGCGGTTCGGGATGCCCGTGTGCCGCTCGAAGCCGGACGAGGGCGGTGTCGGAGGTTCCGTTGCAGTACTCGACCCAGTCGCGCGCCTCGCGCATGTCGCCGTCGCCAGCGTTGACGACGAGATAGGGCTCGGTGCCGAGCTTCCGGCAGAAGCCCACGAACTCATTGGTCCCGAAGGTGTTCGGCTCGATCGATGCCCAGGCAAGGTCCACCCGCGGCGGGCGTTCGGAGACGGGCCCAACCCCGTCGCGCCAGCGATAGCCGGACGCGAAGTTGCCGCCCGGGTAGCGCACGTTGGCCAGCCGCAACCGCGCCAGGGAGCCCGCGACGTCCGAGCGCAGCCCGGCCTTGTTCGCCAGGGGCGATCCCGGGTCGTAGATCCCCCCGTAGATGCTCCGACCAAGATGCTCGACAAAGCCGCCGAAGATGTTCCGATCGACCTCGCCGAGTGTCCGATCCAGATCCAGCTTGATCCGGTTCAACTCACTGGACTCCTGCAGGTGACGGCCTTCACGACGTGGGAGCGACTGGCGCAGATCATAGCATACGATTGCGGTACTTCGAATGCATCTTTCAGTTGTATTGCAGAAGCGAGTCGTTGGGCGTGGCGTCCGGCGAGGAGCGCTTCGGTTGGCGAGGTCGGTTCGTGCTTGCCGGACCGTCGATACTGCTCAGATGCCGGCTGAGGATTCGCTCAAACGCCTGGGTGCCGGGCGCTGGGAGACGCGCGACGGGCGGTTCGCCATCGAACCGCAGTCGGGGACCTGGGTGGTCGTCGACAATACCCAGACCGATGAGCTGGGGTTGCCGCTCGTGCGCGGCCCCTTCGGCTCGCTGACGGCTGCCCGCGAAGCCATCGAGTCCGCGCGAGCGGCTGGCCCCGCCGAGTCGCCACTGGCCGATCGGATCAAGCAGGCGGGCGTGGTCGGACCGCGATCGCGTGAATCCAGTCAGGGAACGGGGGGACGACCAGGGGTCGCGCGGCCGACCGCGGCCAAGGCAGCCGAGCCAGGCAACTCGGCCGCGCCCGAACCGCCAGCGCTACCGGAACCACGGTGGCTGCTCGACCTCGCACCCGCCGATCGACGGCGCGCCAGGGAGCTCATCGACCGCCTCGGCGCGCTGGACGTTCCCGAAGCCGAGGCGATCGCGCGGGCCGAGATCACCCGCGACCAGCCGGCGATAGCGCGCATGGTGCTCGAGCGGAACATCAGGGAGGCGGTCGCGAACGCCGGGAGTCCACTCGCGAGCGCCAGGGCCGTCGTGCACGTGATCCTGCGCGGGAAGGACGCCGACCTGGGCGTTCGCTGGCGGGTCGTCGATGACCGTGGTCGCCGGATCGACGAGCTGGACGTCGCCGACTGATCGGAGTCAGCGGCGCCTTGACATTCGTTGCGCATCTCGCCACGTTGTAAGCCACGAGCGAGGAACCGCCGACCCGAGCGGACTGGACGCGCCGTGCCCGATCGGTGACAATACGGTTACCGTAGCCGCCCGGTTACGGTCGGTGTGGCGGAGGGGCGCAATGGCAACCGGCAGCGGCACCAGGGACGATCCGTGGGTCCTCAAGACGCCACCGGGGACGTCCGAGTACACGATGTACCGCGACGAGGCATCGGAACCGCCAACCATCGTCTGCCAGGTGGGCGGGACCAGGCTGCTGTATGACGCTCGCGCGATTGACGACCTGCACGCGATGCTCAAGGCCCACGGTGACTGGATGCCGCTCGGTGGGGCCGACGAGCAGAAGCCCGCGCCCGAGGGGACGGTCGAGTCGTGGGGTCGATCGACCCACAACCCGGTCGGCGGCTGGTACGGGCTCAAGAAGGGCCTCCGAGGTCGGTTCGGCGTGTACATGCCGCCGCTGCTCGAGGCGCTCGGCCTCGCCGAGGTGACCCATGACGCCAGGAACAACCGGATGCGCGCCATCTGACGACGCCGATGGCTGAACCACTGCCCGCGGGCGATCCGTTCGACGCCCTGGGCGACCCGAACCGGCGGGCAATCGTCGAGCTCCTGGGTGCGCGCGAGCGCTCGGTCCAGGAGCTCGCGGACGCGTTGCCGATCAGCCGTCCCGCGGTGTCGCGTCATCTCCGGCTGCTGAAGCATGCGGGCCTGGTGGTCGAGCAGGCGCGAGGGACGCGGCGGATCTACCAGCTGCACGACGAGGGCGTCGAGGCGCTGCGCGCCTACGTCGAACGCGTGTGGGGAGAGGCCGCCGGGCGGTTCCGTCTTGTCGCGACGAACACCGGCGATCAACGAACCCGGGACCCCGCGTCGGGCCCCTCCGGCTCCGCCGAGTCGTGATCGAGCCGATCCGCCTCGCGTTCGAGGTCAACTGCTCGGTGGACCACGCGTTCGACGTCTGGACCCGGCGGATCGGCCAGTGGTGGCCGAAGGACCACACCGTCTCGGCCGAGGACGGTCTCTGGGTCGTCCTCGAGGGTCGACCGGGCGGCCGGATCTTCGAGCGCCGGCGCAACGGGCTGGAGCACGACTGGGGTGAGGTCACCATCTGGGAGCCGCCGGCGCGTCTCGGGTACACGTGGCACCTCAACCGCGATCGAACGGACGCGACCGAGGTCGAGATCCGGTTCCTCGCGACCGGACAGGCGACGCGCGTCGAGATCGAGCATCGCGCGTGGGAGCGGCTGGGCGCAGAAGGGGAGAGCTGGCGCGACCGGAACCATGGCGGCTGGGCGACCCTGTTGCCGCACTTCGTCGCCGCGGCCGCGGCGACCGCGGACGCTTGACCGGCATAGCCGGAGCGACGCGGGTGGCCGCCCCGGTGACCTGATCCAGGGGCCCGACCGATTGTGCCGATCGGCACTTACGCGGTGCCGGGGCAGCGCGAGATCATGATTGGGGACGCCTGCGTCGACGTCCTGGAACAGGAGGCTGGCAGATGGAGCTTGCCATCACCCTTGGGCTCGGAGGCGCCATTGTCCTCGCCATCGGAGCCCTCGTCTTCGGTGTAATCGCCCAGTTCGTCGGAGAGACACGGACGGGCTATGAGTGGCTGGTCGTTGCGATCGCGGCCGCGATTGGTGGGCTCGCCGCGAGCGAGTTCATCATTGCCTGGCAGGCGTTCGAGCCGGTGTTTGACGGCCTCGCGCTCGTGCCGGCACTGATCGGCGGTCTGGTCGTCGGGCTCGTGGTCGAAGTTGTGACCCGGTTCATGACCGGTGGGACGTATTCCGGCCGGCCGATGTCGGTCTGAGCGATCGTCAGCTGAACGAGCAGGCGAGACCCGCCGACCGCACAGTCGGCGGGTCTTCGTCTACCTTGCACGAGGTTGCCGCGAGCTGATCGCGACGCTGCTCGTCAGGAACCTCCCGCCACGGCGGGCGTTCGTGTCGCCTCGACGATCGGGTCGATGAGCTTGGTCAGGGGGATCCCGTCGACCTGAGCCAGCTCGTAGCGGACACGGGTGATCGGCTTGTTGAGGGTCAGCAGGCGGGTGAGGTCGATCGGCGTCGCGGAGAGGACGAGATCGGCGTCGACGGCGTTGAGGGTGGCCTCGAGCTCGCCCACCTGGAGCGCGCCGTAGCCCATCGCCGGGACGAGGGCCTCGAGCTCCGGATATCGTTCGAGGACCTCGCGGATCGACCCAACGGCAGCCGGACCGGGATCGATGATGCGTGCCGCACCGAAGCGGCGCGCCGCGACGATCCCGGCGCCATACCGCATCCCACCGTGCGTGAGCGTCGGACCGTCCTCGACCACGACGACCCGCTTGCCGTCGATCGACGGACCGTGAAGCGTCAGGTCCGACCGAGCCGTGAGGATCGACGCCCGCGGGTTCAGGGCCGCCACGGCTGCACGGACGGCATCGATCGCCGCCGGGTCGGCGGAGTCGATCTTGTTGATGATCACGACGTCGGCCATCCGGACGTTCGTCTCACCGGGGTGGTAGGCCGTCTCATCCCCCGGACGGAGCGGATCGGCAACCACGACATACAGGTCCGGCCGGTAGAACGGGAAGTCGTTGTTGCCGCCATCCCACAGGATGACGTCGGCTTCGGGTTCGGCCTGCTCGAGGATCGCACCGTAGTCGACGCCGGCATACACCACGCGTCCGGCGTCCAGATGCGGCTCGTACTCCTCTCGTTCCTCGATTGTGGTGTCGTACCGGTCGAGGTCCTCGTACGTCGCGTACCGTTGCACGCGCTGGGCGGCGAGGTCGCCGTACGGCATCGGGTGGCGGATCACGACCGGCGTAAGGCCACGCTCGGCAAGCAGCGCCGCCAGGCAGCGGGTCGTCTGGCTCTTGCCCGAGCCGGTCCTGGTGGCCCCAACCGCGATGACCGGCCGGCTGCTCGGGAGCATCGTGCTCCGTGGACCGAGGAGCTTGAAATCCGCTCCTGCTGCCAGCGCCCTGGACGCGGCGTGCATCACCGTCGCATGGCTGACATCGCTGTAGGCGAAGACGACGAAATCGACCTTCTCGTCCACGATCAGCCGCTCGAGGTCGCTCTCGGCCACGATCGGGATCCCGTCCTCGTAGTGGGCGCCGGCGAGCTCCGGCGGGTAACGTCGATCGACGATCCCCGGGATCTGCGCGCCCGTGAAGGCGACGACCTGGATGGCTGGATCGTCTCGATAGACGACGTTGAAGTCATGGAAGTCGCGACCTGCCGCGCCCATGATCACCACACGTTTGCGGTCCATCCTGGCCTCCAGTTGCGGTGCCAGCACTCCGTGGGCGGAAGCGGCGACCTTCCGCACGATGTGCCTCCAGCGGAACGTACGGCCAGTGCCCTTCGGCACATTGGCTCGTGCCGGGGAGCCCGGGCTCCTCCCGATCAGTCCGGTCCGGCCGGCTCGCTCCCACGGTAGGCGCCGACGGCGCGCCGCCGGGGAGCAGCCCCTGCGAATTGCCGGAGACGCGCGATCAGCTGGCGATCCGTGGCCGGCATTGCCGGCTGAGAGGTCACGCTCCGTGACCGCTCGCGGTCGTCGTCCAACTCGCGGATGCGCCGCGCCAGGCGTTCGCGGACGACCCCGGGGCCGAGAATCAGCAGGTCGTCGTCCGGGGCGGTGCGGTCGGCGACGTCCTCGACGAAGCGCTTGAGGAGCTCGAGACGGTGCGGCTCGCCTGCCGTCTGCGGCCGTCCACCGCCGTGACGAACGGCAGGATCGTGTCGCACGTGGCCCGTGGCCCGGTGGTGCGCGGGCACGTCCGACTTGATGCGCTCGACGCGTGACCGATCGTCCGCCCAGCGGACGATCACCGCCTCACGCGCGTCGATCCATACAAGGGTGCTGGGTCGCGTCACGCCACGCCTCCGGTGCTCAAGCCCACGTCGGGGGATCGCGTCGGGCATGGAGTCTAGGAGCGAGCCCACGCTGGTCGAGTGTCGCTCTCGGCCGCCAGGTCGCCGTAGATGACGCCGCACGCTCGCTCCCAGCCCGCTCGATCGACCCGGGCACTGACGCCGTGACTGCCCGCGTTGAAGCTGATGTCAGGGTCCTCGCGGACGGCGTAGTCGGCATACGTTCCAAGCCCGAACAGGGATCCGACCGCCGGCATGGCTCCGAGCTCGCACGACGGCGCCAGGCCCTTGAGCTGCACCTCGGTCAGCAGGCGAACGCTCATCGCGCCAAGGATGCGTTCGGCCTTGCGAAGGTCAAGGTGATCGGTCGCGTCGAGCACGATGAGCGCCTCGCGGCCGTCGTCGGTGGAGACCGCGACCACCTTGGCAAAGGTCCGAGGGTCGACGCCCTCGGCGGTGGCTGTGGCCCGGGCCGTAAACGTCGGGGCATGCTCATGGAGCTCGTATTCCACGTCGTGCTTCTCGAGCCAGTGGAGGAGCTCCGGATCGGGTCGATCGAAGTTGGTTGACCTCATCGTCGTGCCCTCCTGCAGCGCATCCGTGCCCTGCAGCTTCCTCTCGGACGACCGTTCGCGCATCGGCCATTGGATGCCGCGGCAACATGCCGAACGGCCCGAATGGGGTCGGATGGCACTCGACGCAGAGGCGTCTCCGGTGGGAGATTGACGTGCTTGCGCGAGTTCGGCGCGGATACATCGGAGGCGCGTCAGATGGACTACCCGATCGCCGTTCGGGACCTGGAGGCCCAACCGATCATCTCGATTCGAGGTCGACACGGCCAGGACGAGATCCCCGCGTTTCTTGGCCGATCCTTTGGCCTGCTCTTTGGCCACCTCAAGCTTCTCGGCGTCGAGCCCGCCGGGCCCCCCTTCGTCATCTACCACGCCTTTGGCCCAGTGGGGATGGACGCCGAGGTGTGCGTACCGGTCGCGACCGGCCTGGCGGCAGCGGGCGGGGTCCAGGCGCGGCTCCTCCCGGCCATGACGGTTGCGGGCACCCTCCACATCGGCCCGTACGAGACACTTGGAACTGCCTACGACGCGATCCAGGACTGGATGCGCGGCCATGGATTCGAGGCCGCCGGACCCATGCGGGAGCGGTACCTCAACGGCCCCGGGGACAACGTATCGCCGGCCGAGTACCGGACCGAAGTGGAAGTCCCGGTCGCAGCCGCGCTCGCGCCCGTTTCCAGCTGACGCGCCGGGGGCACGAGGCTGGTCAGGCGAGTGCCGCCCTCAGGAAACGGCACGCTCGCAACGTGACCCACTTGCTCGGTTGCCCTTGGTGCTCGAAATCGACCCACGTCTTGTGGTTGTAGGCGTACTCGTTTCTCCAGCGCCCGAGATCGTCCTGCTTCTTGAGCAGCCAGCCGAGAGCCCGGGACAGCTTCGGATCCCGGGCATGCCCGAGATCAGCGAGGATCTCGAGGTTCTGCAGGACGTCCGTGACATACGCCGACGGGAACCCAAGCCGGAACCACGAGCCGTTCGGCCGCGTGTTGCCCCAGCCGGCAGGGTAGTCGGCGTCGAGCGGATCGCGGCTCAGGAGGAAGGCGACGCCGGCCTCGATCGCCCGCGAGACGATGGGTGTCCGGCGCTCTGACGGGATCCGGGCGAGGCCGCGGAGTGCCTTGATGGCGCCCCACGCACACGGAAGCTGCTCGTTTGCCGCGCAGCCGAAGCATGGCCCGCTGGTCCCGGACGCGTACCAGCGCTCCATCCCCTCGCCGGTGATCGCCCGTGCCTGCCAGTCCACCGCCCGCCTCACGCGCTCGTCGTCAAGCCAGCCAAAGCCGATCAACGCCCGCAGGAGGTTGCCGTTGAGGCAGTGGAGCACCGCGGACGGGGGCGGCGCCGCAGACGTTGCCGCCCCCGAGGCGCCGAAGCCCCCGTTCTTCGCCTGGGTATGGCCAAGGACGTACTCGGCGGCGCGCTGGATTCGAGGGTCGCCCGGATCCGCACCAAGCTGGTCAAGGAAGATCAGCTGCCAGACCGTGCCGCGGTACTTGGTCGCGTACCCCGGCCCGGGCTTCTCCCAGTGGCCGTCATCGCGCTGCGCCGCCAGGATCGCGGCAATCGGGTTGACGGTCATGGCCGCGGCCCGACTCCCAACGACATCCGGGTCGTCGGCCGGGCGATCGAGCAGCTGACGAAGGGCCTGATTCCGGACCGCGGGACACCCCGGCTCGAGCAGCCAGTCAACCGGATCCGCCCGCAGGGCGCTCTTCCAGGTCGTCATCCGTCGTCGTCCTTGTCTAGACGCGTGCGAATCAGGCCAGCCCGGGGACTCGAGCTCCTTCCTGGTAGCCACGCATGAACGCTGCGAGGTCTGCCGCGAGCAGGTCCGGGTGCACGTCCCCGACCAGGTCCGCGAGCGCCTGCCGAATGGCGTCCGGGTGGACCATCGGGCGGTGCGCGATGAGGCCACCGAGGGCGACCACGCTGACAAGCCGATCGTCGCCCGCCGCGCGGGCGAGGGCCGTGCACGGGATGGGCAACAGATCGAGATCGGTCCGCCGTGGCTCCGCCTCGATGAGCGACGCGTTGATGACGAGCAGGCCGCCCGGGACCAGCAGGGACTCGAACTTGGCGAGGGCGGGTGGCGTCAGGGCGACGACGCTGTCGGCGGTGTCCACGATGGGCGATCCGATCGGCCGGTCCGACACGATCACGGTGCAGGATGCCGTCCCGCCGCGCATCTCCGGTCCGTACGACGGCATCCACGAAACCGAGCGGCCTTCGAGGACAGCCGCCTGCGCGAGGACGTGACCGGCAAACAGGATTCCCTGGCCGCCGAACCCGCCGAAGACCGTCGCATGCTGCATGTCAAGCCTCCCCGGCTGCGTTGCGCGCGGCCGCGAGGCGGTCGACGAGCACGCCGACCGGATAGGTCTGGACGACGTCGTGGGCGAGATGCGCCATCGACTGGGCCGGCGTCATCTTCCAGCCGACCGGGCAGGTCGACAGGATCTCGACGATCGAGAAGCCGGCGCCGGCCAGCTGGACCTCGAACGCCCGGCGAAGCATCTGCTTGGCCTTGCCGACCGAGGACGGGTCGGCGATCGAGCCGCGCGCCGCGTACGAAACCCCCGGCAGCACGGCCAGCATCTCCGTGATCGGGATCGGATAGCCCATCAGGCCCGCTTCGCGGCCCGTGGGGCTGGAGGTCGTCCGCTGCCCAAGCAGGGTCGTCGGGGCCATCTGGCCGCCGGTCATGCCGTAGATCCCGTTGTTGACGAAGATCGCCGTGAACCGCTCACCTCGTACCGCGGCGTGGACGATCTCGGCGGTGCCGATGGCCGCGAGATCGCCATCGCCCTGGTAGGTGAACACGAAGGCGTCCGGCCGCGCTCGCCTCACGCCGGTGGCGACCGCCGCCGCGCGGCCGTGCGGTGATTCCACGAAGTCGACATCGAGATAGTCGTAGGCGAAGACGCTGCAGCCGACCGACGCGACGCCGATGGTTCGCGGGGCGAGGGCCATCTCGTCGAGCAGCTCGGCAACGAGCCGATGGATGATCCCGTGGCCGCAACCCGGGCAGTAGTGCGTCGGCCGGTCGGTCAGTGCGGCCGGCCGCTGGTAGATGCGACGCCTGGTCGCGGTGAGCAGTGTCATCGGTACACCAGCGCTATTGGGTCGAGCTCGCTGTCGAAGTCGGGCTCCGGGCCGGGCCAACCAAGCGCCGCCCACCCGCCGAGCTCGATCAGGCTCAGCGGGTCCGGCTCGTCGGCTTCATCGGTTGCCTGCGGGGCGCGGGGGCGAGCCGGCGCCGTCGTGGCCCACGCGGCCCGTGCGGCATCGACCACCTCGCCGGGGGTCGGCACCATCCCCCCCGTCCGGCCGTGGAGGAAGACCGGCGTGCGGCCCTCGATCGCCAGGCGGACGTCCTCGACCATCTGGCCGGCCGACAGCTCGACCACGACGATCGCCCGCATCCTCGAAGCGACGGTCGACAGCTCGGCGGATGGGAACGGCCAGAGGGTGATCGGACGGAACATGCCGACGCGCAGGCCCTGCGCCCTGGCGCGCTCGATCGCCGTGCGGGCGACACGTGCCGCCGTGCCGTAGGCGACGATCGCGACCTCTGCATCCTCCAGGTCCTCGCCGGCCCAGCGCACCTCGTGCTGCGTGATGGTCGCGTACTTCTCCTGGAGCGCCAGGTTGTGCGCCTCGAGGTCTTCCGGCCGAAGGTGGAGGGATCGGACGATCCGTGGCGGGCGACCGTCCGCCCCGGTGAGCTCCCAGCCACCTGACTCGCGGGGCGGCGTCCGGTAGATGGGCACGACCGGCTCCATGACCTGGCCCATCACGCCGTCCGCGAGGATCATCACCGGGGTCCGGTATCGCTCTGCAACGGCGAAGGACTCGGCAACGAGGTCGACGGCCTCCGCGATCGACGACGGCGCAAACACGGGGACCCGGTAGTCGCCGTGTCCGTGACCCTTTGTGGCCTGGAAGTAGTCGGACTGCGACGGTCCGATGCTGCCAAGCCCAGGTCCGCCGCGCATCACGTTGATCAGGACCATGGGCACCTCAGAGGCCGCCAGGTAGCTCATCCCCTCGGCCATGAGGCTGATCCCCGGGCTCGACGAGGACACCAGGACCCGCGAGCCCGTGGCCGCCGCCCCGAGTGCCATGTTGATCGCGGCGACCTCGCTCTCGGCCTGGATGAACACGCGGCCCAGCTCGGGCATCCGGCGAGCCATCCATTCGAGCAGCTCGGCCTGGGGCGTGATCGGATAGCCGAAGTAGGCGTCGCAGCCGGCCTGGATCGCGGCCTCGGCCATCGCCTCGTTGCCCTTCATGAGGATGGGCTTGACGGGCTGGTCCGCTGTCGCGGCGCTCGGCGCCGCCGCGCCCGGCGCAACATCGAGCAGGACGGTCATGTCAGGTTCCCTTCGGTCGCGCGTAGACGGTGAAGACGGTGTCCGGGCAGATCCGGGCACACAGGGCGCAACTGGTGCATGCCCCGGCATCGGTCAGGCGAACCGGGTGGTAGCCGTGCTCGTTGACGATCGCTTCGTCGAGGACGAGCACGTGCCTGGGGCAGACGTCGACGCAGAGTCCGCAACCCTTGCAGCGCTCGGTCGCGATGTCCAGCGGCTCGATCGGTGGAGACTCGGCGACGGCTTCAGCCGGATGGATGGCGACGATCATCGACCACCTCCACGTGCCTGGCCTGTCAGGCGGCGAGCGCGCGTAACCGCGCGACGAGATCCTCGGTGTTGACGGCGCCGGCCGGCTCCACGTCCACGAGCCGATCGGGCCGGTGATAGATCGCGACATACTCGCGCTCGAGAGCCAACCGCGCCGAGCTCGGCCCGAGGATCACCACCCGCTCGCGATCACCGAGGGCATGGACGACCAGCGCGAGGTAGGAAGGCTCCGGAGACAGCCCTCGGTTGATCTCGCAGGTGAAGATCTGACCGTCGCGGGCCATCGTGGCGACGATCGCCTGGCGCCCGTTGATCCACGCGACCGCGCTCTCGGGGACAGCGTGAGGACGATCCTGATTGGTTGTCTCGATTGGGTCCATCGGCGGACCTCCTTCGCACGAAGGCTATGACCGCAACCGCCCCAACGACACTGCCAACCGGCCCGGCGCGAGGGGCACAACGGGCCGAAGTCCGTGCCGTTTGACCAGGACCGCCTTGGTCGGCGGACTCGACGGCCGGCCCAGATCGCCGGCGGGTCCCACCGTTGTGCTCCTTTCGTCGGTTGCAGGCGCGCTCGCAGCCGGGCGGGACGCGAGCGCGCCGTTGGCCCAGCGTGGGGCATGACTCGGGCCGCGGCATCTGCCGGAAGGCGCGATCGGGCAGGTCCGTTCGGACTGGACGGCGGTTCGGGTCATCCGGCCCGGTGGAAGCGTGACCTTCGCCACTCCGTTGCGGCGGCGGCGGCGCCC
>JBBEBJ010000060.1:4444-8487 GCA_040882425.1 Chloroflexota bacterium | reverse complement strand
TCCGGCCCGGTGGAAGCGTGACCTTCGCCACTCCGTTGCGGCGGCGGCGGCGCCCAGAGTGCCTTGATACCGGCCCACGCGGACCGGACGGGTACACCGCGGAGGTGTGAGATGACTCGCGTCCTCGTCGTCCACCACGATCTCGACATGGCCGGCCAGGAGGTCGACTCGCTTCGTCGTTTTGGCTACGAGGTGACCGAATGCGCCGGGCCGACGCGCAATGTCTGCCCCGTCCTTGCCGGTCATCCCTGCGACCTTGCCGACGCCGCCGATGTCCTCGTCTACGACGTCTGGGCGAGCGGGGACGCGGAGGGATCGAAGAAGCTGATCGAGAACATCCGGGACATTCATCCGGATACTCCGGTCGTCCTGACCTCACCCGGCCTCGGCTTCAGCTGGGAGGAGAGCACGGGTCCCCACGCGGTGACCGAGCTCCTGGGACAGCCGACCGGGGCGCGGCTGCACGAGGCCATCCAGGAGGCCCTGGGCGTCACTGCCCCGACAGTGGGCTGACCCCGCCCTGCCTCCGGACACGGCGCCGGTAGGTCCGCTTCCGCGTGACCAACGGCCTCCCAAACTTGGGCCGCGTGGCATGTCCATCCCGGCGTGATCGACGCGCAGCATCTATCCCAGTCGTCGGCGACTTGCCGATACTCGAAGAAGGAAGGGATTGCATGGAACTGACGGAGCGAGAGCTCTACACCGTTCTCCACGGGCTCATCCTCGGCACCCTGTTCCTGCTCGCCTTTGGCGGCGGGCTGGCCGGGCTGTGGAGCCTGCGCGAGCGACTGCTCACCACCGAAGGCCTCCAGGAGCGGACGCCGCGGCTGCTCATCGGAACCTGGGTCATGGCGATCGTCGCGTGGCTGACCGTGATCACCGGGACATTCATCGCCTACCCGTGGTACCGCGCCACGCCACCCGAAGGCATCGACCGCACGGACCCAACCGTGCTCGAGGAATTCCCTCGCTATCTGCTCCTCGCCCAGGAGAAGACCGCGGAATGGCATCGGTTCGGGATGGAGTGGAAGGAGCACGTCGCCTGGCTCGCGCCGTTCCTCGCCACCGCGGTCGCCTTCGCCGTCCTGTACTACGGCGCCCAGCTGGTGCGGCGCAATGAGATCCGCAGGGCCCTGATCGTCTTCTTCGTCCTCGCCTTCGTCGCCGCCGGGGTGGCGGGCCTGTTTGGAGCCTTCATCACGAAGGCCGCCCCGGTCGCATGAGCAGGAGCCCTGAGATGAACACCCTCCCGACAGAAACCAAGCCCAATGGCCCGGTGGCGGCCTCGTTCCTGGCCGCCGGTCTCGCCTCGTTCGTGATCGGTATCGGCGTCGTCCTCAACGAGGCGAGTGACACGATCAAGAACGCCATCGGGGTCGACTTCAACGCCTTCCTCCAGTTCGACAGGACCTTCGGGTTCGGCTCCGGCGTCGGCCCACTCTCCGGCAAGGTCGGCATCGCGATCATCGCCTTCGCCCTGTCCTGGGTGGTCTTCCACCTCTGGCTCCGCGGTAAGGAGGTCAACTTCCGGAGTTTCTTCATCGCCTCCCTGGTTCTCGTCGGCCTCGGGTTCGCCCTGACGTTCCCACCCATCTTCCTGTTGTTCGCACCGGCGCACTGAGGCAGACCTCGGCCTGCCGCGCCACACCCTGATGGGACGGCCCCCATTCCTGAAGGACCGTCAACAATGCCGGATCGCTCGAGCCAACTGCGCGTCCTCGTCATCGACGACGAGGAGCCCATCGGCGCGCTCGTGCGCGGCTACCTCGAACGCGAGGGCTGGCTGGTCTCCGTGGTCACCGACGGTGACGAGGGCCTGCGGCATGCCCGCGAGGATCGGCCCGACGTGGTCGTGCTCGACCTCATGCTGCCGGGTCTTGACGGGATCGAGGTCTGCCGCCGCCTGCGGACCTTCTCCGACGCGTACGTCGTCATGCTCACCGCCAAGTCCGAGGAGGTCGACAAGCTCGTCGGCCTCGCCATCGGTGCCGACGATTACCTGACCAAGCCGTTCAGCCCGCGGGAGCTTGTCGGTCGCATCCGGGCGATGCTGCGGCGCCCCCGGTCGTCGACGGTCGCCGCGGTGGCCGGCCTCGAAGTGGACGTCGCGCGGCGCGAGGTCCGGGCCGACGATCGGGCGGTCGAGCTGACGCGGACGGAGTTCGACATCCTTGCGCGACTTGCCCGGGAGCCTGGCGTCGTTGTTGATCGGCCATCGCTCCTCGCGGCCGTGTGGGGCCCGGGCTACGACGACGACCATGTGGTCGACGTGCACATTGCCAACCTGCGTCGCAAGCTCGATGACGATCCGGAGCGACCGCGGTTCGTCGAGACCGTCCGCGGTGTCGGCTACCGGCTCGTCACCAACGGATGACGCGTGACCCGTTGATGACCGTTCCCCGGCTGCTGCGAACGCGTCTGCTGCTGTCCCATCTGATCGTTGCCTTTGCGGCCCTCGGGACCGTCCTTGCCGCGGTCAGCCTGGTGGGCCCCGGCTACTTCGCCGATGCCATGGGCCACCGACCCGGCGACCCACAGGCGCAGGCGATGGATGCCGTGACGCTCGTCGCGTTCCAGGAAGCCATCCGAACCGCGCTTACGGCAGCGACCGTGATCGCCCTCGGCGCGGCCATCGCCGTGTCGCTGGCCCTGTCGAGGCGGATTGCCGGCCCGGTGAGCAGGCTTGCCAGTGCTGCCCGTCGGATCGCCGCCGGCCACTACAACGAGCGTGTCCCGGCTGGCGGTCGCGACGAGGTGGGGGAGCTCGCCGGCTCGTTCAACGCCATGGCCGATTCGCTCGAGGCGACCGAGCGCCGGAGACTCGAGCTCGTCGGGGACGTCGCGCACGAGTTGCGGACGCCGATCGCGACGCTTGACGGCTACCTCGAGGGCCTGCAGGACGGCGTCGTGCATCCCGATCCGGGCACATGGGCGCTCCTCCGTCGCGAGACCAGCCGCCTGGCCAGGCTGGTCGACGACCTCTCGCAATTGTGGCGGGCGGAGGCACGGCAGCTCCCCCTCACGATCACCGATGTGGACCTGAGTGCGCTCATTCGCGAATCGATCGAGAGCGTCCGCCCGAGCGCGGGCGAGCGTGGCATTGAGTTGACCACGGCCGTTCCGGCCGGGTTCCGGGCCACGGCCGATCGCGATCGCGTCGCGCAGATCGTCGGCAACTTCCTGTCAAACGCGATCCGCTACGCACCGGACGGATCCCGGGTGGAGCTGCTAGGCGACGTTCGCGACGATGAAATCCACCTGGGTGTGCGGGATCACGGTCCGGGTCTCACCGCCGACCAGGGGACTCGTGTCTTCGAACGCTTCTACCGGGTCGACCCTTCGCGATCCCGAGCCCTCGGCGGTTCGGGGATCGGACTGCCGATCGCACGAGCGCTCGCCGATGCCATGAACGGGCGGGCGTGGGCCGAGTCCGACGGTCCAGGACAGGGCTCGACCTTCTGGGTGGCGCTGCCGGTCGCACGGCGATCTTGACCGGCTCTTGAGGTAGTCCGGAGCCGACCTCCATGGATTCCGGGAGGCGGCCGTCCCAGGCTGATTGCATACCGGCGAGGTCCGCCGGATTGCCAGGAGACCGGGACGTGATGGGACCCTACAGCTGGATCTGGATGATCGTCTGGATTGCTGTCCTCCTCGTCATGGTCTGGCTGATCGTTCGCATCCCCGCCGAGCGGACGGCAGCCGAAGACGCCATGGCGATCCTCAGAGCGCGCTTCGCCCGCGGCGAGATCACCCAGGACGAATTCGAGCGGGCGCGGAACGCCCTGCTCGTCGAACAGCAGGAGTTACAGCGATGAACAGGATGCGCATCGGCGGTCTCGCCGCCGGGATGTTCGTGGTCGGGTTGCTGACCGGTTTGGCCGGGACGGCCGTCGCCCGCGACGAGGCCACGAGCCCGGAGTGTGCGGCCACCATGTCCGAGCACATGGCCGGTCAGGACATGACCGACATGATGTCGATGATGGGCGGCTCGACGATGGGCGGCGCGATGGGGCCCTCCATGATGGGCGGCTCGATGATGGGCG
>JBBEBJ010000060.1:0-4344 GCA_040882425.1 Chloroflexota bacterium | reverse complement strand
ATGATGGGCGGCTCGATGATGGGCGAGCCCGGTTCGTCGATGGGGCCGGACATGATGGGTCCCGGCGCGCCGGCAATGCCCGGCGCTCAGCACGAGCTGCATCACCCGAAGGCATCGCCTGAGGCGAGCGAATGAGCACCCCGGCTCCCAACTCGCGCACGGAACGCCGAGTTGCCCTGCTCGAGGAGCACCGCGCCGAGCGCGATCGGCTGCGCTCGACCAGCCACCAGGCGCGCCAGCGCCGAGTTGCCAGGATCCGAGGGTCGGCCTTTGTCCTGGTCGTGGTCGCGGTTCTGGGCGGCGGAGTCTACCTCGCCGCCGGCGACCTGTTCGGTCAACGCGGCGCGGCCAGCACGGCGGACGCGATCCCTGTTCGCCTGAGCATGGCCGGGTTCACGCCATCCGAGGTCCGGGTGCCGGCCGGTCAGACGGTCTCGATCGAGCTATGGACAACCGACGCGGCCCCGCACCTCGACGGCGGCGTCCACACCATGATCAGCGACGAGCTTGGCATCTACGAAGAGCTGGTCGCCGCCGGGCCGGCGGGCGAGAGCCGCCGGGTTGTCCAGATCAAGACGCCCACCGCGCGCGGCACCTACGACATCTACTGCGACACGTGCTGTGGTGGCAAGGACAGCCCCACCATGCACGGGAAGATCATCGTCGAGGCGTAGCGTGTCGTCCCACCCGCCGGCGACGTGTCATGACCCGGCCCTCCCCGGGTCCCTGGCGGCGACGCGGGTTCCCTCACCCGCATCGCCCTTGATCCTCGGCTTGCCGAGGCCCGCATTCGCCCTCGCGTCGGCACTCGTGTCGGTCGGGCTGGGTGCGTCAGCATTCGTGATCGCCGTGCCGTTCAGCACGGGTGCGTTTGGCAGCCTGACCGTGCCGACCGTGCTTGCCGCGGGGGTCGCAGACGGGTTCAACCCGTGTGCCTTCGCCCTGCTCGTCCTCTTCGCTACCTACACGCTCACGCTGGTCAACTCCGTCACTTCCGACGGGACGCCGACCCTCGACGCCCGCCGTCGCCTGCTCGGAGCTGGCTCGCTCTACGTCGGGGCCGTCTGGGTGACCTACTTCATCATCGGGCTGGGCCTCCTGTCGTTCCTCGGCTGGCTGGGCCAGGACCACCTGGTGACCCGGATCGCCGCCGTCCTCGCCCTTCTCATGGCGCTCTGGATGCTCAAGGACGTCTTCCTGCCGGGTTGGGGCCCGTCGATGATGGCGCCGGCCAGCACCCACGGCCGGATGCACCGAGCGATCGAACGAGGCGGCCTCGGCGGCATGTTGGTGGCCGGCGTCCTGGTCGGGATCTGCACGGTGCCCTGCTCGGGAGCGATCTATCTCGACATCGTGGCCGTGCTCAACGCCTCGGGCGGCGGACCGACCGGCATCGCCCTCCTCGCCCTGTACAACGTCGCCTTCATCGTGCCGTTGGTGGTCCTGCTGCTGGCCGTCAGCGACCGGCGCGTGCTCGGCAAGCTGGGGCGATGGAACCGTTCCAATAGCCCGTGGATCAAGGCGGGCCTGGCCCTCGCGGTGCTGGCGATGAGCTTTGGCCTGCTGGCCACCATGTGATGGGCCGGACAAGCGGCCTCCGACGAGGGACCAACCAGTCGCATGACACGGGTCGAATGGCCCTCGACGCAAGCTCGATCCTCGAGTAGGATACCCCCCAGGAGTATGCAAGCAGACATGACAGCGCCAGCATTGCCGCCGATCGAGATCGTGTCGTTCCCCGTCGAGGGGATGACCTGCGCGTCCTGCGTCAACCGGATCACGCGGTTCCTGCAGAAGGTGGATGGCGTCGAGGGGGCGAACGTCAACCTCGCCACCGAGACGGCGACGATCCGGTTCGACCCGGCCAGGGTGGCGGTCGGTGACCTGGCCGAGGCGGTCGAGGCGGCGGGTTACGTCGCGCGGGTGGAGCAGGCCGCGACCAGCGACCACAAGGCCGACATCGCGGAAGCCGCCGAGGCACGGAGCGAGCGCGATGAGGCGGCCGCGCGCCACCTCAACTCGCTGCGTCGGCGCCTCATCGTGGCTGCAATCCTGACGTTCCCGATCCTGGGTGGCCTGGCCCGGATGACCATTGCGCCAGGGCTGCCGGCGATCCTCACCGACCCGCTATTCCAGCTCGCCCTCGCGACGCCCGTCCAGCTCTGGGCCGGATGGCCGTTCTACATCGGCGCCTGGAAGGCACTCCGCCATCGATCTGCCGACATGAACACGCTGATCGCGGTGGGGACGTCCGCGGCATTCCTCTATTCCCTTGCCGCGATCGCCGTCCCGGACTTCTTCCACGCCGCGGGATTGGGCATGGGGGAGGCGGGGCTGCCTCTCTACTTCGACACCGCCGCCGCGATCATCACCCTGATCCTCCTGGGGCGCTTCCTCGAGGCACGGGCTCGGCTCCACACGTCCGATGCGATCCGCCGCCTGATCGGGCTCGCGCCGCGCACGGCTCGTGTCCTGCGTGATGACGCAGAGGTCGACATCCCGATCGCGGATGTCCGGGTCGGCGATCTCCTCCGCGTTCGCCCGGGTGAATCGATCGCCGTCGACGGTGTCGTGGTCCATGGTGCCTCCGGTGTCGACGAGAGCATGATCACCGGCGAGAGCCTTCCGATCGCCAAGCGAACCGACGACCTCGTCATTGGCGGCACCCTCAATACAACCGGGACGCTCACGTTCCGGGCCACACGGGTAGGCGCGGATACGGTCCTGGCCCGGATCATCCGGCTCGTCTCGGAAGCCCAGGGCTCACGCGCACCGATCCAACGCCTGGCGGACGTCGTGACCGGGTACTTCGTGCCCGCCGTCCTCGGCCTCGCCGCCCTCACGTTCGTGGTCTGGTACCTCGCCGGACCGGCGCCCGCGTTCAACCTGGCCCTCCTCAACACGGTCGCGGTCCTGATCATCGCGTGCCCGTGCGCCCTGGGGCTCGCCACGCCGACGTCGATCATGGTCGGGACCGGCAAGGGTGCCGAGGCGGGCGTCCTGTTCCGCAACGCCGAGGCCCTTGAACGGCTCGGCTCGGTCCGGTCGATCATCCTGGACAAGACGGGCACGCTGACCGAAGGCAAGCCGCGCGTCACCAACGTGGCTCGAGCAGCCGATGCGCCATCCGAAGCTCGAATCCTCGCCCTCGTCGCCGCGGCCGAACGTGGATCGGAGCACCCACTTGGGGCCGCCATCGTTCGAGAGGCGATCGAGAGCCGCGGCATGGATCTCGCGGATGCGACGGATTTCGAGGCGGTTGCCGGCGGCGGGATCCGGGCAACGGTCGACGGCGTCAGCGTGCTAGTCGGCCGTCCGGGCTTCCTGCAGTCGTTCGGAATCGACACGGGCCCGCTCGACGGGGTGGCCGACGCGCTCGCCGCCGACGGCAAGTCGCCGGTCTACGCCGCCTTCGACGGTCGGCTGGCCACGGTCATCGCGATCGCCGACACCCTCAAGACGGGATCCGTCGAGGCCGTCGCCGAGCTCCATCGACTCGGGCTCGAGGTCGCCATGCTGACCGGCGACAACCGCCGGACGGCCGAGGCGATCGCCCGCGCCGCCGGGATCGACCGCGTCCTCGCCGATGTCCGACCCGAGGGCAAGGCGGCCGCGATCACCGCGCTCCAGGCGGAAGGCAAGCTCGTGGCAATGGTCGGTGACGGCGTCAATGATGCGCCGGCGCTTGCGTCGGCCGAGGTCGGCGTCGCGATGGGCACCGGCACGGACGTGGCCATGGAATCCGCGGGCGTCACCCTGATGTCGGGCGACCTGCGAGGCCTGGTGACCGCGATCGCCCTGTCGCGGGCCACGATGCGGAACATCCGCCAGAACCTGTTCTGGGCCTTTGCCTACAACGTCGTCCTGATCCCGGTCGCGATGGGCGTCCTCTATCCATTCACGGGCGTCCTGCTCGATCCGATCCTGGCCGCTGCGGCGATGGCGCTCTCGTCGGTCACGGTCGTCTCGAATGCGCTGCGTTTGCGGCGCTTCAGGGCACCGCGGCTCAGGTCCGCGGCCGTTGTCGATCCGCTGCTTGCTCCCGCGTCAGCGGCCTGATCCAGCCCATAACGGAGGAACTCATGAAGTCGCGCCCCCTCGCCCTCGTCCCGGCTGTCATCGTGCTCGTCGCCGCGTGCTCATCGGGCGGCGCGTCGACAAGCGCGCCGGCCGCGGAGACATCGGCCGCACCCGCGTCGGCGGCGGCGACCCGGATCGAGGTCAGCCTGATCGATACGCTCAGGATCGAGCCGTCGCCGATGACCGTGCCGGCGGGCGTCCCGGTGACGTTCGTGGTCACGAATACCGGCGCCATCGAGCACGAGTTCTTTGTCGGCGACGAGG
>JBBEBJ010000059.1:0-1060 GCA_040882425.1 Chloroflexota bacterium | reverse complement strand
TGATCGATCTGCGGAGCGACACCGTCACCAGGCCAACGCCGGCGATGCGACGCGCCATGGCCGAAGCCGAGGTCGGCGACGATGTCTTCGGCGACGATCCCACGGTCATCGCCCTCGAAGAGCGCGCGGCCGCCCTGCTCGGCAAGGAAGCCGGCCTGTTCGTCGCCTCGGGAACGATGGGCAATCTCGTCTCACAACTCGCGCATCTTGGGCGCGGCCAGGAGACGATCGCCGGCCGCGAGCACCACCTCGTGATCGACGAGGCGGCCGGTCATGCGGTCATCGTCGGGACGAGTATCCGCTCCCTCGAGGACCGGCCGGATGGGACCATGGATCCGGCCGAGATCGACGCCGCGTTCCGCGACCCAGGCGACCCGCACGAGCCGATCAGCGGCCTCGTGACGATCGAGAACACCCATGCCCACTCGATGGGTCAGCCGCTGACGGCCGACTACACGCGCGATGTCGCCGACATCGCGCACGCCCACGGCGTTCCGCTCCATGTCGACGGCGCCCGGTTCTGGAACGCGGTCGTCGCCCTGGGTGTCCGCCCGACTGACCTGGCGGGCCCGGCCGACACGGTCACGTTCTGCCTTTCCAAGGGGTTGGCCTGCCCGGTCGGTTCGGTCGTGGTCGGGACGCGCGACGTCATCTGGCGGGCCCGCCGTGCGCGAAAGCTCGTCGGCGGCGGCATGCGCCAGGCCGGGATCCTCGCCGCGGCCGGACTCGTCGCGCTGTCCGATGGACCCGATGGGATGATCGAGCGGCTCGCAGAGGACCACGCCAACGCGCGGCGCCTGGCCGAAGCCCTGGGCGACATGGACGGTATCGTCGCGGCCGGCGGGACGGCCCAGCCCGGATCCGGCCCACTCGATCCCGGACGCGTCCGCACGAACTTCGTCGTGTTCAAGGTCGAACGTGATCGGGCCGCCTTCCTCAACGCGCTGCGAGCGCGAGACGTCGTGATGGTGGAATATCCCCACGGGCAGGTCCGCGCCGTGATCCACTACGGCGTGACCGCCGACGACATCGAAACCACGATCGTCGCGACGCGCGCGGC
>JBBEBJ010000058.1:0-5769 GCA_040882425.1 Chloroflexota bacterium | reverse complement strand
TGTTGCGTCGACCGGCCCGTCGGGTGGCGCCGTCCCAGGCGAACAGGACGATCAGACTGGCAACGGACAGGAAGGCCACGGTGTGGAACCACTTGATCAAGGCGAGCGTCGCGCCATGACAGCGCGGCGGGAGCACGGTCGCGAGACGGGTCGTCATGCCGCCACTCCAGGCCGGCTTGCGGCGGGAGCGAGCCGGGCTCGCCCCGTCAGCCCGGGCGGTCTCCGAGGACACTACCTTGCGCGGACCCGGGTCGGCGGTCGGACGGTCAGCCAGGCGAGAGCGACGAGGATCACGACCTGCAGGGCCTTGATCACCAAACCCCACACCTCGAACGACGGCGTCCGCTGCGGCCCGACCGCGATGTACATGACGATGACGCCGACCTGGAGCAGTGCCCCAACCAACCACAGGCCGCGGTGGTCGAGGGCGAGCAGCAAGAGCGCGCCAAGCACGAACGCCGCGCCGGCAGACGCCCCGAACTCGAACATCCCCGGCGCGTCCGAGGCGGCCACGTCTACGACGACCAGGACGCCGGCGCCGATCCCGAAATAGAGCACGGCGGTCGCCAGCGACGCCGCGGCAGCAACGTACCGAATAAACCGCCGGCGGCTCGATCGGACGTCGCGAACGGGGGCCAGGGAAGGCAGGGATGCCGCCACTGCGTGGCTCCTTTCCGACTACAGGCGGCCGCCCAACTCGGTCCGCGGAAGGAAGGCCATGAGGTTCGCGAATGCGAGACCGGCCACCAGGACCAGTCGAACCACGAGCGGCCAGCTCGTTTCCCAGATCCAGAGCCCGGCAACGACCGGCAGGAACAGCAGCCAGACCACGCCCTGCAGGATCAGCGGCAGACCGCGGATCCATTCCCAGGTCTGGTCCAGGCTGCCCTGGCTCCAGACCAGTGCGGCCGCGAACACGGCCCACAGGACCGCGAAGAGCAGAAAGACTGCCACGTTGAAGATGGGTTCCATTCGTCGCTGCCTCGCTGAACCGGTTGGCGTTGTGTCTGGGTTGGCGCCCGAACCGGGCTGGACGACCGTCGCCATCGCCGTTCCCTCACTCCCTGGTTGGTGCGATACGGCTGATCGTCGGCGGGCGGCGAGGCATTTTCGAGTGCGGAAGGTCGAGAAATGCGGGGGCCCTTTTGCCCACCCCCAGGGTCAGCTCACCTGGGCCACTGCCGTCAGCACGACGACGAAGGCACCGACGCCCGTGGTGGCCTCGGTTGTCAGGCCGAGGCGGCCAATGAGCCGATCGCGCTCGAGGTCCGTCTCCGCGTAGGCAACCTCCGAGACGAGGAAGTCGACCATCCCGGCCAGGACGACCATCACGACGATAAGCCCGTGCTTGATTAGCATGAGCGTCGTCCAGGTCGTGGCGAAGAAGTTGCCGATCCCCTCGGACTGGTCGTCTGCGAGCAGCAGGAACGCACCGGTCGCCACGAACAGGCCGACCGACAGCAGAAGCAGCGGCCGTGCCCGCCGCTCGACGGTCACGAGCGTGGTCCCGAGCACGGGACCGGCCAGCGATCCTCGCAGGGCCGGCAGGATCACCCGTCCCAGGATCCCGTAGTACCCGACCACCAGGATCATGGCCAGGGTGTGGATCGCGATCGCCCCTGCCTGTACGTAGTCCATCAGGCAGCGACAGCTGGAGATCCGGCGTTCCTGGCGGCCATCAGCGGGTGGCCTCCTTCAGCAGGATCTCCCCGTCCGCCCATTCGGCCGGGTGCCTCGAACGGAGCCGGCGCTCCTCGGCCTGCAGCAGGTTCCACAGCTCGGCCTGTTGCGCGCGCAACGTTGGACTGGCCCGGTAGCGAGCCGTTGCATCGGCCACGAAGGACGCGTACCGGCTGATCGCATCGGCGTGGGCAGCGCGGGCCTCGAACCCGGTCGAGTAGTCCACCGCCAGCAGGAACCGACCGAAGAACGCGCCCAGGCTCTCCGCGCCCTGGTCCCATCCCTGCGAATGCCCACCCCGGCGCAGGAGCGGCGCCGGGGAGGTGAAGACCGCGATGACGACACCGTCGACCATCTCGACCGACAGGTGACCACCAAACGTCAGGTACTCGTTGGTCACGTGCAGGCGATCGACGATCCGGATGAGCCCCCAGGAGAACTCCGTATCGATGGGGAGTGGCGTGTCGCGGGTCAGGCTTCGCCGGGTACCCCGACCGGAGCTGGACGCCCAGTACTCGACCAGCTCCGGGTCGTAATGGCGGAGCGTCGGGGTTTCCCGGAGGGCGACGAGGAGGTATGCGGGGCCGGGCCGATCCGGCAGATCCGAGCTCGACAGGAAGCCGAGGTCGGCGAGCAACGGCGCGGCCGAGACCGGGTCGACATGCGTGAGCGCCGGGCGGGCCATGGCCATCGTTTCCGTGCCTCAGCCCGATGTCCCGGCCTGGACCGTCCGCGGCTCAAGCGCGGTCTCGCGCGCGTCGTCGTCGAGCAGCGGGATGAGGAACCGCTCCTCGCGCTCGATATGCGCCCGCAGGAGGGCCTCCAGGCTGAACAGATGACACCGGATCTCCGGGTGCTTGTCGCCGTCGATGCGACTGCTCAACTGGTGCTGGTCGACGCGGAGCCGCGCGGCCAGCACGCGGAGCTGCTGATGATCGAAGGCGGCCGCGCGCGTCGCCCATGGCGTCCCCAGGCGCCGATCGATCTCCGGGTAGAGCCAGCCTTCCTCCCACGCGATGTGCGGGGCCAGCGTGTTGTCGAGCCAGCGAAGGATGTGCAGCACGCTCACCGAGAGTTCCGGCGTGGACGCGCGACCGATCTCGCAGGCCACCTCGTGGATGTGATTGATCCCGCGCGCGAGATCACGATGCTCGTGCTCGGTGAAGGCCCAGACCCCCTGGGCGCCGCCTGCCGTTGTCGCCATGGCTCGATACCTCCGTGCGGACCTCCAAGGAGGGTGCTCCTGCGTTCCACGATCGAGCCCATCGACCCATCCTGCCAGAGCCTTCCGTCACCTCGGACCGTGCGCGATGGCCTGACCGCTCATGGCCCGCCCGTTCGTGCCAGCCGGCCCTCCGACAGGCCTTCGGATGGCACTTCTGCGGCCGGACGGTTCGGTGCTTCGATGTCCCTCGATGCGTCCGCTCGCTGGAGGAATGGGTCATGAAACGGTTGGTCGGCATCGCGGGCGCGGTGCTCATTGCCCTGGTCGCTCTTGCGCCGGTCGCCCTTGCCGCGGATCCGATGCCCCACACCGGCCGGGTCCTGGTATCGACGGCGGGTGACTTCACGCTGGCCGCCGACGACCAGGCCGACGTCGTGGTGGTCATCAACGGCACGGGAACGATCCTCGGCGAGGCGAACACGATCGTCGTCGTCGATGGCGCACTGGACCTGCAGGGGGCGCGGACGGAGACGATCTTCGCGGTCCGGAGCCCAGTCGAGGTCGGTCCCGATTCCGTCGTCCTGGGCGATGTCATGACACTCGATTCGCTCGTGCACCAGACCGGCAACGCCGACGTCCAGGGCGAGGTCAAGGATCTCCCGTCGATGCTCGTCGGGTTCGGGGTCGTGCTGGCTCCCGCCCTGCTCCTGCTCTGGGTCGGGTTCGGGCTTGCCATGATCGCCGCGGGGCTGCTGTTGGCCGCTATGGCCGCGCGACAGGTCCGACAGGCGGAAGCGATCATCAGCCACGAGCCGGTGATGGCCTTCGCGACCGGGATCGTCGGGTTGATCGCCTTCCCGCTGGTCGGGATCCTCCTGATCGTGACCCTCGTAGGCGCGCCGCTGGGCGTGGCGGTCCTCCTCCAGGTCTGGCCGCTTGTCGCGTTCGTCGGCTACCTCATTGCCGGCATCTGGATCGGGGAATGGGTCCTGCGCCTTATGTCGCCCGAGCAGATCCGCGAACGTCCGTACCTGGCCGCCGTGATCGGGCTGTTGATCCTCGGGTTCCTCGGGATCATCCCGGTCCTGGCGATCGTGACGGCGCTCGCAAGCCTGTTTGGCTTTGGCGCCGTGCTCCTGCTGGCGTTCCGGACGATCCGGTCCGGGCACCAGAGCCGGCCCACGCTCGCCGGCCACCTGCCGGCCCCGATGGCCACCTGACATTCCCGTGTGCGGGCCGCCAGCCCAGGCGGCTCGCCCGAAACCACGAAGGGAGCCTTACATGAGAGTTCTCGTTTCGGTCGCATCGCGGCATGGATCGACGGCCGAGATCGCCGACAGGATCGGCGAGGTGCTCAAGGCCGCCGGCATCGATGCCGACATCCGACCGCCGGACCAGGTCGCCAGCGTGGCGCACTACGACGGCGTCATCCTCGGCAGCGGCGTCTACGCCGGCCGCTGGCTGGGTCCGGCCAAGCAGCTCGCGGAGCGCGAGTCGGCCGACCTGAAAGCGCGGCCCGTCTGGCTGTTCTCGAGTGGCCCGGTCGGTGATCCGGCCAAGCCGGCCGCCGACCCCGTCGACGTGGACCTCGTCCGCAAGTGGACCGATGCCATCGACCACCGCGTCTTCCCGGGCAAGCTCGATCGCCAGGAGCTGGGTTTCGGCGAGCGGGCGATCGTCCTGGCCGTCCACGCCGCCGAGGGCGATTTCCGACCGTGGGAAGACGTCACCGCGTGGGCCGCGGGCATCGCCCGGACCGTGCAGGCCTCGCGCGTCGAGGAGCCCGTTCGATGAGCCCGACGAGCCGCCTCGCCCTGGCGGCAACCCGCGTCGGCGTGGCGGCGATGGCGGCCGTGGCGCCGACGCGGATCGGTCGGGGCGCGATGGCCACGCGCGCGGCCAAGGCCCGCGTGGCCGTTCGACGTGGGCCATTCATGGATCCTCGGACCGCTCGGCATCGATGCCGCGACCAGCCGGGCGCTGGCGATCGCGCTGATCGCGGTGATCCTGGGTGGCTTCGCGCTCGCGGGGATTGCCGCGATTGGCATCGCCCCGGCCGGCCTGTGGCCCGTGGCCGTGACGATCGGTGGCGTCGCCTCGATTGCCGTGCTGGTCCTGTTCTTCCACCCGTGGCTCCTGCTCGGGATCGCTATCGACGTCGTCCTGCTGTGGGCGGTGAACGTGGCCAACTGGGCTCCCGAGGGCGTCACCCCTTGACCGCCTGTTGGTGGCACGAACCAGGAGAAGCGTGATGTTCAAGTTCGCGATTGCGCTCGTGCTGCTGGCCCACGGGATCGGCCACAGCATGGGCCTGCCGCAGATCTTCAAGGTCGCGTCCGTCAACCCGCAGTGGAACGGTGACTCGTGGCTGTTGACCGGGACCCTGGGCGCCACCGCCACGCAGGCCGTCGGCGGGGCGTTGTGGACCGCCGCCATCATCGGGTTCGCGGCGCTGGCGGGCACCGTCGTCGGCTGGTTGCCGACAGCCTGGTTCCAGCCGCTCGCGGTCGGGTCATCCGTGGTGTCGCTCGCCGGGTTGCTGCTGTTCCCGGTGGCGTTCCCGGCCTTCAGCACGATCGGCGCGCTGGTCGTGGACCTGGCCGTCCTGGCGGCGACGATCTGGTACGGCTGGCTGCCCGAGGCGGCCGGCGCCTGAACGCCCCGTTGGTCGACGGCCACGGGCGTTCTACTGGCGTCCGGCGTTTCGCCGTCGTTTCCGGGTACACTCCGCTGGCCGCGGCGGCTGACCCGGTTTCCGACCGTCAGTCGATGGCGCCCGGCGGTGGCCTTAGCTCAATGGCAGAGCATCGGATTGTGGCTCCGAAGGTTACGGGTTCGAGCCCCGTAGGCCACCCCACTTCCTGAGCACGAATCGACCCTCCGAAGAGCCGCGGAGGGTCGTTCAGTGCCTCCGAAGGTGGCCC
>JBBEBJ010000057.1:3864-5818 GCA_040882425.1 Chloroflexota bacterium | reverse complement strand
TCCTGGAACGTCATCTGGAAGCCACCGTCGCCGGTGATCGCCCAGGTTTCGCGATCGGGCGCTCCCAGGGCCGCGCCCATCGCCGCCGGCACGGAGAACCCCATGGTCCCGAGGCCGCCCGAGCTGACATGGGTGTTCGGGTGCCGGAAGCCGGCGTACCGGGCGAGCCACATCTGGTTCTGGCCGACGTCGGCGACGTAGGTCGCCTCGTGGTCGGTCAGTTCGCCAATGCGTTCGATGACATAGTCGGCCGACAACACGCCGTCGCGCCAGGCGCCCGACCCGTGCCAGCTCGACGCGACCGAGTCGGCCTTCCACTCGGCCAGCTGGGCGAGGTAGCCGGCCCGCTCGGCCGGGTCGACGGCGCGGACCATCGGCGTGATCGCGCGCAGGACCCGCCCGGCATCGCCGACGATCGGCACCTCGACGGCCACGTTCTTGCCGATCTCGGCGGGGTCGATGTCGACGTGGATGATCCGCGCATACGGCGCATAGGTGCGGACATTGCCCGTCACCCGGTCGTCGAACCGCATCCCGATCGCGATCAGGAGATCGGCGCTCTGGATCGCGCGGTTCACGTGCTTCCAGCCGTGCATCCCCATGTAGCCGTACGCGAGGGGATGGGTCTCGTCCATGACCCCGATCCCGAGCAGCGTCCACGCGACCGGGATCTGGGTCTTCTCGGCGAAGGCGAGCAGGTCGTCCCACGCCTCGGCGTGGAGGACGCCGTGCCCGGCGAGGATGACTGGGCGCTGCGCCGCCGCGATCTCGGTCGCCGCCAGCTTGAGCTGCCGGCCGTGTCCGTCGAGGTTTGGGCGGAAGCCCGGAAGGCCGGCGACGATCTCGGCCAGGCTCGGATGTTGGGCCCGGGTCTCCTGCTGGAGCGCGTCCTTGGTGATGTCGATGTGGACCGGGCCCGGCCGCCCGGTCCGGGCGATGTGAAACGCCTCGGCGATGACCCGGGGCAGGTCGTCGGCATCGCGCACCAGGTAGTTGTGCTTGGTCATCGGCAACGTGATGCCGTTGATGTCGATCTCCTGGAACGCGTCCTTGCCGATCAGGGCGCTCGGGACGTTGCCCGTGATCGCGACCATCGGGACCGAGTCCAGCAGCGCCGTCCCGATCCCGGTCACGAGGTTCGTGGCGCCGGGGCCGGACGTGCCCATGCACACGCCGACCCGGCCCGTCACCCGGGCGTACCCGTCCGCCGCGTGTGCACCGCCCTGCTCGTGTCGGACGAGGACGTGGCGGAGCTCCGGGTAGTCACCAAGGACGTCGTAGAGCGGCAGGATCACTCCGCCGGGATAGCTGAAGAAGACGTCGACGCCCTGGCGAAGCAACGCCTCGCACAGGACGTCGGCACCGATCCGGGTGCGCTTGAGGTCCCGGCCCTCGTGGAGCATCCCCTTCCGGGCGCGCTCGACGGCGGCCGCCTCGGCGCTCCCCTCGTTGGGCACGTGGCTGCGCCGCGCCGGCGGACGGGTCGCCGCGCGCCCCGTGGGACTTGGCGGATGGGCCGGGTCGCCCTTGGTGATGGTCATGGCCCTGGGTCCTCCGTGGTGGCTGCTGCTGTCGGGTCGGTGTCGTGCAAACGAAAGACCCTCGCCGTCCGGCGAGGGTCCGTAGGAAATCAGCTGGTGGTCGAGCTAGTGGCGCTCGCCCCTCCGTGATCCTCGGTCTCGCCGGGAGCCGGTAATGAGCCCAAGCAGGCCATCAAGCCCCGGAAGCGAGCGAAGAAGGTCGAGGAGGGATACGTCGGCCAGGCTGGTGGGTTCGATCGGAACATGGACGCGCCGGCCATCTGCCGTGATCATCACGGCGACGGAACGGCGATCTCCCTGATCGAACCAGCCCAAGGGGGCCTCCACTGGACATCCGTCCGCGAGCTACGCGCGGAATTGGGGAAGTCTAGCAGGGATCGGCCACGCGTCAACCGCCAACCGATGGTCCTGTG
>JBBEBJ010000057.1:0-3764 GCA_040882425.1 Chloroflexota bacterium | reverse complement strand
GAACCGGCAACCAGCTCGTCGATGTTGATCGACGTGGTGGGCGGCTGCTCGGCCGGCCGACCGAGCAGATAGCCCTGTCCGGCCCCGATGCCGAGCGAACGCACGACCTCGAGCTGGGCGGGTGTCTCGATCCCCTCGGCGACCACGAGCGCGCCCCAGCGATCGGCCAGGTCGCGCAGGGTCCGGACGATCTCGAGCGACTGATTCTGGCCGTTGCCGCCCTGGACGAGGGACAGGTCGATCTTGACGATATCGAACCGCAGCTGGCTCAGGAGTCGGAGACCCGCGTTCCCGGCCCCGACGTCGTCCGCGGCCACGCGGATGCCGGCCATCCGGCAGGCCTGGACCGCGCTGCGCAGGCGGTCGATGTCCTCGATCCCCTCGCGTTCGGTCAGCTCCAGTACGATCTTGCGGGGGTCGAGCCCGTGCCGCACGATCATCCGCAGGAAGGCGTGGATGCTGAACTCGTCCATCTCGAGCGTTCGCGGCGAAAGGTTGACGGTCAGCGAACCGGGCAGGCGGAGCCGCGAGGCGGCCTCCATCACCGCGTTCAGGCAGGCAATGTCGAGCTCGGCCGTCCGGCCGGTGGCCTCCGCGGCCGCGAACATCGTGCCCGGGTCGTTGAAGCCGCTGTTGGGCAGCGGGCGGACGAGGCCTTCGAACCCACGCGGCGCGCCGGTGACCAGGTCGTAGATCGGCTGGAAGACGGCCCGGATCGCGCCCGTCGCAGCGACCCGCGCCACCAGGGCGGACAACTCGGCGGGCTTGTGGTCGGTTGCGGCGCCCTCGTGACGCTCGCGGTCGAATACGGTCACGCAGGTGCGGCCATGCCGCTTGCCCCAGTACAGCGCCGCGTCGGCGTAGCTGTATAGGGTCTCGCGGTCGCGCGCGGCACCCGGGATGGCACTGATCCCGGCCGAGAATGACAACGCGGGCGCGGCGGACCGGCGGCTGCCCCCTTCGAGACACGTGGCGAGCAGGCGGCGGCTGACGACGTACGCCCCGTCCGCGTCCGTGTCCGGCAGGAGGATCGCGAACTCGTCGCCACCCACGCGGAATGCCCGGTCGGAGCGACGGAGGCTGGCGTTGATCACCGAACCGATTCGCCGCAGGATCAGGTCACCCCCGGCGTGGCCATCCTGGTCGTTGATCTGCTTGAACTCGTCGAGGTCCAGGAGGACGAGGGCGAGCGGTCGGTTGTAGCGCGAGGCGGTCGACCACTGGCGTTCGATCTCCTCCTGGAACGCGCGGTGGTTGCCGAGGCCGGTCAGGCCGTCCAGCAGGGCCTCGGAACGGGCCTGGTCGTAGGCGCCCTCGAGCGAGCGGAGTGCTGCCTCCAGGCGCTCGGCCGGTTCCAGCACGCGGTGTGCCAGCCAGACGGTGAGCAGCCCAAGGCCCGCCGCGAGGGCAATGATCATCAGGGTCGGGAGGAGCAGCGAGGCGCCCTCGCCGCGCGCCTGGCCGTAGACGACCGGCGTGACGATCGCGATGGGGATCGCGAACATCGTGATCAGGGCAAGAAACAAGCGCAGCCGGACCAGGCGGAGGTTCGTTGTTCCGCCCTTGAGCAGGTCGTCGGCTGCGTGCTCGCTTGCTGCGTCGTCGCGGATGAGGGAGTCCTCCCAGGATGGCTTGTGCCCCCGTGCACCGTTTTATATCGCCGTCGACCGTCCATGCCACGAGCACGGTGGTCCTGGGTCCGATGGGACCAATGGGTACGAGATGGGCCAGGGGTTCCTCCTTGGAGAGCCCGCATCGGCGGCGCAGCTCGGGCCGCGACTCGCGGCAGCGGTGCTGGAGCTGGCGACCGCCTGAGCCGGTGTCGCGGCGCGCTCTGCTACGCTCTGGGGTACCCTCCGCACCCGTCACGTGAGCCGCCGCATGACCGCACTGCGAACCATCGTCGAGAAGATCTGGGACGACCACGTCGTCTCGCAGGACCCGGGCGCGCCCGCGGTCCTCGCGGTCGATCTCCACCTCGTGCACGAGGTGACGAGCCCGCAAGCCTTCTCCGGCCTCCGCGCCCGTGGGCTCAAGGTGCGACGGCCCGGCCAGACGGTGGCCACCGCTGACCATTCGGTGCCGACCACGGACCGCCGGCTGCCGATCGCCGACGAGCTGGCGGCCGCCCAGATCCGGCAGCTGGACACCAACTGCGCGGAGTTCGGGATCCCGGTCCACGGGATCGGCGACCCGGCCCAGGGAATCGTCCACGTGATCGGTCCGCAGCTCGGCCTGACGCAGCCGGGGATGACGATCGTCTGCGGCGACTCGCACACGAGCACCCATGGCGCGTTCGGTGCGCTCGCGTTCGGGATCGGCACGAGCGAGGTCGAGATGGTCCTGGCGACCCAGACCCTGCTCCAGCGCGACCCGAAGACCTACGAGGTGCGGGTCGACGGCCGCCTCACCCCGGGCGTGAGCGCCAAGGACATCATCCTCAGCCTGATCGCCCGGATCGGCATCGGCGGCGGGACCGGGCATGTCTTCGAGTACACCGGCGAGGCGATCCGCGGCCTGACCATGGACCAGCGGATGACCGTCTGCAACATGAGCATCGAGGGCGGCGCCCGGGCCGGGCTCATCGCTCCGGACGACACGACCTTCGAGTACCTGCACGGCCGACAGCACGCACCACAGGGCGCGGCCTGGGAGGCTGCCGTCGCCCGGTGGCGGACGCTGCCGACCGACGATGGCGCCACCTACGACCGTCAGGTCACCATCGACGCCGATCTGCTCGAGCCGATGGTCACCTACGGGACGAACCCGGGCATGGGGATCCCGATCACGAGCCGCGTGCCGAACCCGGACGACCAGGCCGATCCGGGCCAGCGGCGTGCCCTCGAGCACGCGCTGGAGTACATGGACCTCCGGCCGGGCCAGCCAATCCTCGGCCAGAAGGTGGACGTGGTCTTCGTGGGAAGCTGCACGAACGGGCGGATCAGCGACCTCCGCCTCGCGGCGAGCGTCCTCAAGGACCGCCACGTGGCCGACGGCGTCCGGTTGCTGGTCGTCCCGGGCTCGGACGAGGTCAAGCGCGAGGCCGAACGTGAGGGCCTGGCCGAGATCTTCAAGGCCGCTGGCGCCGATTGGCGCGAGGCCGGCTGCTCGATGTGTATCGCCATGAACGGCGATCAGCTGACCCCCGGGCAGTACGCGGTCAGCACCAGCAACCGCAACTTCGAGGGCCGTCAGGGCAAGGGTGGCCGCACGTTCCTCGCGTCGCCGCTGACCGCCGCGGCGAGCGCGATCGCGGGCGTCGTCGCCGATCCGCGGCGCCTCCCCGGGATCGAGACCCTCGCCGCCGTCGGAGGGCGCTGATCGTGGCCGAGCCGTTCACCGTCTTCAGCAGCAAGGTCGTCCCGTTGCCCGCCGAGAACGTGGACACGGACCAGATCGTGCCGGCCCGTTATCTCAAGGTGACCGACAAGTCGGGCCTGGCCGAGGCGCTCTTCCGGGACTGGCGCTACCACGAGGATGGATCGCTCAAGGAACCCCGGTTCGTGCTGGACCAGCCGGGCATGGCCGGCCGCCGGATCCTCCTGGTGGGCGACAACTTCGGGGCCGGCTCCTCGCGGGAGCACGCGCCTTGGGCACTGACCGCGTGGGGCATCCGGGCGATCCTGTCGACGTCGTTCGCGGACATCTTCCGCAGCAACAGCCTCAAGAACGGCGTGCTGCCCATCGTCGTGGACGCCGCGACCCACGCCCGACTCTTCGAGCTGTTGGGGCGCGATCCGGATGCCGAGCTGACGGTTGACCTC
>JBBEBJ010000056.1:34290-35482 GCA_040882425.1 Chloroflexota bacterium | reverse complement strand
TGGACATCTGGTACGGCGGGTGGGACTTGAACCCACACGTCCTTTCGGACAGCAGAGTTTGAGTCTGCCCTGTCTGCCGATTCCAGCACCGCCGCGCACCACCACTATAGCCGTGCGATGGCGTCGGCCCAGAATGTCGCGCGCTGCCGCGGCCGCCGGGCCAGCGTAGCGGTAGACTCGGGCGCGCCCGGTCACGACCGCTACGGAGGCATCGATGTTCCGCCGCTTTCTCGGCACTGCTGCGCCGGCACCAGCGGTTTCATCCATGGAACTGGCGGAGACGGTCCGAGGGACCGCCGGCGAAACCGCGACGGTCCGCCGGATCGTCGCCCGGCTCGAGTCGATGCCGCCGGAGCGGGCACGGCTGGTCGCCTCGGCGGCGTACACGCTGGCCCGGGCTGCGCACGCCGACCTCGACATCAGCGACGAGGAGACGACCGCCATCGAGCAGGAGCTCCAGCGCGACGGTGCCCTCGACGAACCCACCGCCGTGCTCGTGGCCCAGATGGCAAAGCTCCAGGCACGCACCGTTGGCGGCACGGAGGACTACGTCGTGACGCGCGAGTTCAAGGCGCTTGCCAATCCGACACAGCGGCTCGATGTCATGCGCGCCTGCTTCGCGATCGGCGCCGCGAGCGGAACGATCTCGGCCGAGGAAACCGCGGTCCTCAACCAGATCGCCGGTGAGCTCGACATCGACGCCCCCGCGCTCAATGCGATCCGGGCCGAGTTTCGCGACCGGATGTCGTCCGTCCAGCGCGTCCGGCGGCTCAGCGGGGCCGGCTGAATCGTTCCGCGCTGGTCAGGGTCAGGCGGTCCCGAGGTGGATGTCCACGAGGCCGTCGCCAAGCCGACGGCGGAGCTCCGCCAGCAGTTCGGCGTCGTAGGCGACGCCCCGTCGCAGCTCCATCGGCAGAGGGGCGCCGCCGCCGGGTCCGGGGACGTGAATCACGACTCGCGTCTCGCCGGGGCGATCGCGAAGGACCGCCTTGAACGTCTCCATGGCCACGACGACGCGATCGCCTGGGGCGATGGAGGCGAACTTGACATGCAGGACGGTGTTCGGCCCAGCGTCCACGGGCGCATCGGCCGTGGCGTCCGCGACGATCCTCGCCCGGGCCTCGTCCGGGACGGGCGGCTCGTCGCGGTCGTCCGACGGCTGGACGCCACCGGGCAGCTCGACGTGGGCGCC
>JBBEBJ010000056.1:0-34190 GCA_040882425.1 Chloroflexota bacterium | reverse complement strand
GCTCGTCGCGGTCGTCCGACGGCTGGACGCCACCGGGCAGCTCGACGTGGGCGCCGACGGGTTCCGCCGGCGCGATCGGGGGGAGTTCCACGGACACCGTGCCGCCGCCCCGGCGCGGCGACACGTACGGCGCCTGGCGAACGGTCGGTGGCCCGCTCGATGACGCCCCCGGCACCACAGGCTCGCTCGCGACGGTCGCGTTCGGCCCCGGCCCCACGCCGACCAACGGGCGGGCCGGCTCGTAGGCCGGGCGTCCCGCCGCGGCGGTAGCGGCGGGCTGTCCCGAGCCGGGCGGTCCAAACCGTGGGGCCCCCGGGGCCGATCCGTTGCCACCGGCCGGCGCGCGCCGTCCTCCCCGATCGGCGGCGGCCACCTGGCGCGCAAAGGCGTCCGGACCCGCCGCCGAGGCGTCGTCCCAGTCCGCGACCATGTCGGCCAGCAGCGCGATGTCCTCGCCCTTGTGGTCCACCCGACCGGCCACCAGCAGGATCGCACCGTCGCGCCAGGTCGGGCCGGTCGTCTCGAACAGGCGCGGGAACACGACCACTTCGATGCTCCCCTGCAGGTCCTCCATGGTCACGATCGCCATGGCTGCCTTGGCCTTGGTCACGACGGTTCGACGCCCCGTCACGATCCCGGCGACCACCACGCGCTGACCGTCGAGCGATTCGTCGCGAAGGTCGGTCGAGTAGGCGGACACGTAGTGGCTGATCCGTTCGGCCACCTCCCCCATCGGGTGCTCTGACAGGTAGAGCCCGAGGAGCTCCTTTTCCCAGCGCAGCCGCTCGCGGACCGGGACCTCGGTCGCCGTCGGCAGGGGCCGTTCCAGCGTCGAGGCGTCCGCGGCGCCAAGGTCGAACAGCGAGGTCTGTCCGGACACGCGGTCGCGTTGCGTGGCCTGGGCCGCGGCGACGGCATCCTCGAGCCCAAGGAGGATCTGGGCCGGGTGGCCGAATGCGTTGAGCGCGCCCACCTTGGCCAGGGCCTCCAGGACCTTGCGGTTGGCCAGGCGCAGGTCGATGCGCGTGCAGAAGTCCGTCAGCGAGCGGAACGGACCGCCCTCCTCGCGCGCGGCGATGATCGACTCGATGGCTCCCTGTCCCACGTTCTTGACCGCAAGCAGCCCGAACCGGATTGCGTCGCCCTCGACGGTGAACTCGAGGTGGCTGCGGTGGACGTCCGGTGGCAGGACCTCGATGGACATGCGCCGGCACTCCGCCACGGCCGCGGCGACCTTCTCCTCGTTCGACCGGAATGCCGTCAGCACCGCGGTCATGTAGTCGACCGTGTGGTTCGCCTTCATGTAGGCCGTCTGGTAGGCGATCAGCCCGTAGCAGGTCGCGTGCGCCTTGTTGAAGCCATAGCGCTCGAAGGGTTCGAACGCGTGAAAGACGGCGTCGATGGTCGCCGCGGGCACGCCTCGCTCGGCCGCCTGGCCGACGAACTTCTCCTTCTGGGCGCGCAGGACCGCCGACTTCTTCTTGCGGATCGCGTAGCCAAGGGTGTCCGCCTCGGGGCCGGTGAAGCCGCCGAGCGCGATCGCCGCGGACATGATGTCCTCCTGGTAGACGAAGATCCCGTAGGTCTTCTCCAGGTACGGCTCGAGCAGCGGATGCAGGTAGGTCACCGGCTCCTGGCCATGCTTGCGCCGGATATAGGCCGGGATGTTGTCCATCGGGCCGGGCCGGTAGAGCGCGACCATCGCCGCGAGGTCGTAGACCGAGGTCGGTCGCAGGTCGCGCACGTACCGGCGCATACCCGCCGACTCCAGCTGGAAGATCCCGGTCGTCTCCCCCGACGCGAGGAGCTCGAACGTCGTGGCATCGTCGAGCGGGATGGTGTCGAGGTCGATCACGATCCCGCGGTTGGCCCGGACGAGGTCAACGGCCTGGCGCAGGATGGTCAGGTTCGAGAGCCCCAGGAAGTCGAACTTGAGCAGCCCGAGGGCCTCGATCGCGTGCATCTCGTACTGGGTCATCAGCCCGTCCGAGTTGGTCGCCTTCTGGAGCGGCATCAGCTCGGTCAAGGGCTCGCGGCTGATGACCACACCGGCTGCGTGCGTCGAAGCGTTTCGCGCCACGCCCTCCAGGTGGCGCGCGAAGTCGATGATCCGTTTCACCGCGGGGTCGGCGTCGACCTGCTCGCGGAGAGCCGGCGCCGTCTGGATGGCCTCGTCCAGCCGGATGCCGAGCTGGTTCGGGACGGCCTTGGCGATCCGGTCGACGTCTCCATAGCTGTGCCCGAGCACCCGTCCAACGTCGCGGATCGCGGCGCGAGCCAGCATCGTCCCGAAGGTGATGATCTGGGCGACATGATCCTGGCCGTACTTGCGCCCGACATAGGCGATGACCTCGTCGCGCCGGCCGTCCTCGAAGTCGACGTCGATGTCGGGCATCGTCACCCGGTCCGGGTTGAGGAAGCGCTCGAACGGGAGCTGGTAGAGGATCGGGTCGACCGGGGTGATGCCCAGGGTGTAGGTCACGATCGACCCGGGCGCCGAGCCGCGGCAGGTCGTCTGGATTCCCTGCTCCCGGGCGAACCGGATGAAGTCGGCCACGATGAGGAAGTAGCCCGCGTAGCCCATCGTCAGGATCACGCCCAGCTCGTAGTCCAGCCGGGCCTGGAGCTCGGGCGTGGCCGTCCCGTAGCGGCGTTCCAGCCCACGCTGGCATTCGGCCCGCAGCCAGCTCTCGACCGTGTGGCCCCCGGGAACCGGGAAATGCGGGATGCGCAACTGCCCCAGTGGCAGCGTGATATCGGTCATCTCGGCGATCAGCCGCGTGTTCCGGATCGCGTCGGGCTGGTCCGGGAACAGCGCCGCCATCTGGGCCGCCGACTTGACATAGAACTCGGGCGTCTCGAAGCGCAGGCGGTTCGGCGTGTCGAGGTTGCTGCCCGTCCCGACGCACAGCAGCACGTCGTGCGCCTCGGCCTGGTCGGACCGGACGTAGTGCAGGTCGTTCGTCGCCACGATCGGCAGGCCGGTCTCGGGCGCGAGGCGCAGCAGCTGCTCGGTGAGTCGTCGCTGCTCGGGCAGGCCGTGGTCCTGGAGCTCGAGGAAGAAGCGATCCTTGCCGAAGATGTCGCCGTATTCCGAGGCGAGCTTGCGGGCGAGGTCCCAGTCGTCGGTCTCGAGGGCTTTCGGGATCTCGCCGCCGAGACAGGCGGACATCCCGATCAGCCCCGCGCTGTGGCGCGCCAGGTGCTCGCGGTCGATCCGCGGCTTGTAGTAGTACCCGTCGAGATGTGCGTCGGTGATCAGGCGGCACAGGTTCTGGTAGCCGGTCCAGTCCTCGGCGAGGAGGACGAGGTGGAACGGCTGAGCGTCGGCCTTGCCCTCCTTGTCGGTCATGGAGCGACGAGCCACGTACGTCTCCACGCCGATGATCGGCTTGATGCCCTTGGTCTTCGCGGCCTGGTAGAACGCGACCGCGCCGTACAGGGCCCCGTGGTCGGTCAGGGCCATCGAATCCATGCCCTGCTGGGCGGCGGCGTCGACGAGCTCGGTGATCCTGCCGAGCCCGTCGAGCAGGCTGAATTCCGAATGGACGTGGAGATGCGTGAAGTCGTTCGGGGCGGTCGGCACGGGGGTCAATGGTAGCCGTGGGTGGGTCATGACGCCGGCTTCCCACCGACCGGCTATCGTCTGGACGTGATCCCCGCACGACCTACCGATGACGACCTCGAGACTCTCGTGCTCGACGCCCTCGACAACCTGCCCGCGCCCTTCCGCGACCAGCTCGGGAGCGTGGCCATCGTCATCGAGGACGAGGCCAGCGCCGAGCAGCTGGCGTCCGTCGGGGCGGCCGGCCTGTTCGGCCTCTACCAGGGGATCCCGCGGACCGCGTGGTCGGCCGATGGCGCCCCCTCACCGAGCAAGATCACCATCTATCGCGGTCCGCTGATGCGCGCCTACCGCGATTCGGCGGCTCTCGCGGCCGCGGTCGCGGACACCGTCTACCATGAGATCGCCCACCACTTCGGGATCTCCGACCGGCGCCTGCAGGAGCTCAAGCGGACCGGTCGCTGACCCTCACCGGCCGACCGACGGCGCGACGAGCAACTCCGCGACGACCGGCGCGATCCGTCCGACCCACAGGGCGTACTGCCGACCGCTCGGGTGGAGCCCGTCGGCCGCCACAAGTGATCGATCCTGTGCTGCCTGCCGCGACAGGTCGAAGATATCGACGAACCGGATGCCACGTTCGAGCGACGCGCGAGCCATGATCGCGTTGTTGGCCACGATCCCGTCGCGCCGGGGTCGTGGATCGCCATAGTCGGCACCCGCGGGCGTGACCGTGTAGTCGGGGATGGCGACGGTCACGACCCGGTCCGCCGCCAGGTGCGCCAGCACAGCGTCGAGGATCCGGTCCAGGTTGGCGGCGTAGGTGTCCGCGGGCACACCCTGTACGACGTCGTTCACGCCGATCAGCACGCTCGCGAACGCTGGCGCCAGGGTCGCCAGGGCGGGCAGTTGGTCGCGGATCAGGTCCACGCTCGTGTAGCCGTTGACGCCCAGGTTGGCCGCCAGCTCGAGGGCCGGCGGCGGTCCGGCGAGCGCGGCCACGAGCTGGTCCGGCCAGCGCTCGCCTGGCTCCACGGACGTCCCGATCGTGTAGGAATCGCCCAACGCCACGTATCGCAACGGGGTCGCCACGAAACCGGCCGCGTTGCTCACCCGGGTGCGGCACCGACGGACGCAACCGCCTCGACGAGGACGTCGACAAACCGCGCGCGATCGATGTCGACGCCGACCTCGACGTTTGGCGGCCGGCCGGTGAGGCCGTGCAGGTCGACGACCGTCCGACCGCGGGTGAGCTCGCTGACCGTCTCGACGTCGACACGGTACCGCGCGGTCCGAACGAGGTCCGGCAGGGCAAGGTGGGCGACGGCGACCGCATCGTGGATCGGCGATCCGTCCCAGCCATATCGTTCAGCGTGGAACTGCGCGAAAAAGCGGAGGAGGTCGGCGAACACGGACCCCACCCGCGTCCCGAGGCCATCGAGTCGTGCGACGTCGGCCGCGCCGAAGAGCGCCTGGTGCGTGACGTCGAGCGTCATAAGCGTGATCGGCCGACCGCTGTCAAGGACGATCCTCGCCGCTTCCGGGTCCTGCCAGATGTTGAACTCGGCGGAGGCGGTGGTGTTCCCCTCGGTGATCGCCCCGCCCATGATCCGGAACCCCGCAATCCGCTCCAGGAGTTCCGAGTGGGTCCGGATCAGCAGCGCAATGTTCGTGAGCGGCCCGACAGCGACGATCGTCACCGGTTCGCTGGCCTCGAGCAGCACGGACCGGATCAGCTCGATCGCGCCCTCCCGACGCGGCCCGACCGCCGGCTCGGGCAGGTCCGCACCCTCGAGCCCGCTGGCGCCATGAACGTTCGAGGCGACGTGGAGCGGCCGCACGAGTGGACCCTCCGCGCCGGAGGCGACCGGAATGTCCGTCCTGCCGACGAGCGTCAGCACACGCAAGGCGTTGCGCGTGGTGGCATCCAGCGACGCGTTGCCGGCCACCGTCGTGACGGCGAGCAACTCGAGTTCTGGTCGAGCGAGCGCCACGATGATCGCCAGCGCGTCGTCGTGGCCGGGATCACAATCGAGGATGAGCGGCGTCGGACCCTGCGCCCCACCTCGCCCCGTCGCCGCTGTCACTCCTTGATGTAGGGCGTTCCGTCGGCGGCCGGCATGCGCACCCGGCCGATCAGTCCGGCGACGACGACGATCGTGACGATGTACGGGACCATCAGCAGGAACTCGGATGGCACGGGCGAGCCCAGGATGGACAGCCGGCTCTGGAGCGCGTCGGCGAAGCCGAACACGAGGCCGGCGAGGAACGACCCGATCGGTGTCCAGCCCCCGAAGATCATCGCGGCAAGGCCGATGAACCCGCGACCGCCGGTCATCTCACGCTCGAACGTGCCGGTCGATCCCACCGTGAAATAGGCTCCGCCGAGGCCGGCCACCATGCCCCCCAGAATGACGTTGCGGTACCGGGTGAACTGGACATTGATCCCAACCGTATCGGCTGCCCGCGGATGTTCCCCGACCGAGCGGACCCGCAGCCCGTAGCGCGTGTAGAAGAGCGCGAAGTGGATGACCAAAACGAGCGCGAACAGCGCATACGAGAAGAAGTTCCCGCTGAAAAAGACCGGTCCGACGATCGGGATGTCCGACAGGACGGGAACGACGATCGGGTCGAAGCGCGGCGGCGTGTTGAGCTGCTGATTCTGTTGGAGCACGCGCGTCGACAGGAAACTGGTGATGCCAACCGCAAAGATGTTGATGACCACCCCGGCGATGATCTGGTTGACCCGATAGCGGATCGAGAGCACGGCCAGGACCGCGGCCAGTAGCGCGCCCGTGATCACGGCCCCGATGACTCCCAGCCAGTTGTTGCCCGTCGCGCTGGCGACCACCGCGGCGACAAATGCGCCGGACAGCAGCATCCCCTCGATGGCGATGTTGACTACGCCCGATCGCTCACAGAGCACACCCGAGAGCGCACCGAACGTGATCGGGACCGCCCGGTAGAGGGTCGTCTGGAAGACGCCGACCAGGCTCATCGACCCGCCTGAGGCCGCCCAGGTCAGGAACCCGAAGACGAAGGCGATGAGGGCGATGGTGATGAGGATCGCCCAGCGCGCTCCAACCGCTCGGGTCAGCTGGAGGGCGCCGCAGAACGCGCAGACGGCGGCCATGAGATAGATGGCCGGGCTCGATGGCACGACCAGGTCCGGCAGCCTGATCGCGGGCGCGGAACCCAGGTTCAGCCCGAAGGTCGTCTCGGACCCGGCGTCGATGCCGGCGCCAAACACGAGCACGAGGACCGCCGCAAGCGCGAAGTAGAAGGCAGCCAGGGCAATCGACCGACGATTGACGGCGCGCGTCGCGGTCAGGACCGACGCCGAGGCGCTCAAGTCCGCCACCCCTGCGCCATGATCTCGGTTCCGGTCGTGCGCTTGACCTTGATCCGGTAGATCTCCCGAATCAGGGCCGGCGCGGCGACGAACATGATGACCAGCGCCTGGATGACGACGACCAGATCGATCGGGATACCCGTCGCCGCCTGCATCGGCGTCGCTCCCGCGCGGAGGGCGCCGAAGAGGATGGCCGCGAGCACGACCCCGAGTGGCGACGAGCCGCCGAGCAACGCGATCGCGATCCCGTCGAAGCCGTAGCCGGGAGAGAAGCCGGGCGTCAGCGCCTTGTTGACGCCGAGGATTTCGGTCGTGCCGGCGAGTCCCGCCAGGCCACCGCACAAGGCCATCGTTAGGACGAGCGTCTTCGAGATGCTCATGCCCGCGTAGCGTGCGGCCGACGGGTTCAGACCCACCGCCCGGAACTCGAAGCCAAGCGTGGATCGGAACAGCAGCCAGGAGACGAACGCCGCGGCGGCCAGCGCAAGCGGAAAGCCCCAGTTCACCCGAAGCCCGTCGATGAGAGCCGGGATGACCGCACTGGCATCGACGATCGGTGAGACCGGATCGCTGCGGCCCGGGCGCTGATACCACGACTGCCGGAGGACCCAGATGATGAGCTGATACGAGACATAGTTGAGCATGATCGTCACGATCACTTCGTGAGCCCCGGTCCGGGCCTTCAGGAGCCCGGGGATGAAACCCCAGAGCGCGCCCCCAAGGAAGCCGGCGCCCACCGCCAGTGGCAGGTGGACGAAGAGCGGCAGACCATGGATCGAGAATCCGACGAAGGTGCCGAGGATGGCCCCGACGTACAGCTGGCCCTCGCCGCCGATGTTGAACAGCCCGCTTCGGAAGCCGAGAGCGACCGCCAGACCCGTGAAGATCAGGGGCGTCGCGGCCAGCAGCGATTCGCTGACTGGATTGAAGGCCCGGATGATCCGGTCGATGTCGCCCGATCCGAACGCATCGATGTAGGTCTCGGGTTTCCCCAGGGCCCCACCGATGAGCGCACCGTATCCGTCGCCGACGGCCTCGATGGACGCACCGGCGGCCCCAACGAGATCGCTCCCCCACAGGCCGAGAAGGACCGGATCGGAAAGCACGATGACGAGCGCCCCGATGACGAACGCGGTGAAGACCGCCAACGCCGGGACGACCAGCCGGCCCAGGAATTGCCCCAACCGACCGGGTTCATCCTTCGCCGCCTTCGCCGGTCCAGCGTCCGGCTGGGAGGCGGGCGCAGCCGTGTCGGTCATGCCGGTGGCCCGCCAGCCTGGATCGTCGTTGACGGCAAGTCTGACGCCGGCGGAAGCTGCCCGACGCCCGCCGGACCTCCGACCTCCGGGGCGGCTTCGGTCCCCCCACCCATAAACAGGCCGAGGCGCTCGGGTGTCGCCTCATCGGGTTCGAGAATCACCACGATTCGGCCTTGATACATGACCGCGATCCGATCGCCCAGGGCCAGGACCTCATCCAGCTCCGTCGAGACGATGAGCACCGCCGCCCCCTCGTCACGCTTCTCGACGACGCGACGGTGGATGTACTCGATCGAGCCAACGTCAAGCCCTCGCGTGGGCTGGGCGGCAACGAGCAGCTTGATCGGCCGTGAGAACTCGCGGGCCACGATCACCTTTTGCTGGTTTCCGCCCGACAGGTTGGCGACCTCGTTGAAGACGCTTGGTGTGCGGACGTCGAACTGCTTCACGAGTTCGGTCGCGGTGGCCAGGATCGCGTCGCGATGGAGGCGCACGCCATCGGCGTAGGGACGCAGGTAGTACGTGTTGAGGCAGAGGTTCTCGGCGATCGTGAAGCCCGGAACGAGGCCCTCCTCGAGCCGGTCTTCCGGGACGTGGGCGACGCCGGCCTCGAAGATCCGTCGCGGGTCCGCGCGAATGTCGGCCCCCGCAATCTTGACGCTTCCGGCGGCCGAGTGACGCAGTCCTGTGATCGCCTCGACCAGCTCAGTCTGCCCGTTCCCCTGGACGCCGGCGACGGCGACGATCTCGCCGGCACGGACGACCAGGTCGAGATCGCGCACGGCCAGATGGCCGCGGTCGTCGCGGACCGAGAGACCGGCCACCTCGAGCACGGGCTCGGCCGGCTTCGCCGGTCCCTTCTCCACCTCGAGCTCCACGAAGCGCCCGACCATCATCTGGGCCAGCGACTCCTGTGTCGCCTCGGACGGTACGGCGGATCCGACGACCCTCCCCCGCCGGAGCACGGTGATCCGATCGGAGATCTCGAGGACCTCGTTGAGCTTGTGGGTGATGAAGATGATCGAGGTGCCGCCAGCCTGGAGCGACCGCATGATCTCGAAGAGCTCCTCGGTCTCCTGCGGTGTCAGGACGGCCGACGGCTCGTCGAGGATGAGCAGGTTCGAGTGCCGGTACAGCGTCTTGATGATCTCGATCCGTTGCCGAACGCCGACCGGCAGATCCTCAACCAGGGCGTCGGGATCGACGTGGAGGTTGTGACGCTCGGAGATCTCGACGATCCGATCTCGGGCGGCTGCGATGTCCAGGATCCTGAGAGGACCCCGCGTCGACTCGACCCCGAGCATGACGTTCTCGGTCACGGTGAACACCGGCACGAGCATGAAGTGCTGATGGACCATGCCGATGCCGGCCTTGATCGCGTCGCCCGGGTCGCGGAAGACCACGGGGGCGCCATCGATTCGGATCTCGCCCTCGTCCTGCTTGTAGAGCCCGTAGAGGACGTTCATCAGCGTCGTCTTGCCGGCGCCGTTCTCGCCGAGGAGCCCGTGGATCTGGCCAGGTTCGACCGTCAGGTCGACCTTCTCGTTGGCGATGACGCCGGGAAAGCGCTTGGTGATCCCGCTCAGCTCGAGCTTCACGTTCCGTCCAGCTCCGGTTATGGACAGGCGGCGCCTCAGGAGGCGCCGCCTGCCTACGAGTCGATCAGTCGACGTTCGGCTAGTTGGCCGCGAAGTAGTCGGCCACTTTCACCTCGCCCGAGATGATCTTGGCCTTCAGTGCCGCGGCGCCGTCCTTCAGCGCTTGCGGAACCGCCGATTCGAACTCGTTGAAGGGGCCCATGTCCACGCCGCCGTTGGCAAGCGTGCTGACGAACACCGGCTGGGCGGGATCGCCGTTGAACGCGCGCTCGACCGCAGCCGCGACCGAGACGTCGATCTTCTTGAGGACGCTCGTGAGCAGGACGTCCTTGTACTGCGGGGCGGTCTGCACCCAGTCGACGTCGACGCCGATCCCGTAGTCCACGGCCGTGGATTCCTGGAGCGCCGCGTAGGCGCCGCCACCGATCGGACCGCCGACCGGCAGGATCACGTCAGCCCCTTCCTGGAGCATCGGGACCGTCAGGGCCTTGGCGTCATCGAGCGAGTCAAAGTTGCCCGTGAAGGAGCCTTCCTTCGCGACCGGATTCCAACCGAGAACGCGGACGGTGGTGCCATTCTCGGCGTTGTAGAAGTTGGCGCCAGCGACGAAGCCGTCCATGAAGTCCGTCACCGGGCCGCCGATGTTGATGCCGCCGAAGGTGCCCATGACACCCGACTTGGACATGCCGGCGGAGACGTAGCCTACGAGCATCGCGGCCTCGTTGGTGCTGTAAACCAGGCCCTCGGTGTTCGGGATGGCCGGATCGTAGGCGAAGTCCACGATGGCAAACCGGGTGTTCGGGTTGGCCTGCGCAGCGACCTGTGTGGCGTCGCCGAGCAGGAACCCGACCGTGACGATCATGTCGCAGCCTTCGCTGATGAACTGGTTGATGTTCTTCTCATAGTCCGCGGCGGTGCGCGACTCGAGGAACTTCACTTCGATCCCGAGCTTCGCGGCGGCATCCTGCATGCCCTTCCACGCGTTCTGGTTGAAGCTCTTGTCATCGATGCCGCCGGTGTCGCTGACCTGGCAAGCCTTGTACGCGATCGGCGCCGCCGTCGGCGCCTCCGTCGCGGGTGCGGCCGATGGAGCCTCGGATGCCGTGGGGGCCGCCGAGGCGGAAGGGGACGCCGTGGCGCCGCCGTCGGAACATCCGGCAACGACAATGAACGCTGCGGCCAGCAGGCCGAGGTGCGCGCGATGTGTGCGCAAGGTGGTCTCCTCTCGTAGACAATCTGCGGTGTCGCCGCGTTGCGCCGATCAAGTGGGTACGGTCACGAGTCCGGAGATCCCGGACCAGCGCGGTTCGGGCGCTTGCCAGGCAGACACGCAGTCCTCCAGGGCGTGCCGCGGGTCGCGGCCCACTCTACGTCGCAGTATGCACGCGTCACGCGACGCGCTGCAAACCGACCCGGCACAGCGTTTTCGACGTTGCGCACTCTGTGATCCAGGGGCACCTCGGGCGCCCATCGCCGGATCAATGTTCCATCCGGCGCGACGCCCGCGGCCGCCGAGTAAGCTCGTCGAAATCCTGTCGGTCAAGCCGCCACCGGCATTCACCAAGCCGCCCGCCTCGTTACCATCGTGGTCCTGGCCTGGTTGCTGGCCGGATCATCCCCGCACGCCGATCGCGAGGCCGAGCGAAGGAGGAAGGGTGCCCTGACGTCCGAGGAGCGGAGACGAGCGGCGGCCTTCCTCGATCTCCAGGAGGGACGCGGAGCGGTCCCGGTGCTCGACGAGGCCGGGATCGAACGGGTCTTCCGCGGGACGCGACGGATCGCCGTCGTGGGCGCCTCGTCGGACCCGGGCCGACCGTCGTTCGGGGTGTTCCGGTACCTCGTCGACCAGGATTTCGACTGCGTGCCGGTCAATCCGAACGAGCGCGAGGTTCAGGGCGTCGCCGCGTTCGCCACGATCGCCCAGGCCGTAGCCGAAACCGGACCATTCGACATGGTCGACGTGTTCCGTCGCTCCGAGCTCTGTGTTGCCCACGCCCGCGAGGCGGTCGCGGCCGGGGCAACCTGCCTGTGGCTGCAGCTCGGCGTCGTCAACTGGGGGGCGGCCCGGATCGCGCACGAGGGCGGGCTGTCCGTGGTGATGGATCGCTGCACGGCGATCGAGTGGCGGCGGATCGTCCGCCGGTAGGCCGGTCCGCCGGTAGGCCGGTCCGCCGGCAAGGCCCGTCCGCCGATAAGGTCCGTCCGCCGGCAACGTCGGCCGCGTCGGCCGGACACCTCGGTGGCCGGGTCTGCGCTAGCTGACGAGGAACCCGAGGAAGACCAGGACGAACCCACCGACGGCGATGAGCCCGGCCGTCTGCGCCTGACGACGGAGGATCGCCATCGCCACGGATGCCCCGGTGGTGCTGTCGTCGCGGACGCCGCCGCGCCAGGCCTCGTACCGTGCGACGTTGCGGTCCTGCTCCTTGAGCGCCTGGTAGCGAGACCACGGTCGGCGGGCACGGGTATAGCCGATGACGATCAGCGCCGCACCGCCGACCCAGAGCGCGACGTTGAGCACGGTCACGTGCTCAGGCCTCCCCCGGGCCCTTGCGTTCAAGTCGCTCGCGGACCGCGGCCTGCGCCAGCGCTGCATTGGCCTGACCGCGGGTCGCCTTCATGACCTGGCCGACGAGAAAACCCACGGCCTGCAGCTTTCCGGCACGGTAATCGGCGACAGCGGCGGGATTGGCGACGAGCACCTGTTCGACGACAGCCGTCAACGCGCCCGTATCGGTAATCTGGCGGAGCCCACGCGCAGCGATGATCTCGGCCGCACCCGCGCCGGTCAGGACGTGCTCGTCGAGGACCTCGCGACCCTGCGCCCGCGAGATCGAGCCCTCGCTCACCGCGCCGATGATGGCCGCCAGCTCGGACGGGGCGATTCCTGGCGAACCCTGGCCCGCGTTGCGCAGCCGGAGGAAGTCGCCGAGGACCCAGTTGGCCACCGCCTTGGCCTCGAGGCCCGGACCGGCCGCAAGCGTCGCCTCGAAGAGTGCGGTTGCCTCGGGATCGGACACGAGGACGTTCGCGTCGTAGGCGGTCAGCCCGACCGCGTCACGATACCGCTGCCGGCGTGCACCGGGCAGCTCCGGCAGGCCTGCCCGCAGCTCGGCCAGCCAGACCGGGTCCAGGTGGAGCGGCGGCAGGTCCGGTTCGGGAAAGTAGCGGTAATCGTCCGATGTCTCCTTGACCCGCATCCGGTAGGTCGATCCTCGCTCCTCGGACCAGCCCCGGGTCTCCTGGACGATCGGTTCGCCAGCATCGAGCGCGGCTGCCTGCCGTTCGATCTCGAACGCGACCGCCCGTTCGACCGCCCGGAACGAGTTCATGTTCTTGACCTCGACGCGGGTCCCGTACGGCTCGGTCCCCCGCGGGCGCAGCGACACGTTGGCCTCCACGCGCAGCTGGCCGCGCTCCATGTCCGCATCCGATGCGCCGATCGAACGGAGCAGAAGCTGCAGCTCCTCGGCATATCGGCGGGCCTGTTCCGCAGTCCTGATGTCCGGCTCGGTGACGATCTCCATCAGCGGGGCGCCGGATCGATTGAAGTCCACAAGGCTGACCCGCCGGCCCGCTGCGTCAGTCGCGTGGACCAGCTTGGCCGTGTCCTCCTCCAGGTGGGCCCGGGTGATCGCCACCGTAAAGGAACCCTCCGAGGTGTCGAACGTCAGGCGCCCCCGCGACGCGAGCGGCAGGTCGTACTGGCTGATCTGGTAACCCTTCGGCAGGTCCGGGTAGAAGTAGTTCTTGCGATCCCAGCGTGTCGCCGGCGGGGCGGTGGCCTCGATGGCCGCACCCGTCGTCAGCACGTGCTCCACGGCGCGGCGGTTGATCGTAGGGAGTGCGCCCGGCAGCCCAAGGCAAACCGGACAGACGTGGGTATTCGGCGCCGCGCCGTCGTACTCGGTCGAGCAGCCGCAGAACATCTTGGACGCCGTCTTGAGCTGCGAGTGGACCTCGATGCCGATGACCGCCTCATAGCGGTCGAGGGCGGCCGATGCGCCCGTCTCCTGTGCGTCCATGTTCGTAGTTTCGCACAGGATCCGGGCGCTCCGACGACGCCCATCAGGCCACCCGCCAACGACCGCAACTGCAACCACGATGACCTGAGAGCGCTCTCTTGACAACGCGTGATATGGTGAATATCAAGCGTGAGAGCGCTCTCACAAGTGAGGGTGGAGTCCGGTTGAACGGCGCTAGCGGTCGCAACCGTCGCAATGGTTCGACGCTGGAGGGCGTTGCCCTCCTGGCCGGTGTTTCGCGGGCGACCGTGTCGCGCGTGGTCAATGGTTCTCCCAAGGTCAGCCCCGAAGTTCGTCGCGATGTCGAGGCCGCCATCGAACGCCTCGGGTACGTCCCCAACCGCGCCGCGCGCAGCCTGGTGACGCGGCGCAGCGGGTCCTTCGGACTGGTCATCACCGAGCCGACCGGTCGACTGTTCAGTGACCCGTTCTTCCCTCGCGTGCTGCGAGGGATCTCCGCGGAGCTGACCGCTCGCGACCTCCAACTCATCCTCCTGATGCCGAACTCGAAGGCCGACGTGAGCCGGACCGGCGACTACCTGTCGGCCGGTCACGTCGACGGCGTGGTCCTCGTGAGCCTGCACGGTGAGGATCCCCTCCCCGCCCGCCTGTCGGCCGCGGGCATCCCCCTGGTCCTGGTCGGCCGGCCGCTGCGTGACGTGTCGGCCAGCTACGTGGACGTCGACAATCGCCAGGGCGCCCGGAGCGCCGTGGAGCATCTCATCGCCACCGGCCGGAACGCCGTGGCGACCATCTCGGGTCCGCTGGACATGCCGGCAGGCATCGATCGGCTGGCCGGGTATCGCGACGCCATCGGCGAAGCGTTCCGGGTGACCGATGCCACGCTGGAGGCGACCGGCGACTTCACCCAGGAGAGCGGGGCCAAGGCCATGACCCGCCTGCTGGCCAAGCGTCCCGACCTCGACGCGGTCTTTGCCGCGTCCGATTTGATGGCTGCCGGTGCCCTGTCCGTGCTCACCGCCGCCGGCCGGCAGGTCCCCCAGGACGTCGCGATCGTCGGGTACGACGACTCGCCCGTCGCCAAGTCAACCCATCCACAACTGACAAGTGTCCGTCAACCGATCGAGGAGATGGGTCGTGAGGTGGCCCGCCTGCTGGTCGAAGCGGTCGAAGGCACGGACCGGGTCCAACGGCGCGTGATCCTGGCCACCGAGCTGGTGAAGCGCGCCTCGAGCGCCGGGAGGCATTCGCCCTGAGCCGGCCGGCGACCGGCGGGCGGCCCAACGGATCGGAGGAGCCACCCAAACCATAGGTCCAGGTTCCCGGAGAGGAGAGATCAGGTCGATCTCAGTATCGAGTGGAGGAATCGGCAGTGAAGAACGGAACGAGATCCGCCCCACGCACCCTGCTCGTCCTGCTGGGCGTTGTTGCCCTGGTACTGGCGGCTTGCGGTGGCGGGACAGCCAGCACGGCCCCAACGGCGGAACCAACCGAGGCGGCGGCGACGCCGACGCCCATCGCGGTGACGCCGGAGCCGATCGAGACCGCCGAGGGCGGCCTAACCGCGGACGGGAAGGTCCTGATCCGCTGGTTCGTCGGCCTTGGCACGGGCGCGCAGCCTGACCAGATCGCCGACGAGCAGGCGGTCGTGGCCGAGTTCAACGCGTCGCAGGACGAGATCGTCCTCAGCCTCGAGATCTACCAGAACACGACGGCCTACGACATCCTGAGCACGCAGATCGCGGCCGGCAACCCGCCCGATATCATCGGACCGGTCGGCTTCCGTGGCTTCTACAGCTACGGCGATCAGCTGCTCGACCTCGAGCCGTACATCGCATCGTCGGGCTTTGACACGAGCGACCTCGATCCGGCCCTGCTCGAAGCCTACGCGGAAGGCTTCGGCGGTCAGGTCGGCATCCCATTCGCGATCTATCCCTCGTTCATCTACTACAACAAGGACCTGTTCGACGAGGCCGGTCTGCCCTACCCGCCCGAGAAGGTCGGCGACCAGTACGACGGCCAGGAGTGGAACTGGGACACCCTGACCGAGCTGGCCAAGAAACTGACCGTCGACAAGGCGGGCAACGACGCCACCTCCGCGGCATTTGACGGCTCCAACACCGACCAGTGGGGCTACTACATGCAGTGGACCGACCCGCGTGGCTGGGGTACCCAGCGCGGCGCCGGTCACGTCGTCGGTGCCGACGGCAACGCCGTGATCCCGGAGAACTGGGTCGAGGCGTGGCAGTGGTACTACGACGGCATGTTCAAGGACCAGTTCATCCCCGACGGCACCGAGAATCGCTCGGATCTCCTCGGTCCGGATAACGCGTTCCAGTCGGGGCGCGTGGCGATGGACTTCGTCCACCTTTGGTACACCTGCTGCGTGTGGCCCGCCGACGGCGAGCCAAACACGCCCAACTTTGGCATCGCGGTTCCGCCGTCCGACGGCGGCACCACGACCGCCAAGCTCCATGCCGACACCTTCGGCATCATGGAGAAGACCGCCCACCCGGAAGAGGCATTCGAGGTTCTGACCTACCTGCTCAACAACGACACGCTGATCGCCCGCTACGGCGCGCTGCCGGCCGTCAAGAGCAAGCAAGGCGCCTTCTTCGATGCGCTCGACGCTCGCTTTGCACCGAACGAGATCAACTGGCAGGTTGCGCTGGATATGCTGGGCTACCCGGACGTCCCCAGCCATGAGGCCGACATGCCGAACTTCCTGAAGTCGGACGCCGCGATCAAGGCGTTCCAGGAGAAGCTCATCACGACTGCTGGTCTGGACATCGCCGCCGAGGCGGAGATCCTTCGGGGGACCCTCCAGGGTCTCTTCGACGAAGTCAACTAGCCAACCCGGACCGGGGCGCGCCGGCGCTTGAGCGGCGCGCCCCAACACCCCGCATGCGACGAGGGCCCCGATGACCAGCACGCCTCGCGAAGCCGCTCTCCCGGGGTCGGTCGTCGGCCAGGGTCGGGTCGGTGGCGGGATCGCCCGCCGCGAGGCGTTGTGGGGCTACGCGTTCATCTCCCCCTGGATCATCGGGTTCGTCCTGTTCATGTTCCTGCCGATGGCGGCGGCGCTCATCTTCAGCTTCACGGACTTCGACCTGCGGAAGCCGGATGAGATCAACTTCATCGGCCTGCGGAACTACGAGCGACTGCTGTCCGACAGCGCCATCGCCCATTCGATGGCCATCACCGTCCGCTTCATCGCCATCACGGTCCCGCTGAACCTGGGCTTCGCGCTTGGCCTGGCGATGCTGCTCAACTCCCAGCGCGTGGCGGGCAAGAACGTCCTCCGGACGCTCTTCTACATGCCGATCCAGATCCCGCTCGTGGCGGCAACACTGATCTGGGTGGGCGTCCTGAACGGATCCACCGGCTGGGTGAATCGGATTCTCGGGATCTTCGGGCTGCAGGGCCCGGACTGGATCGCCGATTCGTCGTGGGTACTGGTGGCCCTCGCGCTGATCGGGATCTGGGGGGTCGGCAACATGATGCTGATCTTCATCGCCGGTCTCCAGGGCGTGCCCACCGAGCTGTACGACGCAGCCAAGGTCGACGGGGCGGGGGCCTGGCGCACCTTCCGGAGCGTCACCGTTCCCCTGATCACGCCAATCATCTTCTACAACGTCCTCATCTCCTTCGTGACCAGCTTCCAGGTCTTCATCCAGCCGTGGGTGCTGAAGAACGGGATCCCGGACGATTCGACAAACCTGTTCAACGTCAACCTCTACCGCGAAGCCTTCGTGTTCAACCAGATGGGGTACGCGTCGGCCCTGGGCTGGGTGCTGTTCGGCGTCATCCTCGGCGTGACGATGCTGTTGTTCTGGTCGGCGCGCCGCTGGGTCTACTACGCGGCGGAACGCTGATGGCGGCCGTGGCCGCGCGGGCTGCGCCGGCATCGCCGCTGCGCCGGTCACTCCGCAAGTTCACCGGCCGCGCGGCCATGACCATGGTCGCCATCGCCGTCATGAGCGGCTTCCTGATGCCCCTGGCGTACATGGGGCTGACCGCGCTCAAGGACCAGCAGCAGATCACCGACTCGTCCGCGCCGGTCTACCCGGTCACCGCCCAGTCGTTCGAGTACGAGGGCAAGGTCTACCCGCTGCTCACCGTGACGATCGACGGTACGACCCGCGACCTGGCGATCGTGCGGAAGGGGCGCGAGGATTCCGACTTCATCGACCCGGCCAACCCCCAGGCCGGCGTCATCTTCTGGCAGGGCCGCTGGCGAACGCTCGCACCCGTCTACGTCTTCGACCCCAAGATCGCCAACTTTGGCCAGGTCTGGGACGAGATCGAATTCCCGCGGCTGCTGGGCAACACCGTCTTCATCGCGGTCACGAGCACGATCGGCGCGGTCGGATCGGCGATCGCCGTGGCCTACGGCTTCAGCCGCTTCCGCTTCCGCTTCAAGGGACCGCTGTTCCTGGTCCTGCTGGCCACGATCATGCTGTCCGCCCAGGCGACGCTCGTGCCCTCCTACATCATCTTCTCGAGGATCGGCTGGGCGGGCACATGGCTGCCGCTGATCGTCCCGCACTTCTTCGCCAATGCCTACAACGTGTTCCTGTTGCGGCAGTACTTCATGACGATCCCGCGGGACCTCGACGAGGCGGCCATGATCGACGGCGCCAGCCCGTTCCGGATCCTGCGCTCGGTAATCGTGCCGCAGGCCATCCCGGCGATCACGGCCGTGGCGCTGTTCCATTTCTTCTACAGCTGGAACGAGTTCCTGCTGGCCCTGGTCTACGTGGGCGGGAACCCCGAACTGTGGCCGCTGACCCTCGGTGTGCAGCAGTTCGCCGCGCTGTACGTCACCAGGGTGCCGCTGGTCCAGGCCAGCGCGATCATGACCATCGCGGTCCCGGTCGTGATCTTCTTCCTCGCCCAGCGAGCGTTCATGCGCGGTGTCGTCATCACCGGCGTCGAGAAGTAGCCGACCCATGCGGTTCGGTCATTTCGACGACGAACGTCGAGAATACGTCATCACCCAGCCGGACACTCCCCTGCCCTGGATCAACTACCTGGGCAGCGAGGACTATTTCGGGATCATCTCCAACACCGCCGGCGGTTATTCGTTCTACCGGGACGCCCGGCTGCGACGGCTGACCCGCTACCGCTACAACAACGCCCCGCTCGATCTCGGCGGGCGGTACCTGTACCTTCGCGACGACGAGACCGGCGAATCCTGGAGCCCGAGCTGGCAGCCTACCCTCGGCGCGCTGGACGACTACGAGTGCCGCCACGGCATGGGCTACACGACGATCGCCTCGAGCCGGGCGGGCATTCGCGCGGAGACGCGCTACTTCGTGCCACCCGGCGAAACGCTCGAGATCTGGCATGCGAGGATCTCGAACGCGCGGCCCGTGCCGGCGCGGCTGTCGCTGTTCGGCACCATCGAGTTCTGCCTGTGGGATGCCCAGGACGACGCCACCAACTTCCAGCGCAATTACTCGATCGGCGAGGTCGAGGTCGAGGACCGTGTCATCTACCACAAGACCGAGTACCGCGAACGGCGGGACCATTTCGCCTATTTCGCCTGCTCGGAGCGATCGGCCGGGTTCGACACGTCGCGAGACGCGTTCCTCGGCCCGTACCGCGGCTGGGATCGCCCGATCGCTGTCGAGCGTGGGACAACGTCAGGCTCGATCGCGCACGGCTGGCAGCCCATCGGCGCACACCAGGTTCGGCTCGAGCTCGCGCCGGGCGAGACGCGCGACGTGATCTTCGTGCTCGGGTATGCGGAGAACCCGAAGGACGCCAAGTTCGACCCGCCCAGGTCGCAGACGATCGACAAGCGACGCGTCCGCCCCCTGATCGCGCGCTATCTCGAACCGGCGACCGCCGATGCGGCGTTCTCCGCACTCGGCAAACGCTGGGACGAGTGGCTCGGGGCGCTGCAGGTGCAGACCGGGAACGAACATCTCGACCGGATGGTGAATATCTGGAACGCCTACCAGTGCATGGTCACGTTCAACCTCTCGCGGTCGGCGTCGCTCTACGAATCCGGGATCGGCCGCGGGATGGGCTTCCGCGATTCGAACCAGGACCTGCTCGGGTTCGTGCACATGATTCCCGAGCGCGCCCGCGAGCGAATCCTCGACATCGCCGCGACCCAGCTCCCGACCGGCGGCGCCTACCACCAGTACCAGCCGCTGACGAAGCGTGGCAACGACGCGGTGGGATCGGGCTTCAACGACGATCCGGCATGGCTCGTGCTGGCTGTTGCGGCCTACATCAAGGAGACGGGCGACTTCGGGATCCTCGACGCAGCCGTCCCGTACGACAACGCCCCGGGCACGGAGCGTCCGCTCGACGATCACCTCCGCCGGGCGATCGACTACACGCTCGAACGCCTGGGCCCACATGGACTCCCGCTGATCGGGCGGGCCGACTGGAACGACTGTCTCAACCTCAACTGCTTTTCCGACACACCGGGTGAATCGTTCCAGACCACCCAGAACCGCGAAGGCGGCGTGGCCGAGTCGGTCTTCATCGCCGGCCTCTTCGTCCTGGCGGCGAACGAGCTGGCCGGCATCGCCGCGCACCGGGGGGACGCCTCCGAGGCGGGTCGCCTGCGGGCAGCCGCGGCGGACATGGTGGCGGCGGTCGACGCCCACGGCTGGGACGGGGAATGGTTCCGCCGGGCGTACGACTTCTTTGGTGAACCGATTGGTTCGGCCGCGAACGCCGAGGGCCAGATCTTCATCGAACCGCAGGGGATCTGCGTCCTGGCCGGGATCGGGCTCGACGACGGACGGGCGGGGCAGGCGCTTGCGGCCGTGCGCGAACGACTCGCCACCCCGCACGGGATCGTCCTCCAGCAGCCGCCGTACTCCGACTATCAGCTGCGCCTGGGCGAGATCTCGTCGTACCCGCCGGGCTACAAGGAGAATGGCGGGGTCTTCTGCCATACGAACCCGTGGCTGATGATCGCGGAGGTCATGGCGGGGAACCCCGAGGGCGCCCTGGACTACTACCTGCGGATCAATCCATCAGCGCGCGAGGCGATCTCCGAAATCCACCGCTGCGAGCCATACGCGTACGCCCAGATGATCGCCGGCCGCGACGCGCCCACGCACGGCGAGGCGAAGAACTCGTGGCTGAGCGGGACGGCGGCCTGGAACTACGTGGCGGCGACACAGTGGATCGTCGGGATCCGGCCCGAGCTGGACGGCCTGCGGATCGATCCGCGGCTGCCAGCCGGCTGGGGCGAGATCCGGATGACCCGGCGGTTCCGCGGCGCGACGTACCGGATCGTGGTGCGGGAGGCTGCTGCCGGGATGGCACGTGACGGCCGGGTGACGCGGCTCGTTGTCAACGGGTCGCCGATCGACGGCAATCTCGTGCCACTCCCCTCGGAGCCGGGCGCCGACGTCGAGGTCGAGGCACTGATCGGGGCATCGGTCGAGGAGGCCTCGTGAGCGCGAGCGACGCGGCACCAGCGACGTACGACCGGCTCGGTGACCCCTATCACGGCCATGCGACCCGGCGGCTTGCGAACGACCACGCGTGGGTCGACGTGCTTGCGACGGCCGGCCCACGGATCGTCCGGCTGGGCCTGACGGGCTCGCCGGTCAACATTCTTGCTGAGACCCCGGGTGATGGGTGGGACACGCCGCACGGTCGGTACGAGCTCTTCGGCGGGCACCGGCTGTGGTTCGCTCCCGAGGACCCGGATCGGGTGGCCGTCCCGGACGGTCATGGCCTGGTGGTCGAGGCGGAAATCGACGGCATCCGCCTGACCGGTCTGGCCGAGCTGCCCACTGGGCTGGTCCGTTCGATGACGCTCCGCCTGGACGCGGACCGGGCCGCGCTCCGTGTGTGTCACGCCCTGCAGAATGTCGGCGACCAGACGATCGAGCTCGCCCCGTGGTCGATCACCCAGCTGCCACTTGGCGGAACCGTGCTCCTGCCGCAGCGGGCTGCAACCTCCGGTCACCACGTTCGCCCAAACCGGACGCTCGTGCTCTGGCCGTACACCTCGTGGGAGGACCCGCGGTTCCGGCCACGTGACGGGCTGCTGACACTGGATGCGCTGGCCGGCCCCGACCTCAAGCTCGGCTACTTCAACGACGTCGGCTGGGTCGGATATGTCCGGGACGGGACGAGCCTGGTCAGGCGGTTCGAGCCGCTTCCCGGCCAGCCACATCCCGACCTTGGATGCAACGTCGAGGTCTATGTGGGCAGCCGCTACCTGGAGCTCGAGCTGCTCGGGCCGCTCGGCGAGCTCGCGCCGGGCTCGACGGTCACGCTCGTCGAGCAATGGGAAGTGGGCAACGTCGACACGGGCATCGCGGGAGCGGACGTGCGGGCGCTCGCCGAGCGGATTGACCCAGACAGGCCCGCGACGACGACGGCAGCTCAATGGCCGCTGGCCTAGACAACCCCGACACGTCGCTGCCGCTGATCCCGGCCGTTGCCTGGCGCCGGCCCATGGGCCTGCCGTGTCCGGACGTCGGCCATCCCCGCGTCCCCCTTCCGATGTTCGACGATGGTCCGTGGGGCGGCGTGCCGATCGGCGGCCTCGGGACCGGGAGCATCGGGCGTACGCATCGCGGTGACGCCGCGCGCTGGCATCTCGAGGTCGGCAACCACGCGTTCGAGCCGGTTGCCGCCGACGGTTTCGCGATCTACGTGGGCGGACCCGGGGTCCAGGGCCGGGCGACCGTCCTGTCCACCCTCAGACCCGCCACGCTGCCCGCGTGGGGCTGGGACCTGCCGGTCGGTGGCGGAAGCTATCACGCCCTGTTCCCTCGGGCCTGGCAGACCTTCGAGCCGGACGTGCTCGGCGTTCGTCTGACCGGCGAGCAGCTGAGCCCGGTCATCGGCGGCGACCTCGAATCGAGTGCCCTGCCGGTCGGGGCCTTCGAGTGGTGGGTCGAGAACACGGGACCGGACCCCCTGACCATCGGGATCATGCTGACGTGGCAGGACCCGGCGGCCGACCCCAGCCAGGCGGCGCCCCCCGGCGCCTGGCACGAGACCATCGAATCTCCCCATGCCGGCGGTGCGGTCCTCCACGCCCCCGCCGGTGCTCCGCCGGGCCTGCGCGGGACGCTCGCGATCGCGGCGTCCCGCGCGCCCGGCGTCAGTGTGTCCGTCCGTACCCGATTCGACGCACAGTCAGACACCGAGATGTGGGCCGATTTTGCCGCCGACGGCCGACTCGACCCATCCGACGACCGGCGGCCGAGCGATGTCGGCGAGGCGATCGGCGCGGCGGTGGCGGCGACCGTCGAGCTGGCGGCGGGTGAGCGTCGGTCGCTGCGGTTCGCGCTCGCGTGGGACCTGCCGGTCGTCGAATTCGGCGGCGGACGGCAATGGTGGAAGCGCTACACGCGAACCTGGGGCCGGACCGGCGAACGCGCGTTCGAGCTCGCGACGCACGCGCTGGAGCAGGCGCCGGTCTGGCGCGCGGCGATCGAGTCGTGGCAGCGCCCGGTCCTGGACGCTCGGGACCGGCCGGACTGGTACAAGGCGGCCCTGTTCAACGAGCTCTACTTCCTCGTCGACGGCGGCACGTTCTGGGAGGCCGGGGAGGTGGGGGGCCCGGAGCCGGATCCCAACGATCCCGGCCGGTTCGCCCTGCTCGAGTGTCTCGACCGGGACTACGCCTACTACGACACCGTCGACGTGGATTTCTACGCCTCGTTCGCCGTGCTTCGGCTCTTCCCGCAGCTCGAAGCGCGCGGCATTCGCGACCTGCTCGCCGCGATCGCGGTCGACGACCCGGACATCGTCACGATCGTGGCGTCCGGCCTGGCCGCGGCCCGCAAGGTGGGCGGAACCGTCCCGCACGACCTGGGTGGTCCGGATGACGATCCCTTCTACCGCCCCAACCGCTATCGCTACCAGGACGTCAGCGCGTGGAAGGACCTCGGGCCGAAGTTCGTCCTCCAGGTGTGGCGTGACGCGGTTGCCGACCCGGTCGGCGGCGATGCGCTGATCCACGATGCCTTTCCGGCGGTCGATGCGGTGCTGCGGCGGCTGGCCGAGCACGATCGCGACGGTGACGGCCTGCCGGAGCATGAAGGGCTGCCTGACCAGACCTATGACACCTGGCCGATGCACGGGCCCTCGGCCTACGGCGGCTCGCTCTGGCTGGCTGCCGTGGTCGCCGCCGGGGCGATGGCGCGACGCCTCGGGCGCGTCGAGGACGCCCGGCGGTGGGAGGCATGGTTCGAGCGCGGCCGGATCGCGTTCGACCGCAGGCTCTGGCGCGACGACCACTATGCCTACGACGACGGTGCCGGCCCGAGCTCGGATAGCGTCATGGCCGACCAGCTCTGTGGGCAGTGGTACGCGGACGCGACGGGCCTCGGCGATCTGCTGCCCGCTGATCGGATCGACACCGCGTTGCGCACGATCCATCAGCTCAACGTCCGCGGTTTTGCCGACGGCCTGATGGGAGCCGTCAACGGGATGCACACGGACGGGACGGTCGACGAGACCAGCGAACAATCGAGCGAGGTCTGGGTCGGCACGACCTACGCGCTCGCCGCCTTCATGCTCGGGCGCGGGCTGACCGAGGCGGGTTGGGAGACCGCTCGCGGCGCCGCGGCGGTCACGTATGAACGGGGGCTCTGGTTCAGGACGCCCGAGGCGTACGACGCCGATGGCAACTACCGCGCCAGCCTCTACCTGCGGCCGCTAGCCATCTGGGCGATCGAGGAGGCCCTGGAACGGCGCGAAGCCCGCGGGACGGCCAGCGGCTGAACCCTCGCGATCCGGGTCAGGCCGAGGCCGGCGCGTCCGCTGACGGCGCGTCCGCTGACGGCGCCGCCGGGAACGGCGCCTCGTCGCGGACCCGCGCCACGAACCGCCCGATCCGGCGCAGCGCCTCTTCCAGTTGCTCGTACGAGGTCGCGTAGCACATCCGGACGTGGCCGGCCCCTGACGGGCCGAAGGCATCACCCGGGACGACCGCCACGCGCTCCTCGGTCAGGAGCCGCTCGGTGAACGTGTCGGCGGACAGGCCGGTCGAGCCGATCCGGGGAAAGGCATAGAACGCGCCGCGCGGCTCGAACGTCTCGAGCCCGAGCGCGTTGAGCCCGTCGACGAGCAGGCGGCGGCGGCGGTCGTATTCGGCGACCATCCGCTCGACGTCCGCCTCGCCCTCGACGAGCGCGACCAGCGCGGCATCCTGGGCGACCGTGGGCGCCGACATGATCCCGTACTGGTGAACCTTGACGATGCCTTCCAGGATCGCGGCTGGCGCCGCGAGGTAGCCGACCCGCCAGCCGGTCATGGCGTAGGCCTTGGAGAATCCGCCCATCAGGATCGTCCGCTCGCGCATCCCGGGAAGGGCGCTCATCGCCCGGTGGCGATACGTCCCGTAGGCGAGGCGGTCGTAGATCTCGTCGCTGTAGACGAGCAGGTCGTGGCGGACGGCGATCGCCGCCAGTTCGTCCTGGACGGCCTCTGGGAGGACCGCGCCGGTCGGGTTGCACGGGTAACCGAGGAAGAGCGCCTTCGTGCGCTCCGTGACGGCGGCTTCGACGGCTGCCGGATCGAGGGCGAAGTCGTCCTCGAACCGGGTGGCGACATGGCGGACGACCCCGCCGGCGAACACAACGGCCGGCACGTACGAGACGTATGACGGCTCGTGCAGGATGACCTCGTCGCCCGGATCACAGGTGGCGCGCAGCGCCAGGTCGACCGCCTCGGATGCCCCGACGGTGATCAGCAGCTCCGTCTCCGGATCGTAGGCCACGCCGTAGCGGCGCTCGAGGTGGGCGGCGAGCGCGCGTCGCAGCTCGAGGGTGCCGAAGTTCGACGTGTAATGGGTCCGGCCTTCACGGAGGCTCTCGACGCCCGCCTCCACGATCACCCGTGGCGTGTCGAAGTCGGGCTCGCCCACCCCGAGGCTGATGACGTCGTCCATCGTCGCCAGGATGTCGAAGAACCGACGGATCCCCGACGGCGGCACGGCCCGCACGCGTTCGGCGAGCGCTCGTTGGGCAATGGGTGGACGATCCGGGGCGGTCGCCGGCGGGGCGACCGGGTCGAGCTCGGTGGTCATGGCCGGCACAGCCTACGGCATCTGCCGGACCGTCGGGTGAACGTGGGCGGCCGACCGGCGTCGCCGACCGCCCAGCGGTTCAGGCCTGCGCGGAGGTGGCGACCACCGTTTCCTTGAGCTCCGGGCCGTGGCCGTTCCCCGGCACCGTGTCGGTGACCACGGCCGGATGGAGGGTCCGCTCCACGGCCAGCCGCTCCGCCCGGGACCGGATGCCGACCATCTGGCGCTGCATCATCACGAACACGCCCAACCCCAGCATCGACAGGGCAACCTTCGTGAGCGGACTCCCCTCTTCGCCCCAGTAGCGGACACGCTCGATCAGGCGCGAGCGGCGGGAGTCGAGCGGCTCTACGACGAAGGCCCAGCTGGCGGCGAATTGGCTCGGCGTTGCGGACATGAACGCGCCTGACGCCGCCAGGCCGGCCGGGACCGCGTCGGTCGCGGTTGCCTCGAGCGGTTGCATGGTCGCCGTGTCAGCGTAGAGCACCAGCGCCCGGCCGGGTTCGAGGACCTTGACCACGAACCCGCCGCCCGGGTGAGTCGGCACAATGTCACCGACCGCGAGTGACTGCCATTCCTCGACGATGTGATCGGCGCTCGGGCCGCGCATGTCTAGCTGGTCGATGCTGTACCAGCCGCCGCGGCCGAAGCCCATCTGCACGAGCCACGGCCAGACGAGCTCGGCGGGCGCCTCGATCGTGATCCCGCGCGTATCGCTCGAACTGGCCGCTGCGACCAGGTCGTCACCGGGGAACGTCCTGGCCGCCTCGTCCGGGTCGACGCCCCAGGTCGCCCGCCAGCGGCGGATGCCGACGTACGAAGCCCAACTGATTCCGGCGATGCCCGCGCCGACGATGATCCGTTTCAACATGGCGTACCTCCTTGTCCGGTCATGGTCCGCGTCCGGACCACGAAAGGCGAGAGCCGGAGCGCCCCTTTTGTCCGAGGCCGAACGGATGCCGCTGCCGGTGGACCGGTCGCCAGCCGGGTAACGCGCGGAGGACCATCACGCGGCGCGTTCCCGCGGCGTCGGGGTGGATGGATCGGCGGCGAGCGGCAGCCCGGTCGGCTCGACCCTCCGCCAGTCGTCCGTGGCGGTGATCGCCTCGTATCCCCGCGCCAGGCCGAACAACCCGGCCTCGGACCATGGAGCGCCGATCAGCTGAAGCCCAACCGGCAGACCCTCGGACAGACCGCACGGGATCGAGATCCCGGGCAGTCCGGCCATGTTGACCGGCAGGGTGCAGGCGTCGGACAGGTACATCGCGACCGGATCTGCGAGGCGCTCGCCAAAGCGGAAGGCGACCGTCGGACTGGTCGGCGCGACGAGCGCATCGAAGCCCTGCGCCCACAACGTATCGAAGTCCGCCTTGATCAATGTCCGCACCTTCTGCGCCTTGAGGTAGTAGGCGTCGTAGTAGCCCGCGGACAGGGCGTAGGTGCCGAGCATGACCCGGCGCTTGACCTCCGGCCCAAAACCGCGGCCGCGGGTCGCCAGGTAGTTGGCCAGGACGTCACCCTCGGCCTGGTGCGGACCGTAGCGCAGCCCGTCGTACCGGGCGAGGTTGGCCGACGCCTCGGCCGGGGCCACGATGTAGTACGTCGCGAGGCCGTAGTCCGTGTGCGGCAGGCTGACCTCTTCGATCGTCGCGCCGGCGGCTGCGAGAGCGGCCACCGCCTCCCGGACGCGCGCCTCGACCCCGGGCTCCATGCCGGCGACGAAATACTCAAGGGGCAGACCCAGCCGCTTGCCGCGCAGCCCCGCGGCCGCCTCGGCGTCACTCGCCGGCAGGGCGGCCAGCGTGGCAGGCACCGGTTCGGGCGATGAGGTCGAGTCGCGATCGTCGCGACCCGCGACTGCGTGAAGGAGCGCCGCGGCGTCGCGGGCATCGCGCGCGAGGGGCCCGATCTGGTCGAGCGAGCTGGCGAACGCTACGATCCCGTACCGACTGACTCGCCCGTAGGTCGGCTTCATCCCGACGATCCCGCACAACGCGGCGGGCTGGCGGATCGAGCCGCCGGTGTCGGTGCCGATCGACAACGGGGTGTGGAAGGCGGCCACGGCCGCCGCCGAGCCGCCGCTGCTGCCGCCGGGGACCCGGTCGAGCGCCCACGGGTTGGCCGTCGGACCGTAGGCCGAGTGCTCGGTCGACGAGCCCATCGCGAACTCGTCCATGTTGGTCTTGCCCAGGATCACGGCGCCCGCCTCGCGCAGCCGCTCGGTGATGTGCGCGTCGTACGGCGCGAGGTAGCCCTCGAGGATCCGCGAGCCGGCCGTGCACTGACCGCCGGCGACGGACACCAGGTCCTTGAGCGCGACCGGGATCCCGAGCAACGGCCGGAGCCGATCGAGCGCGACGGGGCCACCCGTTCGCGCGGCCGCGAGCCGGACGTCGGCGGCGTCGGCCTCGCCGAGCGCACGGTCGCGATCGATGGTCAGCCATGCGTTGAGGGCGCGGTTGTCGCGTTCGGCGGCCGTGAGATGCGCCTCGGTCAGCTCGCGCGACGAGACCTCGCCCGAACGCAGGAGCGCGGCCATCTCGTGCGCCCGAAGGCGCGTCAGGTCGGTCATCCGTGATGCTAGCGCTCGTCGAGGATCGCGGGCACGACGATGAAGTCGCCATCGCGGGACGGCGCGTTGGCAAGGACGGCTTCGACGGCGAGTGATGGCTGCACGACGTCATCGCGCAGGATGTTCTCCAGCTCGATCGTCTGGGCCGTCGGCGCGATGTCGTCCGTCGGCAGCTCGGTCAGGATCGTGTACTGGTCGATGATGTGGTTGAGCTGGCCTTCCAGCCGGGTCAGCTCCTCGTCCGTGAGACCGAGACGCGCGAGGTGCGCAACGTGCTCCACGTCCGAGCGTGACAGGGTCGCCATGAGCCGATGATATCCGACGCGCCCGGTACGATCGCCTCGTGCAGCTGCCGACGATCCGCGTTATGACGCCGGCCGATGCCGACCCCACCGCCGAGGCGATCCTGCGGTCCGGCTGGGGGGACCGGCGGGTCAAGATGACCTGGGTCGTGGGCCATCCGCAATGCCGGCCGATCGTCGCCGAGGTGGACGGGACGATCGTCGGCACGGGGGTGACGACCGTCAGCGGGCCGGTCGCCTGGATCGGCACGATCTGGGTCGACCCTGCATGGCGCGGTCAAGGTCTCGGGAGGGCGCTTACGCGGACGACGATCGAGGCCGCGGAGTCAGCGGGTTGTCGGGCATTGGTCCTGGTCGCCACCGAGGCCGGCCGACCACTCTACGAGCGGTTCGGGTTCGAGGTGCAGACCCACTACCGGATCCTGGAGGCGCCGGGGCGGGCGCCGGGCGAGGCCGACCCGCGGATCCGACCGTATCGACCACCCGATCTCTCTGCGATGGCGTCGCTCGATGCGGCCGCGACCGGCGAGGATCGCACGCACCTGCTGGCGGCCTTTGCGAGCCCGGAGACGACACGCTGTCTCGAGCGCCCGGACGGCGGCCTGGGTGGCTTCGTAGTCCGTGCGCCATGGGGCGGCGGGGCGACGATCGCGCCCGATCCCGACGATGCCCTCGCGATCCTCGATGCGCGTCGGCTCGCGGCAGGCCCGGACAGGCGCGTCCGGGCGGGGTTGCTCGAGGACAACCGGATCGGCATGGAGCGACTCCGCGCTGCCGGCTGGACGGACGCCTGGGGGGCACCGCGGATGATCCGCGGCGAGATGCCGGACTGGCAGCCGAACGCGATCTGGGGCCAGTTCGACCATGCCCTGGGCTGAGACGGAGCGGGCGGAAACGAAAGTCCCGCCCGGCTGGTGGGTCGACCGTTTCGCCCGGACCACCCGATGGAGCCATGGTCCACCCGGGACGTATCGCGCATCCTGAACCAACCAGAGGTCACCCCGGTTACTGGCATGGCTGGCGGACGGGCGCGCGATGGAAGGACTCGACCGGGTACGAGCCGGGCTCGAGCAGGATTCGGGAACGGGGGAACACGGATTGATGATCGATACGGCCTGCCTGCAGTGCGGGACGCCGGCGGGAAGCAGCCTCGCGAGCTTCTGTCGCCGCTGTGGGCTGCCATTCGGCGAGCGACCACGCGATGACGTGGAGCTGCCGACCTGCCCGATCTGCTACCGGACCGTCGACGACGACGGCCGGATGCCGAGTCTCGAGCGCTTCGGTCTCCGGGTTGACCTGGTACGCCATCGAGCCGAGCACGACCCCCACCCGGTCGGCGACGACGAGTGGCTCGAAACGCTCCGCGAGGGTGACCGGATCCGGATCGAGCGGTGGTTCGCTCCCTTTGACGTGGTCCGCCGTTACCTGGTCACCGGGCAGGTCGAGGCGGGTCGCGGTCGTGCGCTCGCCCATGACGCCATCGTCAACGCGATGACCCAGATCAGCCGCTGGGGGCCCAACGGGATCGTCTTTGGCGATCAGCCGGAGTCGGCGGCCGCTCGTGCCGCCGTGAGCGAGCTCATGGAACGATACGCGAGGGGTCGCCGCTGAGGAGCTCGCGGAAGCCGGCCTCGTCGAGGACCGGGATGCCCAGCTCCTGCGCCCTTGCCAGCTTTGAGCCAGCCGATTCGCCGGCCACGACGTAGTCGGTCTTCTTCGAGACCGAGCCACCCGGCTTGCCGCCGGCCGCGCGGATCGCCTCCTCCGCCTCCGGGCGAGTGAACCCCTCGAGTGTCCCTGTGACGACAACCGTTCTACCGGACAGCGCGCCCGTTGCCGCTGCCGCGGCGCGCGGTGCGGGCAGCCCAGGCTCGACGCCGGCGTCGGCGAGATCCTCGAGGATCGCGTATCCGGGCCCGTCCCCGCCGAACCAGGCCGCCAGGCTCGCGGCGACCGTCGGCCCGACGCCCTCGATCTCCTCGAAGCGGTCCGGTGTCTCGGTGGCGACCTGCCGCAGGCGCTTGGCCGCCGCATGCAACCACCCGTCGCCGGCCGGGACCTCGGCGGCCAGCCACGCTGCGAGGTCGATCGCGGTCGTCCAGCCGACCTGCGGGATCCCGAGCGCGGCGATCAGCCGCTCGAGCGGCCGCCGCCGGGACCGCTGGATCGCGTTGTAGAGGTTCTCCGCCGACTTGCGACCAAACCGTTCGAGACCTTCGAGGTCCTCCACCGACCAGCGATAGAAGTCGCCACGCCGATTGAGCATCCCGGTCTGGAGGAGCTGCTCGATCACCTTCCAGCCGGCGCCTTCGATGTCCATCCCGCCCCGTCCCGCGAAATGGCCGTACTCCTGGCCGACCCGGGCAGGACACGCCGGGTTGGGGCAGTAATGCCGGACGGCGCCCTCGTCGCGGGCGATCGCCGTGCTGCAGACCGGACACGTCGCCGGCATCTCGTACTCACGCTCCGTGCCCGACCGCCGCTCGGTCAGCGGGCGGACGACCTCGGGGATCACGTCGCCGGCCTTCTGGAGCACGACCCAGTCCCCGATCCGGATGTCCTTGCGGCGGACCTCGTCCAGGTTGTGCAGCGTGGCGCGCGCCACGGTCGAGCCCGCCACCTTGGTCGGGGTCAGGTGCGCGACGGGGGTGAGCGTCCCCGTCCGGCCCACGTACGGCACGATGTCCTCGACGAAGGATTCGACCTGCTCGGGCGGGAACTTGAACGCAGTCGCCCAGCGCGGTGCGCGGCTGACCATCCCGAGCTGCGCCTGCTGGTCGAACCGGTCGACCTTGACCACGACTCCGTCGGTTTCGTAGGGCAGCCCGTGGCGCTCCTCGCGCCAGCGTTCGGTGAAGGCGATCACGCCCTCGATGTCGAGTCCCGCCTCCCGGTGCGGCTCGACCGGGAAGCCGAGCGCGCCGAGTCGATCGAGCGCACCCGCCTGGTTGGTCACGCCCACGGCCGCGGAATCGACGGTCGTCCCTGCCTCGTCCCCGGTCGGCCCGACGGCGGACTCCTCGATCAACTGGTACGTCCACGCCGAGAGCAGGCGACGTGCCGTCACCTCCGCATCCTTCTGGCGGAGCGATCCTGCCCCGCTGTTGCGCGGATTGGCGTAGAGCGGCAGGTCGGCGGCTTCGCGCTCGGCGTTGATCCGCTCGAACTCCTTCCTGGGCATGTAGACCTCGCCCCGGACGTCGAGTGAGGCCGTGGACGAGATGCGGTGCGGGATCGCCTGGATCGTCCGGAGGTTCGGCGTGACGTCCTCGCCGGCCGTCCCGTCGCCCCGCGTTGCGCCCTGGACGAACCGGCCAGCCTCGTAGCGCAGGGTGATCGCGAGACCGTCGATCTTGAGCTCGGCCACGTAGCGCAGGTCGGGTGCCTCGGCGGGGGCGGCAGGGAGGCCGAGGCCCCGGCGCACCCGGGCATCGAACGCCCGCAGCTCGTCATGGCTGAAGGCATTGGCCAGCGACAGCATCGGGCGCCGATGGCGAACCTCATCGAACAAGCCGGTCGGCGCGCCACCGACGCGCTGGGTCGGCGACTCGGGTGTGACCAGCTCCGGATGCGCCGATTCCATCGCGACCAGCCGGCGGAAGAGCTGGTCGTACTCGGCGTCGCTGATCTCTGGCGCGTCCTGCACGTGGTACAGCTCGTTCGCGCGGTTGACCTGCTCCACGAGCTCCGCGTGGCGGGCCCGGGCCGCCGCGGGAGATAGCGTCGCCGCCTCCTCGACGAGCGCCGGATCGACCGGCGGGAGCTGGACCGTCATGGATGCGAGGGTACCGAACCCGGCGGCCAGGCGCACCCGCAACGACCCATCCGCCGTCACGCCATCAAGCGGCGATTCCCTCCGCCAGGTCGATTGCGACTCGCCGCGTGTGCGGGATCAGGAAGTCGCCGATCCGGGCCAGAAACCCGGCGGGTTGGGATTCGGAGCATTCGAGGATCACGAGATCGCCCTCGTTGCGAAGCACACACGGCGCTCCACAGGCGACGCAGAAGGGCTGCTCGTCGAACGCGCGATCGATGATGTCCAGGACGGTGGCACGGTCATACATGGGATACCTCGGGGAAGATCAAAGGGGGAGGACCGGCCGACCATCCAGGGGGTCAAGGCGCGATCGAACCACACGGTGCCATACCGAACCCGCTCCTGTCGATCGCGATGTGGTTGCGCCGAGGGAGCGATTGGGGGCCCTCAGTGCGCCAGGTGGGCAGGCGTGATGGCGTCGGGCGTGGGTGCCCCGAGGAGCGCCATGGTGATCTCGAACTCCTCGCGCAGGATGGCCAGGGCGCGCTCCACCCCGGCCTGTCCGCCGGCCGCCAGCGCCCAGACGACCGGCCGGCCGACGAGGACTCCGCGGGCTCCGATCGCCAGCGCGATCGCGATGTCCAGCCCACGCCGGACGCCGCCGTCGACCAACACCTCACACCGGCCGGCGACGGCTGCGACGATGTCGGCGAGCGCGTCCACCGCCGCCACGGTCCGATCGAGCTGGCGCGCGCCGTGGTTCGAGACGACGATCGCGTCCGCGCCGTGTTCGGCCGCGAGCCGAGCGTCCTCAGCGGTCAGGATGCCCTTGAGCACCAGCGGCAGCGACGACCAGCTCTGGATGGTCGACAGATCGTCCCAGGCCAGCGTGCGCCGCTCCCACGTCGAGAGGACCTCAAAGCCGGTGGCGTCCGGGCGGTGCGTCGGGCCGGCCTGGTCGGTTGCGAAGTTGCCGAGCGGGACCGCGAGGTCAAAGCCGTTGCGCCGATCCCGTTCGCGATAGCCGAGTACCGGCAGGTCCACGGTCACGACGATCGCCTCATACCCGGCTGCCGCCGCACGTTCCACGAGATTGCGGGTCCGGTCCGGTCGTGCCTGGACGTAGAGCTGGAACCAGCGTCGCCCGGCCGGCGATCCCTCGGCGACCTCCTCGATGGATCGGCTCGACACGGTCGAGAGGGTGAACGGCACACCCGCGGCCGTGGCGGCCCGGGCGGTCGCGACCTCGCCCAGGGGGTGGGCCAGGCCATGCGCCGCCATGGGTGCGACCGCAACGGGAAACGCGACCGGAGCGCCCAGCAGGGTCGTTCCCGGTTCGACCGTCCCCACGTCGACGAGGACACGCGGTCGGAACCTGTACCGCCGCCAGGCCACTTCGTTCTCGGCGAGGCTGACCTCGTCCCAGGAGCCACCGGCAACGTAGTCGAACGCGCCAGGGTGCATTCGCCCACGCGCGATCGCCTCGAACTCGGCCAGGTTCACCGCCCTGAGGGCGCGTGGATCCGCCGGCAGGTCGCGAGCGAGCAGGACGGATCTTGGCTCGGTGCCCGCGCCCGCGGCCGGAAGGTCGCTCATCATCGCCTCCACATGGCGGTACATCAGCCGACGATATCGAGGTTGGCGAGGCTCGCGAGCATGGTCTTGCGGCCCACCGACGGGTCCTTGAACGCGACGGTCACCTCTTCATCGCTCCGGGTGAGCTTGCTGGTGACCACGATCCCGTCACCCCAGCGTGCATGGCGGA
>JBBEBJ010000055.1:0-1071 GCA_040882425.1 Chloroflexota bacterium | reverse complement strand
GACTCCTCCTCGGGCTCCGTCGCGACGCGGCGGGTCGAGGCAGCTTAGTCCCGATCGGGATCGCCCGGGGTCTCGCCTCGCTAGACTCGCGTGGTGTCCGCCCTCGATGACGCGCCGCACGTTCACGCCGACGATCGCGCCACGTGGCGCGCCTGGCTGGAGGCTAACCACGCAACGGCCCGTGGTGCATGGCTGGTGACCTGGCGGCCGCGGACCGGCCACGCCCACGTGGACTACGAGGCGGCGATCGAGGAAGCCCTCTGCTTCGGCTGGGTCGACAGCACGGGCGGCCACTTCGACGACGACCGCGGCAAGCTCTACTTCGCGCCGCGCAAGCCGCGCAGTGGCTGGGCGGCGACCAACAAGGCCCGCGTCGAACGCCTGATCGCCGACGGCCGGATGGCGCCGGCGGGCCTCGCCGCGATCGAGCGCGCGAAGGCGAACGGGTCGTGGGAGACCCTCGATTCGGTCGAGCGCCTGGAGGTCCCCGAGGATCTCGCGACGGCGCTCGAGCGCCTGCCGCCTGCCGCCGCCAACTTCGCGGCGTCCCCGCCCTCGGCGCGCAAGATGCTGCTCGGCTGGGTCGCGATCGCCCGTCGTCCCGAGACCCGTGCAGCGCGGATCACGCAGATCGTCGAAGCGGCCGCCCGGAACGAACGCGCCCGAAGCTGAAGCCGCGAACGCCCGAGAACAGGAGGCATCCGATGGCCGATCGACCCGTCGAGGTCGCGTACTTCTACCGCACGAAGTGGGGGCACCACGACGAGTTCCTGGAGCTCTTCACCCGCAACCACCTGCCCGTCCTCCGCGACCAGGTCAAGAGCGGCCGAATGCTCGACGTGCGGATTCAAGTACCGCGCTTCCACGGCGACGGCAGGGCCGATTGGGACGTGCTGGTCACGATCGTCTACCGAGACTGGGCGGCGATGGAGGACCACTCGGAGCGGGAGATCGTCGAGCGGCTCTACCCGGACCGGGCTCGGCACCAGGAGGAGGAGCGGCGGCGCTTCACGCTTCTCGACGCACACTGGGACGTGCCGCTCGAGCCGGTTCCCGCAGCGGCAAAGGAGG
>JBBEBJ010000054.1:0-1076 GCA_040882425.1 Chloroflexota bacterium | reverse complement strand
TACGCCACGAACCCGTGCGTCACGGGCGACACGCTCGTGGCCACCGACGAGGGCTGGCGCTCGATCGAGTCGCTCGTGGGGGAGCATGTCAACGTCATCGGCGCAGATGGCCAGCCGCATCCGGTCGATCGGATCTTCCCGACGGGCACCAAGCCGGTCTTCGAACTCAGGACGCAGTCGGGCTATCGCGTCCGGATCACCGCCGACCACAAGGTCGCGACGACCCGCGGTGACGTCGCCGTGAAGGACCTGCAACCCGACGACCGGATCTTCCTGAACGCGCCCGGCTTCGGTCGCGAGCAGGTGGCGCCCGCCCTCGCCGAGGCGATCGGCCTCGCCGTCGGCGACGGCTGCCTCGTCTGGACCGCGGCCGGCGAGATCGAACGGCCGATGATCATCCTGACGATGCACGCCAACGAGGCCGGGGTTCTCGAGGCAGTCGCCGTCGAGCTCAACGACCAGAAGCGGAGCTTGAAGGCCGTCGGTTCGGTCGGGCGAAACGACGACGTGCACGTGTCAATGGGTGCCACCGGATCGCGGCTGGCCTTCGCATCTCGGCCTGTCGTCGAACAGTTCATGAGCTACGCCGTCCTCGACGAGGGCAGCACGCTCAAGCGGTTCAAGCCGGCCGTCTACGGCCTCGACCGGACGTCCGTGGCGGCGCTCCTGCGAGGCCTCTTTACGGCGGATGGCACCGTTGTCGATTCGGGCTCGCGGAGCCAGTACGTTGGACTGGACTCCACGTCGCTCGAGCTGCTCGAGCAGGTACAGCGATTGCTGCTTGGTTTCGGGATCAAGTCGAAGCTGTACGAGAATCGCCGGAGCGGCAAGTTCGAGGCGATGCTGCCGGACGGTCATGGGGGCCTCAAGACCTACCCGGTCCGAGAGATGCACTCGCTGCGGATCACCCGAAGCTCGCGCGTCCGGTTCGAGCGCGAGATCGGCTTTGTGGCCGGCAGTCCCAAGGCGGCGAAGCTGGCTCGCCTCAACGCCCGAGTCTCAACGTACAGCGACGAGCTCATCGACGGCGTTGGCTCGATCACGCCGCTCGGCGAGGAGCGCGTTTTCGACCTGAC
>JBBEBJ010000053.1:0-5886 GCA_040882425.1 Chloroflexota bacterium | reverse complement strand
AACCAGTGACCCCACGGATGTGAACCGTGTGCTCTAACCACTGAGCCAATCGCCCGAGGATCCGGGGCGCACTGGGCGCCGAGGAGACGCGGGGATCATACCCGCAGGCCCGGCCACCGGGCAACGACGACGTCCGTCGCGACACCATCGACGACCACGAGCTTCTGGCGGCTCGTCGCACCGGCCACGATCCTGACGTCGCGCCGGGCAACCCCAAGTTCCTCGGCGAGCAGGTGCACGAGAGCGGTGTTCGCGGCGCCCTCGACCGCGGCCGCCGTCACCCGGACCTTGAGCACGCCGTCGATCACGCCGTCGACACGGTTGGACGACGACCTCGGAGCGAGCCTGACGGCGAACCGGACGTCGACGGAGCTCAAGACCTCAGAAGGCGCGCATCAGGAAGCCCAGCACGATCAGGACGATGAACCCGGACCAGTCGATCATGCCGGTCTGCGGGAGCATGCGCCTGACCGGCGCGAGCATCGGCTCGGTCGCCTGGATCAGGAATGCCGAGACCTGGTTGCGCCCTGTCGGGTCCACCCAGGACATCAGCATCCGGCCGAGCACCAACGCCCAGAGGGCGACGAGCAGGAACTGGATAAAGGTCAGGAAAAAGGCGAGTCCCACGGCCGGGAGTCTACCAGCCGAAAGCGACGAGGCCGCACGGCTCGGTGCGCCGCTCAATGTCCATGAGGCTGGCCGTCGTGCTCATGCGGGCGCTCGCCGAACAGTGCGCGACCGACCCGGACGATCGTGGCTCCCTCCTCCACCGCGATCTCGAAGTCGTCGGTCATGCCCATCGACAGCTCCGCGCCGATGGCGGCCGTCGCCCGCAGCCGCTCGGATAGCTCGCGCAGTCGCCGGAAGGTGGTCCGCGCGACCTCTGGTTCCTGGTCCAGCCGGCCGATCGTCATCAGGCCGCGGACCTCGAGGTGCTCGAGCCCGACGAGCCCAGAGATCGATTCCCCGAGCTCTACCGGCTGGAAGCCAGCCTTGGCAGGGTCGTCGTCGACGTTGACCTGGAGCAGGACCGGGTATCGCTCCGCCGGTCGCAGCTCGCCCGCGAGCCGATCGAGCCGCTCCGCCAGTCCGACCGAATCGACCGACTGGACGCATTCGAACACGTCGAGTGCCTTGCGCGCCTTGTTGCCCTGCAACGGACCGACGAGCTGCCAGCGCGCGCCCGGGACCTCGGGCGCCTTGGCCATCGCCTCCTGGACCCGGTTCTCACCGAGCAGGTCGAGCCCGGCCGCCACGGCGTCGCGGAGGTGTTCGGGCGTCACCGTCTTGGAGACCGCGAGCAGCGTCACCGCCGAGGGGTCCCGCCCGGTCCGGCCGCAGGCCGCGGCGATGCGCGCCAGCACTCGCTCGCGGGCGGCACGGAATGACTCGATTCCGGGGGCGGTCATGGCTCACTGCCTGCCCTAGCGTCCCGCCGGGCGGCGATGGCTATTTGCGGCGGAGGAAGCTCGGGATCTCGAGGTCATCGGCGTCGTAAGCCGGTGCGGCTCGTCGCACCGGTTCACCGACCGAGCGCTCGACGCGCGGCACGGCGACGGCGGCCGTCTCCTCGTCGTGCCGGGTCACGCCGTAGCCGCCACCGTCGGCCACCTCGTCACGCTGGCGCTGCAGCTCCTCCAGGAAGTCGCGCTCGCGCGTCGGGCGGGCGGTTGCCGCCGAGTCCATGACGCCGGCCGCCTCCTGCCGAACGGTCTGCCGCTTGCGGCCGCCGTCGAAGCCGGTGGCGATGACCGTGATCATCACCTCTTCGCCCAGGCGCTCGTTGAAGCTCGTCCCGAAGATGATGTTGGCCTCCGGATCGGCCGCGGCCCGGATCTCCTCGGCGGCCTCGGTCACCTCGAAGAGGCTGAGGCTCGACGAACCGGTGATGTTGAAAAGGATTCCCTGGGCGCCCTGGATGTCGACCTCGAGCAGCGGGCTGGCGATGGCCTGGCGCGCCGCCTCGACGGCCCGGTTCTCGCCGGTCGCGCGGCCGATGCCCATCAGCGCCGAACCGGCGTCCTTCATGATCGCCCGGACGTCGGCGAAGTCGAGATTGATCAACCCCGGCATGGTGATGACGTCGCTGATCCCCTGGACGCCCTGGCGGAGCACGTCGTCCACGACCCGGAAGGCGTCGAGGATGCTGGTGTTCTTCTGGACGACGTCCTTGAGCCGGTCGTTGGGGACGGTGATCAGCGTGTCGACCTGGGCCTTGAGCTCCTCCGCCGCGCGCTCGGCAATCAGCTTGCGCCGCGCACCCTCGAAGGAGAACGGCTTGGTCACCACGCCGATCGTGAGCGCCCCGCCCTCCTTGGCGATCTGGGCGACGACCGGGGCGGCACCCGAGCCAGTGCCGCCGCCGAGACCGGCGGTGATGAACACCATGTCCGAGTCGACGAGCGCCTGGCTGATCTTCTCCGAATCCTCCTCGGCCGCCCGCTGACCGATGGACGCGTCGCCGCCTGCGCCAAGACCTCGGGTGATCTTGTCCCCGATCCGGATCTTGTGCGGGGCGTCCGCCTGGAGGAGCGCCTGCGCGTCCGTGTTGCAGGCGATGAACTCCACGCCCATCATCTCGGCCCGGATCATCCGGTTGACCGCGTTGCTGCCACCGCCTCCGACACCGATGACCCGGATCAGCGCGAAGTTCTCGGAATCAGAACGCAGCGGCATCGGATCTCTCCTCCGGCGACCCGCGATGGGGTCATGGTCGACGACGTGAGGCGGTCTGGACTCGACCGGCGCTCGGTCCGGCTCGGGTCCGTGCAGGTCCCCGGGAGTATAGCGCCCGACCGCCGACGCGGACACCTCACGGACCCGAACTCGCCGCCAAGGTCGATGGCGGCGGTGCACCGGTGCACCGCCGGGCGCGGTCTCCAAGTCAGCCGGCCAGGAAGCCCAGGCGAACCGTCCGGACCGGGTTGTCCGGGTTCGGGTCGAGGAGGCAGACCGACTGCCACGTGCCCAGGGCCAGCCGCCCCTCGATCACCGGCACGGTCAACGACGGTGGCGCCAGCAGTGGCAGCACATGGTCAGCGCCGTGCCCGGCGGAGCCGTGTTGGTGCCGGTACCGGGATTCGTCGCGGGGCAGGAGCCGATCGAGCGCGGCGAGCAGGTCGGCGTCCGAGCCGGCCCCGATCTCGAGGACCACGACGCCCGCGGTGGCATGCGGGACGAACACCGACAGCAGCCCGTCCCGGGCGCCGACATCGTCGAGGAAGGCCGCGCACTCGCCGGTGAGGTCCGTCAACCCGCGGCCCGCGCCGGTCCGAACGGTCACCTCGCGCGTCTCTACGGGAAGATGCTCCGGAGCGCGTCGCGGAGACGGCCGAGACCGCCCCGCGCCGGCGCGGATTCGTAGCGCGTGGGCTCGCCCGCACCCAGACTGGCCGCGCCCCACTGGAGGAGCCCGACGGCCGTCGAATAGCTCGGGTTGAGGAGCGTGTCGACCAGCCCGCCGATCCCCGCCGGCGACGCCACGCGAACCGGCATCTGGAGGACCTCGCGGCCGCGCTCGGCCGCCCCGGACAGCTGAGCCGCACCGCCGGTCAGGATGATCCCGGCGGGCAACATGCCCACGCCGGCCGCCCTGATCTCGTTGCGCATCAGCTCGAAGGTCTCGCGCATCCGGGCCTCGATGATCTGGCTGACCTCGAGCCGGCTGACCGTCCGGCCGGCGTCCTCGCCGAGGACCGAGACGCTGATCTCCTCGTCGTCGGTGATCGAGCGGAGATCGCACGTCCCGTGACGGACCTTCAGCTCCTCCGCCACCTGGAGGCTGGTCTTGAGCCCGATCGCGACGTCATTGGTGACGTTGGCGCCGCCGACCGGCAGGACCCGGGTGTGGAACGGCGAGCCGTCCTGGAACAGGGCGAGATCGATCGTGCCGGCGCCGAAATCGGCGACGCCGACGCCGAGCTCCTTTTCGGTTTCGGTCAGCACCGCGTCCGCGGAGGCGAGGGAGTTGACCACGAGCTCGTCGATCTTCACGCCGGCCGCCGCCACGCACTTGGACAGGTTCTGGATGGCCGTGGCGGCCGCGGTGACGATGTGGGTCTCGACCTCGAGACGGAGGGCGCTCATGCCGAGCGGGTCCTTGACCCCCTCCTGGCCGTCGACCGTGAAGCCGCGGCGTTCGACGTGCAGGACCTCGCGATTGGACGGGATCGAGACCGCGCGGGCGACTTCGATCGCCCGGTTGACGTCCTCGCGGGTGACCTCGCGGTGGTGACCCGTGACCGCCACCTGGCCGGGCGAGTTGAGGCTCTCCACGTGCTGGCCACCGACCCCGACGAAGGCGCGATCGATCTTCCAGCCGGACAGGCGCTCTGCGCGTTCGACCGCGTCCCCGATGGACCGGACGGTCTGGTCGATGTTGATGACCACGCCCTTCTTCAGCCCGGAGGCGGGCACCGTCCCGTGACCCATGATCGTCAGCCGGCCGTCGCGGCTCACCTCTCCGATGAGCGCGCACACCTTGCTCGTGCCGACGTCGATGCCGACGAGGACCGCTTCTCGTTCCACCGTGTCGTCCGTCTCCGATCCGTCTGAAGGCCTACAGGAAGTGGCGCCGGATGAGTGCCACGTTATTGAAGATGCGCAGGCCGAACGTGATGAGTGCCACCAGGTAGAGATCCAACCCGAGGCGATCGCCGATGAACGTCAGGAGGACGGCGACGATCGCATTGACCAGGAACCCGCTGATGAAGATCCGATTGTCGTAGACCCCGTCGAGCTCCGCGCGGACCGCACCGAGGACCGAGTCGAGCGCGGCGAGGATCGCCACGGCCGAATATCGGCTGAACTCGAAACTGACGCTGACATCGAGAAGGAGGCCACCCAGGACACCCACGAGGAGCCCGAGCAGCGGTAGCAGCACGTCGTGGTGGCCCTCGTTTCGATGATTTGGGCAAGGCTACTCGACCGTGCGTGAGCGCGGCAAGCCGATGCGCACACGGGAGCGAGCGCGGCAACCCGCGGCGCAGGCCCACCTGTCACCGAAGCGGGATCGGTCCCCTCGCCGTTCACGGGGCGGCGCTCGCCGACGGGCTCGGCTGCGGTGTCGGCTTCGGGACGTAGGTTCCGTCGGTCTCGGACGCGAGGATGACCCGCGCGATCAACGGTTCCCGGCCGATCAACAGGCTGCGCAGCAGCCGGACCTGTCCGGGGATCAGCTCGGGCGTGCGCAGGCTCGGCGTGTAGTAGCCGAAGATCGCGATCCAGCCCTGCGGATCGGCGCGCACGACAAACCCGTCGTTGTCGGTGACCCGGACCGAGAGCGCCTCGGCCAGGCTGCCGACGTCGGCGGGGACGAGTGACGCCAGGCGAGTCGCGGCATCCACGTCCTCGGGACCGAGGCGATCGCCGACGGACAGCCCGGCCGAGGACGCGCGGCGATCGTCGATCACCGGCAGGTTCGCCGCCGAGGCAGGTGGATCGTCGCCGAGGCGGCCGAACAGGCGCCCGGCACCGTCGGCAAGGTAGCGCCGCGCGCCAACCCGCCAGACAAGCACCGGGACGCGTTCGTGGAGCGTCACCACCAGCGTCTCCGGCAGCTGGACACCCACGCTCGCCCGCTCGACGGTCGGGAGTCCCTCGAGCGCGGCCTGGAGTGGCGCCGTCGCGAGCCGGAAGAGGTTCTCGCCGCGGGCAGCGGCCACCGCCTCCTCAGCCGCCACGAGGTCCGTGAAGACGGCGCCGTCCACCTGCAGGCGGGCGTACTCGAAGGCGGGCGACGCACCGACCCCGTAGATCGCACCGGCCGAGGCGAGCATGGCCAGCGCGGCTCCGGCGCGGGCAACCGAGAGGCGGGCCGACGCTCGGCGGATCGGGCGGGTCCGCCGCGTCGGGACGGGCGGCCGGGTCCGCCTCGCGGCTGGGCCG
>JBBEBJ010000052.1:0-1088 GCA_040882425.1 Chloroflexota bacterium | reverse complement strand
GTCTGGGTGCCATGACCCGGTGATCCGGCGGCACCCGTTCCGGGCGGTCAACCTGATCAGCGACCCGATCCACGGGTATGTCGAGCTGACCAAGCGCCTGGATCGAGGGGAGTCGGCGGCGGCCGGCCTGCCCGACGAGGACGTCGCCGAGGAGGACCTGCTCGACACCGCGTGGCTCCAGCGCATGCGTCGCATCAGCCAGCTGCAGAGCGCCCGGTGGGTGTTCCCTACGGCCGAGCACTCGCGCTTCACCCACGGCCTCGGCGTGATGCACGAGGCGGGACGCTGGGCTCGTTCCCTCTACCCGAGCCTGCGAAGTGCCCTCAAGGCGGCCGGCGCGCCGGTACCGTCCGAGGGGCTCGCCGTGGAGACGCTGCGGATGGCGGGGCTCCTGCACGACGTGGGGCATGGCCCGTTTGCGCACTTCTTCGACGACCACGTGCTCGCGGCGTTCGAGAGCCCGCCCGATCCCCGCCGGGCCGGGGGCAAGCGCCTTACCCACGAGGACCTGTCGCAGCAGATCATCGAGCACGAGCTCGGCCCGTTGCTCCGGGGGCTTCGCCGGGCGCCTGGCGCCGATGCCGAACGCGACGCCTTTGGGGACGGTGAGCGAATCGACCCTGCCTGGGTCGCCTACCTGATCGCCAAACCGGCGCTGGCTGACCCGTCCATGCCCCAATGGGTCCGCTGGCTCCAGCCGCTCATGTCCGGAGTCTTCACCGTCGACAACCTCGACTACGTGCGGCGAGACGCGTACCTGACGGGCGTGGCTGTTGGGCCGGTGGACGTGGAGCGGCTGCGCCGGTACGCCTTCATCTCCGAGCGCGGCCTGACGTTGTACGAACCGGGCCTCGCGGCGCTCGAGATGTTCCTGACCGCCCGCCGGTTCATGTACCAGCAGGTCTATTTCCACCGAACCGTGCGCGCGATCGACCTCGACCTGGCCGAGGTCTTCGGCGTGTCCGTTCGCGCGATCTTCGGCGACGGGTCGCCGGCCGAGCGCCTCGCCGCGTACGCGGACCTGGACGAGTACGCGCTGCTCCACCAGGCGGCCCGGTGGGCGCGCGGCGAGGACGTGGCCGGGGCGG
>JBBEBJ010000051.1:4793-6008 GCA_040882425.1 Chloroflexota bacterium | reverse complement strand
ACCCACATGGAGCTGCCCTTCGGCGGCACGTTCGCCAAGGACACCTTCGAGACGGGCACCCGCGCGGCCGCGTTTGGCGGCACGACGACGATCATCGACTTCGCGGTGCAGCCGCGGGGCGGCACGCTGCGCCAGGGACTCGACGCGTGGCACAAGATGGCCGACGGCAAGGCCTGTATCGACTACGGCTTCCACAGCATCGTCTCCGACATGCGGGACGACCTCCTGCCGGAGATGGACGAGCTCGTCGACGAAGGCGTCACGACCTTCAAGCTCTTCACGGCGTATCCGGGCGTCTTCCTGAGCGGCGACGATGCCATCTTCAAGGCCCTCAAGCAGACCGCGAAGAACGGCGGTCTCATCCTCATGCACGCTGAGAATGGCCCGGTCATCGACGTGGTTGCCGCGGAGCTGGTCGCGCAGGGCGTGACCGACCCGATCGGCCACGGCCTGGCCCGGTACTCCATCTTCGAGGGCGAGGCGACCAGCCGGGTGATCCGGCTCGCGCAGGCGGCCGGGGCGCCGGTCTACTTCGTCCACATGTCCGCGAAGGAGGCGGTCGACGCTCTCCGGCGGGCGCGTGACGATGGCCAGCCGGTCTTCGCCGAGACATGCCCGCAATACCTGTTCCTGTCGCTCGACGACCTGGGCAACGGGTTCAACGGGGCCAAGTTCGTCTGCTCGCCGCCGCTCCGCGATGCCAAGGCCGGGCACCAGGAGGAGCTCTGGAAGGCCCTCGTCAAGGATGACCTCCAGCTCGTGGGCACCGACCACTGCCCGTTCGATTTCGAGGGGCAGAAGGATCTCGGCCGCGGTGACTTCCGGAAGATCCCCAACGGCGTTCCCGGCGTCGAGACGCGTGTCGACCTGATCCACGACGGTGGGGTCGTGTGCGGGAAGATCACGGCCAACCGCTGGGTCGAAATCGTCTCGACCGCTCCGGCGCGGATGTTCGGCCTTCCGCACAAGGGCGCCGTCGCCGTCGGCTACGACGCGGACATCGTGATCTACGATCCGACGCGCCGGCACACGCTCAGCGCCGCGACGCACCACATGGATGTCGACTACTCGTGCTACGAGGGTCGTGAGGTCGTGGGTGGCTCGGACGTTGTCCTCTCGCGCGGCAAGGTGATCGTCGACGGTGAGGCGTGGCTGGGACAGGCTGGTGACGGCCGCTTCCTCAAGCGTGAGCGCAGCAGCTTCCTGCGCTGACCA
>JBBEBJ010000051.1:0-4693 GCA_040882425.1 Chloroflexota bacterium | reverse complement strand
CGGATAGTGCACAACGGCACATCCGAACGGGCACAACGGCCATCGGAGCCAGACCCCTTGCGAAGGCAACATGCACTTGCGTCCCGGTACGTCGCCGCCCGCCGGCGACCGAGCGAGGTCCAGTGACCATGAGTCTCGACGCGTCGGTCGGGCGTGTGCCCGATCCATTCCTTCCCCAGGCAACCCTGTCCCAGGCCGCCGCCCGCGCCGAGGCGGAACGTTGTCTCTACTGCTTTGACGCGCCGTGCGCGCATGCCTGTCCCACGGCGATCGACGTCCCGTCCTTCATCCGCAAGATCGCGACGGGCAACCTGGAAGGAAGCGCCCGCACGATCCTCGCCGCCAATCCGCTCGGCGGGACCTGCGGGGCGGCCTGCCCCGTGGAGCGCCTGTGCGAGGAGGCCTGCGTCCGCGTCGCCCTCGATCACCCGATCTCGATCGGCCGCCTGCAGCGCTTTGCGATCGAGTCCTACGCCGCCAGCGGCAACGCGTTCTTCACGCCTGGCCCCGACACGACCGCGACCGCCGCCATCATCGGCGCAGGGCCGGCGGGACTCGCCTGCGCGGCCGAGCTCCGGCGGGCGGGCGTCGGTGTGACGCTCTACGACGAGCGCGACCGCGCCGGCGGCCTGGGGGATCACGGCATCGTCCCGTGGCGGCTGCCGAGCGACATCGTTTCGACCGAGGTCGCCGAGATCGAGCGGGCCGGTGCCAGGTTCGAGCTGGGCGTCAGCGTCGGGCGAGACGTCGATGCGGCAACGCTCCTCGCCGATCACGACGCCGTGGTGGCGGCCATCGGTCTCGGACACGCCAGGCCACTGGGCGTTCCCGGCGAGGATCTCGAGGGCGTCGTCGACGGGCTCGACCTGGTCGAGTGGGCGATCCAGCCCTGGGCGCCCGGGCGACCGCTCGGGCGGGTCGGCGTGATCGGCGGCGGGAGCACGGCATTCGACGCTGCGGCCGCTGCGGTCCGGCTCGGGGCCGACGAGGTGACCCTGTTCTACCGGCGAAGCGCCGACGAGTGTCCGGCCTACCCACATGCCATCGAGCTGGCTCGGTCGCTCGGCGTCACGATCCGCTGGCTGACCGCGCCCATCGAGGTGTTCGGCGACGGTTCCGTCTGGGGCGTGGACTTCGAGACCATGTCGCTGGGCGAGCCCGATGCGTCCGGGCGCCGACGGCCGGTTCGGGTCGACGGCTCCCGTTTCAACGTTGCCCTCGACACCGTCGTCCGCGCGGTCGGCCAGGAGGCTCCGCGCCGGTTGCTCGAATCACTCGGCGTGTCGTCACCCGACGGCCTGGCCGCGGTGGATCCCGACACAGGGCAGACCGCCAACCCCAAGGTCTGGGCGATCGGCGACATCACCAGCGGTGGCGCCGAGGTCGTGAACGCGGTTCAGGCCGGCAAGGCGGCGGCAGCCTCGATCGTCGAGGCGCTGGGCCTCGGCTCGCGGATCGTGCCGGTCCGCCCGGCTGACGCCACCGTCCCCGGCGTCGACCTGTTCACCGACATCGCCGGCATCCGCGGCCCGAATCCCTTCTGGCTCGCGAGCTGCCCGATCACCAACAACGGCGAGATGGTCGCCCGCGCGTTCGACGCAGGTTGGGGCGGTGTCGTCTGGAAGACGATCGGCGAACAGGTCCAGAACGTGACGTCGCGCCTGGGCACGCTCGATGTGGCCGGTCGAAGGATGGTCGGCATCTCGAACATCGAGCTGATCAGCGATCGGCCGCCGGAGGTCAACCTGGCAGAGGTCGCCGACATCAAGCGGCGCTACCCGAACAACGCTGTCGTCGTCTCGCTCATGGTCGAAGCCCAGGCCGAGACCTGGTACGACTTCGTCCAGCGCGTCAACGACACCGGTGCCGACGGTATCGAGCTCAACTTCGGCTGTCCGCACGGCATGAGCGAGCGGGGCATGGGAGCCGCGGTCGGCCAGGTGCCGGAATACGTCCAGATGATCACGGAATGGGTCATGGAGAAGGCCGCCGTGCCCGTGCTCGTGAAGCTCACCCCCAACGTGACCGATATCCGTCCCCCGGCCCGGGCGGCACGGGCCGCGGGCGCCGACGGGATCGCCTTGATCAACACGATCAGCTCGCTCGTCGGCGTGAACCTCGACACCTGGACGCCTGTCCCCGACGTCCGCGGCAAGGGCAGCCACGGTGGCTACTCCGGACCGGCAGTCAAGCCGATCGCGCTCAATATGGTGTCCGCCGTGGCGTCCGACCCGGATGTCAGGCTCCCGGTGTCCGGCATCGGGGGTGTTGCCGACTGGCACGACGCCGTCGAGTTCATGCTCGTCGGCGCGACGACCGTCCAGGTGGGCACGAGCGTCATGCACCTGGGCTTCCGGATGATCGACGACCTCGTCGACGGCCTCTCCACCTACCTTCGCGCCAAGGGCCTGCACAGCCCGTCCGAGCTTGTCGGACGCGCCCTGCCGACCTTGACCGACTGGGGGCACCTCGACCAGTCGTTCCGGCTCCTTGCCCAGATCGACGAGACCCGCTGCATCCACTGCAACCTGTGCTACACGGCCTGCAACGACGGCGCCCACCAGGCGATCCGCCTGGAGCGCACAAACGGCACCTCGAGGCTCCACGTCGAGGGCGACTACTGCGTGGGCTGCCACCTGTGCCAGTACGTCTGCCCGGTCGAGGGCTGCATCCAGATGGTCGAGCTGGAGGGCGCCGCCGCCGTCCATTGATCGTCAATCCAACCCGCGACGCGGCCGGCGGCCGCCGCGTCGTTCGCCATCTCCCGGCCGCACGAACGAGGAGAATTGCGTGACCATCGAAACCCGCCCGGTCGAAGCCGGATCGATTCCCTTGCCCATCCTGTCCCACTGGATCGACGGCCGACCGGTGGAGGTCCTGCCCGAGAACACCGGCCCGGTCTACAACCCGGCGACCGGCGACGTCATCGCCCGCGTGCCGCGCGGCGGCAAGACCGAGGTCGACCGCGCCGTCGAGGCCGCCAAGGCGGCGTTCCCGGCCTGGCGGGACATGCCGCTCATCGCCCGTAGCCAGATCTTCTTCGCCTTCCGCGAGCTGGCCTGGAAGCACCGTGAGGACCTCGCGGCCCTCATCACCCGCGACCACGGCAAGACGTTCGCCGACGCGCTCGTCGGCGTCACCCGCGGCATCGAGACCGTGGAATACGCCTGCGGCCTGCCGGTCCACCTGGCAGGGATGAACACGCCGAACGTGGCGTCGGGCGTCGACGCCGTCACGCTCCGCCAGCCGCTCGGCGTCGTCGCCGCGATCACGCCCTTCAACTTCCCGGTGATGGTCCCGATGTGGATCCTCCCGATCGCCCTCGCCGCCGGCAACGCGGTCATCCTCAAGCCGTCGTCGCACACCCCGGGCGCGACCCAGCTCCAGGCCGAGCTGTGGAAGGAAGCCGGGCTGCCGGACGGCATCCTCAACGTCGTCTACGGCGGCCGCGAGGCCGTCGTGGCGATCGTCGAGCACCCGGATATCAAGGCGATTCAATTCGTGGGCTCGACGGCCGTCGGCCGCTACGTCTACGAAGAGGGCACGAAGCGCGGCAAGCGGGTCGGGGCCTTCACCAGCGCCAAGAACGCCATGGTCGTCCTGCCGGATGCCGACCTGGAGATGACCGCCGATGCGGCCGTGGCCTCGGGCTACGGCTCGGCCGGCGAGCGGTGCATGGCGCAGACGCTGGTCATCGCCGTGGGCGACACGGCCGACAAGCTTCGGCCGTTGATGCTCGAGCGCATCGCCAACCTCAAGATCGACGACGGCATGGCGCCCGGCGTCGACATGGGCCCGATCTACACGCAGGAGCACCGCCAGTCGATCATCAAGTGGATCGACCGTGGGGTGGAGGAGGGCGCGGAGCTCGTCGTCGACGGGCGACCGTTCGTCCACCCCGAGCGACCCAACGGGTTCTTCCTCGGCGTCACGCTGTTCGATCACGTGCAGCCGGGCATGGACATCTACAACGAAGAGATCTTCGGGCCGGTGCTCGGGATCGTTCGCGTGGACACCTATGACGAGGCGATCAACCTCGTCAACACGCACAAGTACGCGAACGGCACCGCGATCTTCACCACCGACGGGGGCGCCGCCCGGCGCTACCAGCTCGAGGTGGAGGTCCCGATGGTCGGCGTCAACGTGCCGATCCCCGTCCCGGCCGGATACCTCAGTTTCAGCGGCGCCAAGGAATCCGCCCTGGGCGACCTGCCGATGCGCGGAGAGGACGGCCTCCGCTTCTTCACCCGCCAGAAGGAGGTCACGGTCCGCTGGCCGGAGCCCGGCCGCCGCGCCGCGCTCAGCCTGGTCTTCCCGAGCAACAGCTAGCTTCCCGGCGGCCCGCAGGCTGCTCGCCAACGAGTCTGGAGGGGCCGCCGCCGAGGCGGCCCCCTCGGTTACCCGCTGGCTCGGGCGGTTTCGGGCGTCGGCCGGCGAGCGAACGGGCTGTCGGGGCGCTGGTCCCACACCCGCGTTACCCACGCGCGCACCGTTCTGTCATTTGCGCGTGGATGGACTCGAACCACGACAGATCGTGCAGGCTCAGCGCCAGTCCACGAGGGAGATGACCGAACTGTGCGCCTGTGCCGAGCATGATCGGCCAGCGCGTCATCGGCGCGCAGCTCCCGGGGAGCCGTCCGCGCTAGACTCCAGGCACGGGCGAGTGGCGGAATGGCAGACGCGCCGGCCTTAG
>JBBEBJ010000050.1:3979-6010 GCA_040882425.1 Chloroflexota bacterium | reverse complement strand
CCAAGCGTGGCGTCGGTGAGCACGCTCCTGGAGGTGGCGGATGTCGCCCTCCAGATGGCCAAGCGCGGCGGCCGCAATCAGGTCGTCGCGGCCTGACCGCCGGTGGCGGCGTCGGCGCCCACCGGATTGCCGGTCTGCGCCTCGAACCCGAGGGTCCGCGCCAGGAACGCGCGGCGGTCGGCCCGGATCTCGGCCAATCGCATGTCGTGGCCCGTGTCGTACCAGCTGAGCTCGCTCCCGGGCGGCGCCGCGCGGTGGAGCTCGAGCCCGGTCATCGGCGCGATGTAGAAGTCGCGCTCGGCGAACTGGCACAGGACGGCGGCCGGGCCGCCGTCACCGATCCGCTCGATCGGGTCGAGCGGGCGGAGCTCGCGGAGGTAGTCGATCCGGTCGTCGGCGATCCGCCAGAAGCGGAGGAACCAGTCGCCCCAGCGTGGCGTGGCGGCCACGATGACAATGGCTCGGACTCGCGTCTCGCCGGCAGCGGCGACGGCCGCCAGCATCCCACCGAAGTCGTGGCCGACCACACCCAACCGCCCGGCATCCACGTCGGGCCGTGCGGCGAGCAGGTCGAGGCCGGCTCGAAGCCTGGCCGTTTCGGCCCGGATCTCCGCCGCGTCCGCTGCCGCGTTGTCGGGGGCGATGTGCCAGGGAAACCGGCCCTGCGGCAGCAACGAGACCACGCCCGCCGACGCGAGCTCCGCAGCCTCGTCGAGGTACTGCGTCCGGTTCCCGTCGGGCGCTTCGGTGTCGAGCCAGTGCCACATCAGGAGCCCGGGTCCGGGACGATCCGCCGCCCCGGCCGTGGAACGGTCGCCCAACTCTGCCGGGCGCACGAGGTAGGCCTCCACATCGAGACCGTCCGGCCCGCGAAACTCCAGGTCGTCGACGACGGCGGTCCCGCGGTTCGTCGTGCCGAGCACGCGGATATCGCTCATGCGCCACTCCTTCGGGATCGGCCTGGATCAGAAGGGCAGGGCCGCTCCCAGATCCGGCAGGCCGCCGTCGAGTCCGAACAGGAAAACCGCCCCGAGGACCAGGCTGAACACCCCGGCCACCGCGCCGAACGCGACGTAGACCCGTTCACGCGCCTGGCTCGAGACGAAGCCGACCGAGCTCACGAGCACGATCGCGAAGTTCGAGATCAGCAGACCGACCACGAAGGCGAGGAGCATCGGAACGCCGAGACCGGCGCTCGCGGCGCCGCCGACGGCCGCGATGAGCAACACCTGGCTGCCCGTCTCGGCGCCGATCCCATGGATCATGCCGACACCGAACGAGGTGCGCGCACCGTATGAGCTCATCTCCAGCGGCTCGACGTGCTCGTGGCCGTGCAGGCGCGCCTGGAACCGGCGCCAACCATAGCGGACCGCGTCGAACACGAGCATCCAGCGGCTACGCAGGCGGAACGACTCGCCGGCGCGCGCGTAGCGGTAGATCGAGTACATGACCCAAAGCCCGAGGGCGAGCAGCGTGAGGCCGACGACCCGGCCCATGATCGGATCGAGCCAGTCGGGGAGGAGCGCCCCGAAGCTCAACGCCACCAGTCCCAGGAACACGACCACGACGCCGTGGCCCAGGGCGTACAGGGTGCCGAGGCGGATGGCATCCGCCTGGTTCGACAGGAGCCCCTGGCCGGGCTGGCACGCCGTCGCAATGGCAGGAGCCAGAGTGGCCGCGCCGGGTCCCGAATCGTGTGCTCGGACCTCGACCGCCCCGCCGTGGCCGTGACTGTGGCCGGTCATCCCCTGGTGCTGCTCGACGTGGGCAGCTTCGGCCATCCTGGCCGACGCGGTCGTGCTGGTGATGTCGGTGATCGCGGCGATGTGGTCCCAGTCGATCCCGTGGCGGATCCCGAGGAAGAGGCCGGTCAGGAGCACGCCGAAGCCGACGGCGGTCGGCGCGGCAGCGGCGATGAGCGGTTCGATCACGGGTGGCTCCTCGGCGGTCTCGGTCGCAGGGTACCGAAGCGGCGACGATGTTGCAACATGTCGCAATTACGAGTCGGTGTGGCCATCGATGTATGCTTCG
>JBBEBJ010000050.1:2740-3879 GCA_040882425.1 Chloroflexota bacterium | reverse complement strand
GGCGCGGAGCTGGTCGAGCGATGCCGGCGGGTGGACCCGACCACCATCCCCTCGACCGTCTACCGGACCCTGCACGTCCTCGAGGAGCTGGGGCTGATCCGACACAGCCACGGAGCCGATGGCCGCGAGGAGTTCCATGTCCAGCCGCTGGCGTCGCACGGCCACCTGCACTGCCGATCCTGCGGGACGACCTGGGAGGTTCCGGCGGACGAGGCCGCGGTCATCGTGGACGCGATCCGGAGCAGCCGCGGGTTCGCCGTGGACCTGAGCCATCTGTCCATCGGCGGCGAGTGCGCGGGCTGCTCGGGTACCAGGAGCGGCGACACCTGACGCCGTCGTTCGCGGTTCGCCGAAGGACTACGCGTCGGCGACCAGGAGCGGGGCCAGGTCTGCGAAGTCCGTGATCGCCAGGTCGGCGCCGAGGCCGGGGTCGATCGGGCCAAAGAAGCAGGTGACCAGGCCGGCCGCCCGTGCGGCGAGCACGTCGATGTCCCGGTCGCCGATGGCCAGCGTCTCGCCCGGTCGCAGGCCGTTGCGGGCGACGATCGCCCTGAACGCGGCCGGATCGGGCTTCCTCGGAAACTCATCGGCCCGGGTGATGATGTCCGAGAAGTACTCCGCCAGGCCGCTCGCCGATAACAGCTCTGCCGTCCCCTTTGGTCCCCGGTGGGTGACGATCAGGTTCCGCCCGCCGACGGTGCGGACCGCCTCGCAGACTGCCCTGACGCCGGGGAACGGTGGCTGATCCTCCGGCGTCGTCCGCTCGTAGTGCCGGGCGACGGTCGCCTCGAGGAGTGCCCGGTCCAGGTGGTGGGCCTGGGCGAGGGTCGCCGTGCAGTAACCGAGCGACTCCCTGGCCAGCTCGACGATGCGCGCCAACGGCGCGTCCGTTCCCAGCTCCCGCAATCCCGCCCGGAATGCGCGAGCGATCGCCGGATACGTGTCGAACAGCGTCCCGTCGACATCCCAGACGATGTTCCGGATGGTGCCGACCCGGCCGTCAGCCGTGCGCACGTGGCTCAATCTCCCGTCGGGACGCCCATGATGCTGAAGCCGCCGTCCACATGGAGGGTCTCGCCGGTCACCGCGTTCGACAGGTCGGAGCAGAGGTAGACCGCGCTGCGCCCGACATCCTCGGG
>JBBEBJ010000050.1:0-2640 GCA_040882425.1 Chloroflexota bacterium | reverse complement strand
CCCAGCGAGCGAAGACGGCGCGGATCTGCTCGTCCGACTGGACGTCGCACGGCTCGACGAAGGTCGACCCGATCGACTCGGCGAGGGGCCGGACGCGCCGCTCGATGAGGCTCTCGACCGAGGAGAACCCTACCTCCGCGCCTTCGTCGTGGAGCGCCTTCGCGATCCCCCACGCGATCGAGTGATCGTTGGCGACCCCGAAGATGAGCGCGTTCCTGCCCTCGAGCAGCCCCATCTGTGTCCTCCTGCACCCGGTCCCGGCAGCATACCCGCGCCATCCGTCTACGCTACGCCGATGCGGACCACCAACCCGGCCGATCTGCGCGACGCCCTGCGCGGTGTGCGGGCGCTGCTCCTCGACCTCGATGGCGTCGTCGTGGTGGCCGGGAAGGCGGTCCCCGGGTCCGTCGAGGCGATCGCCGAGCTCGAGAGGCGGGCCATGCCGTACCGGATCGTGACCAACACGTCGCTCGTGAGCCGGACGACCCTGTCGCGATATGCGGCGCAGCTCGGCAACGACATCCCGCCCGAGCGGTTCCAGTCGGCGCTGTCGGCGTCGGCGGCGTTCGCCGCACAGGCATTCCCGGATCAGCCGATCTACGTGATCACGTCGGCCGACGGGCGCACCGAATTCGACGGCCAGCGCCTGCTCTCGCACGAGGCGGCGGCCGAACCCGGCGCTCAAGCCTCCGCGGTCATCGTCGGCGATTCCCCCGACGAGCTGACGCACGACAATCTCAACCGCGCGTTCCGGCTGGTGCGAAACGGCGCCCGCCTGATCGGCATGCACCGCAACGCCTGGTGGCTCACACCCGAGGGCCCAACGCTCGACTCCGGTGCGTACGTGACGGGACTCGAATTCGCCACGGGCGTTCGCGCCCAGATCATCGGCAAGCCATCACCCGCCTTCTTCTCGATCGCGATCGACGCGCTGCGGCGGGACGTGCCGGCCGGCCGGCCCCGCCTTCGCCGCTCGGAGATCGCCATGGTCGGCGACGACATCCGGACGGACGTGCTGGCCGGGCAGCGCGCCGGTCTCCGTGGGGTCTTCGTGCTCACGGGCAAACACCAGCTGGACGACCTGCGGCGTCGGCCTGGGCATGGTCGTGGCGGTCGCGAGCCGCATGCCGTCGCCCCCTCGCTGGCCGAGGTCGTGGCCGCGCTAGACTGACGAAACCATCCCGGTCCCGACGATCCGCCAGCGAGGCCATCCGCCATGACCACCGATTCCGCACCGCGCATCAAGATCACCTACGCGACCCTCCGTGCCGACAACGAGGAACTGCACGCCCAGTTCGAGTCGGGTCTTGCGAGCGCCCGCGCGACGATCGGTGGGTACAGCCAGAACTACGTCGACGGCGCCTGGCGCGACGGGGACGGAACGTTCGAGGTCCGTTCGCCGATCGACCGGGACATGGTCCTCGGGACCTTCGCGCGCGGGACAGCGGCCGACCTGGACGCGGCCGTGGCGGCGGCTCGGCGGGCGCAGCCGGCGTGGGCGGCGACGCCGTGGCGCGAGCGCGTCGCGATCGTCAAGCGGGCGGGCGACCTGATCAGCGAACGGCTGATGGACTACTCGGCCATCATGGCGATCGAGGTCGGCAAGAACCGAATCGAGGCGCTCGGCGAGGTCGAGGAGTCGGCCGATCTCCTCCGCTATTACGCCTCGACGATGGAGGCGAACGACGGCTACGACCACCCGATGGACAACCTGGGTGACGCGGCCGTCCACACGCGTTCGATCCTTCGCCCGCATGGCGTGTTTGCGGTGATCAGCCCGTTCAACTTCCCGATGGCTCTCGCGGCGGGGCCGACCGGCGCGGCACTGCTCGCGGGGAACACCGTCGTGTTCAAGCCGTCGAGCGCCTCGCCGCTCTCGGCCGTCAAGCTCATCGAGGCGTACATCGATGCCGGCGTGCCGGCGGGCGCGGTCAACCTGGTGATGGGCCCGGGCGAAACAGTCGGTCAGACGCTCCAGGATCATCCGGGTGTCGACGGGATCGTGTTCACCGGCTCGTACGAGGTCGGGATGCGCCTGTTCCATTCGTTCTCGAAGACCTGGCCGCGTCCCTGCATCGTCGAGATGGGTGGCAAGAACCCGGCGATCGTCACGAGCCGCGCCGACCTCGATGAGGCGGCCGAGGGGATCATGCGCAGCGCCTTCGGCTTTGGCGGGCAGAAATGCTCGGCGAACTCGCGCGTCTACGTCGAGCGACCCGTACACGACGAGCTCGTCCGCCGCCTGGTCGAGAAGACCGAGGCGATCACGGTTGGCGACCCGCTGGTCCGCTCTAACTGGATGGGCCCGATCATCGATCAGCGCGCCGTGGATCGGCACCAGGCCGCCGTGTCCGAGGCTCGTCGCGACGGCACCGTCTTCGTCGGCGGCGAGCGACTGACCGACGCCGGGATGGAGCGTGGCTTCTACGTCGAGCCGACCGTGGTCGGCAACCTGCCGGTCACTCATCGGCTCTTCCGGGACGAGCTGTTCGCGCCGCTGACCGCGGTTGCGGCGGTCGATTCACTCGATGAGGCGCTCAATCTCGCGAACGATTCGGTCTACGGGCTCACGGCCGGCGTGTACAGCGAGGATCCGGCCGAGGTCCAGCAGTTCCTCGATCGGGCACAGGCCGGTGTGCT
>JBBEBJ010000049.1:33609-36761 GCA_040882425.1 Chloroflexota bacterium | reverse complement strand
CGCCCCGGCGCTTGGACCCGATCCTCCCCGCGATCCGATCGCCCGGGTGGCGCTTCGGACGATCGTCGACGGGACCCGGCGCTCGGACCCACGTGCCGCTCTTGCCACCGGTCTTCGAGATCAGCCGAACGCCGCGGATCTCGACCCCGCGCTCCGCCCCCTTGACCATGTCGTAGATCGTCAACGCGGCGACGGACGCGGCCGTCATGGCCTCCATCTCGACGCCCGTCTGCCCGGTCGTGGCGGCCTCTGCACGAACCCGCAGCACACCCTCCGCGCGGTCGGGCGTGATGGCCACCTGGAGATCGGTCAGCGCGAGCGGATGGCAGAGCGGGATCAGCTCGCTGGTCCGCTTGCCACCCATCACGCCGGCGAGCTCGGCCACGCCCAGAACATCACCCTTGGATCCGCCGCCGTCGATCACAAGGCTCATCGTCTCGGGGGACACCGCGACCGTGGCCTCGGCGACCGCCCGCCGCGACGTGACGGGTTTCGCCGACACGTCGACCATCCGCGGCCGGCCGGACCGGTCGACGTGCGACAGCCGCCGTCGCTCGGAGCGTGGGGCTGGCTTCTGATCCATGCAGTCCTCCGGTCAGTGGCGACGGGTCAGGCGCTGTCGAGCCACCAGAGGGTGACCTCGGCGCCCGCCGGGAGCGAGTCGTCGGTTTCGGGAATGATCGCCAGGGCATCCGCGGCGGCGAGCCCCGACAGCATGTGGCTCCCCTGCCCTCCCGCGAGGTGAATACGAACGCGGCCTTGATCATCGCGCATCGGCGCGCCGTCATCTGCGCGCTCGGCCTGCACACGCAGGTACGCGCGGCGTCCGTGACTCTTCGACACGGCCTCCCCGAGCACGGCGCGGTCGGCCGGGCGAAACAGGTCGAGACGGCCGGCGAGGCGCCGGATGGCCGGTCGCACGAAGAGCTCGAACGTGACGGCCGACGAGACGGGGTTGCCGGGCAGGCCAAACACGAGGATCGGAGGGCCACCATCCGGCCGTGGCGCCACCCCGAACGCGAACGGCTTTCCAGGCTGGACGGCGACGCGCCAGAGGTCAACGCGTCCGATCGTCTCCATGGCGGTCTTCACGATGTCGTACGGTCCGACGGACACACCGCCCGAGACGATCAGGACATCAGCCCGGACCTCGATCCCGCCGCGCAACCGCTTGAGCACGTCGGTGAGGTCGTCCGCGGCGATCCCCAGATCGATCGGATCCGCGCCGGCCGCCGTGACGAGGGCGCGCAGGCCGGGGCCGTTCGCGTCCGGGATGCCTGCCGCACCGAGGGGCTGACCGGCGCCGCGGACTTCGTCGCCCGTGGCGAGCACGCCGACGCGCGGACGCCGATGGACCCTGAGTTCGTCGACACCGGCGCCGGCGGCAAGCGCGATAGCGGCAGCCGTCAGCGCCGATCCTGGTGCGAGCAGGGTGTCGCCGGCCCGGAGATCGTCACCGGCGACGCGAATCGAGCCGCCGACCGGCACGGCCGTGTGGACGAGACACGCCACGGGGAGCGGACCGGTCGCGTCGCGGCCCCGAGGACCCGGTCGCCCCGAGGCGTCGAGGGGCGTCGTGAGCTCGACCGGAACGACGGCGTCGGCGCCGTCGGGGATTCGCGCGCCCGTCGCGATCCGGGCCGCCGTCCCCGCGACGACGGCGACGGTCGGCGCCGCGCCCGCCGGGATATCCCCGACGATCCGGAGCCCGATGGGCGAGTCCTCGGCTGCCGCCCCGGTGTCGACCGCCCGAACGGCATACCCGTCCATTGCCGAGTTCGCCCACGGCGGCAGGGAGACGCGCGCAGTGACGGCTTCCGCCACGACCCGTCCGAGCGCGGACGGCGTGGCGACGCGCTCCGTGTCGACCGCCACGACCTCCGCGAGGATCGCTTCGCGCGCGGCCTCGACGCTGAGCAGACCCGGAACCGCGGCGGCCGTCACGAGTTCGCCTGGTGCACCCGGCGCGTCACGGGCGGCCGGTCCCGGGCGCGGTCGCGAGCTCGGCCGTCCGCACGCTGTCGACGCCCCTGGCCGCGCGTCGTCCGCCGACCGTGGCGACCGCCAACCCCAGCGCGACGATCGCCACGCCGACGACAAGCGCCGTCTCCTGCCAGAAGGCGAAGGGGAACAGCTGGACGAGCCGCTCGGTCGCCGGGTCGAAGGTGTAGGAACCACCCGGAAAGAAGATGCGGTGAAAGAGGTCGAAGAGTGCATCGAACGCGATGAGCGCAACGACCCCGATCAGGACCACGGCTCCGGCCAGCGTCAGCGCGCCGCGGCGGACGGCCCGCCAGACGACCGCCCGGTCCATCCGAAGGCTCGCGCCCAGGAGGAACAGAAGCGAGGCGCCCCCGAGGATCCAGAGCCCCGTGAACACCGTCCGGACGTCCCGCATGTGGCCTCGCTCGCGCTCGGCCAGCACCGGCGCCCCATTCACCTCGACGTCGAAGTCCGGCGGCCCGAAGACGAGGTCGGAAAGGATCGCGTCGGTCGCCGCCGCGAGCTCCTCGGTCGTGTACCCGGTCCAGGCCGTGGCGTTCGCCCGGCCCTGCTCGAAGGCGACCCACTGCGGCGTCAGGAACGGCAGGACCGACCCCGTGATGATGACGACCGCGGTCGTCACGCCGATCAGGATGGAGGCTACGGGTATCGAGAGGGCGCGCACCCGTGCATCGTAGCCCGTCGTGGTGACTATTCGTCCTCGAGCGTCCTCGCCTGGTCCCACCAGCCCTCCATCGTCAGGTCGGAGGGCGGGTCGACCTTGAGCTCGACGGCCGCTGACCGAACCCGGGCGCGGAACTGGTCGAGGGGCAAATCCAGGATCTGTCGAAGGCCCTCGATGCCGGCCTGGATCAGCATGTGATGCTGGGCCGGACCAAAGCTCGCGAGATTGAGCATCAGCGCTTCGTCGCGCCACATCAGGACGTCGTTGGTGGTGGCGCCGACCTGATCGGCGAGGGTCTGCCGGCGGGTCGGCGTCTCCGACACCTCCAGCAGCAAACCCGTCGTGAAGATGCCCTGGTGATCGAGTCGGTCGAGATGGGCGGGTTCGATGCGCGTCAGCTCATGGATCGGTGGCACGGGTCAGGCGGGGCCTCCATCGGCGGTGCTGGCGATCTGGGCACGCTCGCGATGCGGCCATTATCCCC
>JBBEBJ010000049.1:0-33509 GCA_040882425.1 Chloroflexota bacterium | reverse complement strand
CCTCCATCGGCGGTGCTGGCGATCTGGGCACGCTCGCGATGCGGCCATTATCCCCGCCGGGACCATGCGTCGCTGACCGCGATCGGTGCGACGCCCTGGCTAGATCGGCCGCAGGTGCGAGATCACGCCGTAGGTTTCGCCGGTCTCCGGGTCGCTCCGGGCGGCGACGACGAGGCGCCGCTCGCCGGTCGGCGTCTCGATCCGGCAGGCCAGCGCCGCGCCACGCTGATAGACCAGGTCCATCAGCTCGAATGCCGCCGACGGCAGATCGAGGAGGGCCTCACGCGCCGGCTGCCCGACGCAGCCGCGTCCGAACGCCTCGATGAACGCGGCATTGCCGTGCACGATGAGGTGACCCGGGCCCAGGTGAAATGCGGCCGGGTACGGGCGCCTGGCGGCGGAGTCGACGCTCATCGAGCGGACCGCGCCACGCCGCCCTGGCCGGCCATCAGACCGTCACCGCCCGGCCTGCGGCCGCATGGTCGGCGGCAGCCGCGCGCAGCAGCGCCCACGCCAGCTCGACGTGGCGCGCCTCGGTTCGCAGGTTGCCGACCGCGACCCGGATGGCGAACCGGCCCCGGAGGCGCGTGTGCGACAGGAACACCTCGCCGCCGCGGTTGACGGCGTCCATGATCGCCGCGTTGGCCGAGTCGAGGAACTCGGCGACCTCGGGAGCCTCAGCTCGCCCGGCGAGGTCCGCGGGCCGCCAGCGAAAGCAGACCGTCGAGAAGGGCACGGGCGCCAGGACCTCCCAGTCGGGGTCCGCGGCGATCGCACCGGCCAGATCGGCGGCCAGCTCGAGGTGCCGCTCGATCCGGCGGCGCAGCCCGTCGAGACCGAACCAGCGGAGCTGGATCCACAGCTTCAACGCCCGGAAGCGCCGGCCCAGCTGCGGCGTGTACTCGTTGTAGTCACGCACCGGCGCGACCCGATCAAGGGTCCGCAGGTACTCCGGCACGAGGCTGAAGGCGGCTCGCAGGTCCGTCATCCGGCGCGTGAGCAGCAACGAGGCATCGAGCGGCGTGAACAGCCACTTGTGCGGGTTGATCACGATCGAATCGGCCCGCTCCCAGCCGGTGAACGGCGCGCGGCACTCCGGGAGCATCGCCACGACGCCGGCGTAGGCCGCGTCCACGTGCAGCCACAGCCCGTCGTGGGTCGCGATGTCCGCGATCGAGTCGACCGGATCGACCGATGTCGACGACGTCGTCCCGACGGTCGCGACGATCGCGATCGGTCGGCAACCTGCGGCGCGGTCCGTCGCGATCGCGTCCGCGAGGACGCCCGGATCCATCTCGAACCGCGCGTTCGTCGCGATGCGGACGAGCGATTCGCGGCCAAGGCCAAGCGTCATGCACGCCTTCTCGACCGAGCTGTGCGCCTCCGCCGAGGCGTACACCCGGAGCCCTGGCCCAAGGTCGTCGCGACCGGCGAGGCCGCGGGCGGCCGCATCGATGCCGGCGGCCTCGCGAGCGGCCGCCAGCGCGATCAACGTCGAGGTCGAGGCCGTGTCCGTCAACAACCCGTCGAACGCCTCCGGCAGGCCGAACGCCTGGCGCAGCCAGTCGACGACGACCTCCTCGAGCTCCGTACCGATCGGTGAGGTCCGCCACAACATCGGGTTCTGGCCGAGGGCGGCCGTCAGCATCTCGCCGAGGATCCCGGGACCGGACGCGGTCGACGCAAAATAGGCGAGGAAACCCGGGTGCTGCCAGTGGGTGGCGTTTGGCTCGATCAGGCGCGCGTAGTCTGCCAGGATCGCGTCGATCGGCTCCGGATCCTCGGGTGCAGCGGGCGGAAACAGCGGGCGAAGCGAGCCCGGTTCGATCGCCGGGAACACCGGGCGCGCCTCGACCGATTCAAGGTAGTCCGCCATGACGTCGACGACCGCATGGGCGGCTGCCCGAAAGGCCTCGGGATGCATGTCGAGGTGCGGCGAGCGTTCGTCCGGTCGGGTCACCCGGCCAGTGTATGACCTGCCGTTGAGCCTGGCCTTCTGGTCGGCACTGAGATCGTGCCCCGTGCAGACGACCAGGGGATAGCGGCTCAGGCTCTCACGCCGAGGGACGTATCGGCGACCCTGGCGAGATCGAGGACCTGCCCGATGGTCAACCGACGGCCAAGCTCCGTGGCTCGGATGACGTCCTCCTCCGAGAGCGATGCCCGGGCCCGGTCGACGAACTCGCGGCCCGGATTCTGATCGGAGTAGACGTTGACGATCCCCTCCTGATCGGCGTAGATCTCCGCGGCAGCCGCGATCTGCACGGCCCGCTCGGGCTGGTCCTCGATGCTTTCGGTGGCAGCGAGTCCGATCAGCGAGAGGCCGACGCCACGGACGCTCGCGATGTCCGTATAGGCCCGGACGGAGTCGAGGAAATGCCGCCGCGCCGCCCCAGCGGCTCCGGCACGCACATGGGTCCAGGCCAACTCGGCGTGGATCCGGGCCTCCTCGGCGCGGTCGCCGATGGCTTCGTACGCCGCGAGTGACTGCCCGTACCGGTCGAGAGCGCCCGCCAGGTCACCGCGACCGACGGCCAATCCCGCGAGCCCGCCGAGCGACAGGCCGGCCCCCTCCTGGTCGCCGATCGTCTGCTGGATCCGGAGCCCGTGCGAATATCGCTCGTTCGCGGTGTCGAGGTCGCCCGCGACGGTGTGGAGGATGCCGACGAGGCTTGACGCGAAGCCCTCGGCCCAGGCGAAGCCGACGGCGCGGCTCCGCTCGATGCCTTCCTCCATCAGCCGGATGCCAGCCTGGAGGTCGAACCGGAACAGGCCGAACCCCGAGAGGAACGCTCCGATGCAGCGCTCGCGATCGGTACCGAGGGTCGTCGCGATGCGATATGCCTCGGCCCATTCGTCGTTCGCCCTCTCGAACTGACCCAGCACGTCCGACGCCAGTCCGGCCGTCGTGAGTGCGCCCGCGCGCCCGCTGGTGGGAGCGCCACCGGTGTCGGTCTTGAGGAACGACGTCGCGTACTCGCGAGCGGTGAGATTCTTCCCGCGGACGTGCCAGTACATCCACAGGTCGCCGCACAGCTGCATGCCCACCTCGGAGGCAGCCGCGTCGCCATCCTTCGCCGTCGCCAGGAGCGTGTCGAGCGAGGCCTGGAGGTTGCCCTCCTCGGCGATGCCGCGTTCGAGGGATCCGCTCTGCTCGGTGCCCTCGATTCCGTCGCGGATGTTCCGGGCAAGCTCCGCATACCGGCGGGCATGCTTCAGCGCGAGCTCGCGCGTCTCGTGCGCGGCCTCGAGCCGCTCGCGGGCGTACTCCCCGATCGTCTGCAGCATCCGGAGTCGGTCGCCCTGGCCGTCCGCCTGCACGAGCGCCTTGTCGACGAGCGACTCCAGCTCGTCGAGGATGGTCTCGCCGGGGTTTGCGCAGACGGCCTCGAGATCGGTGAACGTGCACCCCCCGGCGAAGACGGCCATGCGTCGGAACAGGCGCTGCTCCGGCTCCTCGAGGAGCGAGTGGCTCCATTCGATCGTGGCCCGCAACGTCTGCTGTCGTTCGGGGCTGTCGCGGGGGCCGGACGTGAGCACCTCGAGGGCGCGGTCGAGCCGCGCGAGCAGTGCCTCCGGCGACAGGAGTCGCAGGCGGGCGGCAGCGAGCTCGAGGGCGAGTGGCAGGCCGTCCAGACGCCGACAGACGGCCGCGACGGCCGCAGCATTCCCAGGTGTCACCTCGAACGACGCCCTCGTCGACCGGGCCCGATCGACGAACAGAGCGATCGCCGGATAGGCCACGAGCGACTCGGTCAAATCCCTGTCCGACGCTGGGGGGAGCGCGAGCGGGGCGAGCGGGTACTCCCGTTCGGCGGCGATCCGCAGCGGCGTCCTGCTGGTCGTCACGATCTGGAGCTTCGGACAGCTCTCCGCCAGGCGGGCGACCTCTGGAGCGGCCAGCACGACCTGCTCGAGGTTGTCCAGAAGCAGCAGCGCGTTCCCGTCCCCGATGAGGGAGACGATGCCCTCGCCGAGCGTCCGCCCCTCGGCCTCCTTGACGTCGAGCGCCGCGGCCAGGGTCGGAATGAAGTCCTCGAGCTCGGCGACGTCGGCCAGCGGGACGAACGCCACACGGTCGAGGTACTCGGGAGCGAGCACCCGACCAACCTCGATCATCATGCGCGTCTTCCCGACCCCGCCCGGACCGGTGATCGTGAGTACCCGGTGGTCCCGGGCCAGTGCGACGAGCGACTGCAGGTCGGCCGCTCGACCGACCAGGGACGTGACCGGCTGCGGGATGTCGCGCAGGCCCGCGAACCGCTCGCCTTTGCCCTCCAGCGTCCGTTCGTCCGGCACCACGATGCCTTGGGCGGAGACGGCATAGAGCTCGACCGGACGACCGACGTTCTTGAGTCTGAACCGACCCAGGCCGACGACCGCGACGTCCGTCCTGTTCCTTATCTGGTCGCGCGCGGAATCGGACAGCATCACGCCGCCGGGTACCGCGAAGGACTCGATTCGGGAGGCGACGTTCACCGCGTCCCCGACGAGCCCGTGTGGCTCGACAATCACCTCGCCGACGTGGATGCCGATGCGCACTGGGACATCGTGCTCGGCGAGCGCACGCTGGATCTCCACCGCAGCCTGAACGGCCGCGAGCGAGCTCGGAAACATGCTCATGCTGCCGTCGCCGAGCCGCTGCACGATCGTTCCGCCGAAGGCTCCATGGTGACGCTCGACCGCCCTCACGTACCGGTCGCGCCTGTCCATTGCCAGGCGCTCATCCGCCTGGAACAGGGCCGTGTATCCGACCATATCGGTGAACATCACCGCGACGAGGCGGCGATCGAGGTCCTGCTTCACAGGGAGGTACCACGGAAGACGCGGGAAAGCCCCGCGGGGCGAAGGACGTGACCACGGTAGCATTGCAAACCGGGATCAGATTCCACTGGTACGCGCGCTCGCGGCACCTCAAACCGATGCGATTCCCGCCAGCGACAACCGAGGGCCGGTTTCGTGCGTGAATGATGGTCGGGGCGGCCGGATTTGAACCGACGACCACCAGTCCCCCAGACTGGTGCGCTACCAGACTGCGCCACGCCCCGACGCGTCACGGAGTCTAGCAGAGGGCGGTATCAGGCCCCGGTCGGACGGCCCAGGCGCTCCATCCAGCGACCGTAGTCGGCCAGCTCGTCCTTGGACTCGCGCGCAAGCAGGTCGATCAGGCAGCGCTGCACGCTCTTGCCCTCGAACAGCGCGTTGTGGACCTCGCGCGCGATGGGCATCTCGACCCCGACCCGCTCCGCGAGGGCGAGTGCGGCATCCACCGTGTAGGCGCCTTCGGCCGTCCCGGGCATGGTCTGCTCGATCTCCGGCCAGGAGCGTCCTCGGGCGAGCTCGGCGCCGAGGCGATAGTTGCGAGACAGACCCGATCCGCACGTGGCGATCACGTCGCCGACGCCGGCCAGCCCGGCGAAGGTCAGGGGATTGGCGCCCGCGGCGATGCCAACGCGGGTCATCTCGGCGAGTCCGCGCGTGATCAGCCCCGCCTTGCCGTTGTCGCCGAACCCGAGCGTGTCGGCCGCCCCCGCGGCGATCGCCACGATGTTCTTGAGCGCACCGCACAGCTCGACGCCCAGGATGTCGCTGTTGACGTAGAGGCGGAACTCGCGCCGACCGAGGTGAGCCACCACGCGCTGGGCGAGCGCGCCGTCCATGGCGGCGATGACGGCCGACGCGGGCAGGCCGCGCGCGATCTCGAACGCCAGGTTGGGACCGGACAACGCGGCCACGCGCTCGAGCGGCAGGTCGGCCGACGAGGCGATAACCTCGCTCATCCGCAGGAGCGTGCCGGTTTCGAGCCCCTTGACGACGGACAGCAGGTCTGCGCCCGGTGCGAGGTGCGGCGCGACGTCGGCAACGGTCGCCCGCAGATGGCGCGACGGTGTCGCGAAGATCACCAGGTCCGCGGCGGCGCGCACCGACGCCGCGTCGGCGGTCGCCACCACGCCTTCGGGCAGATCGATCCCGGGCAGACGGCGCTCGTTGCGTCGGGTCCGGCCGATCTCGGCCGCGACCGCCTCGGAGTGGCAGAGCAGCACCACCGGCTCGGCGCCGGCGATCAGCCTGGCCAGCGTCGTACCCCAGGCCCCGGCCCCGACGACAGCGACGCGCGGAGCGGCCATCAGCGAGATTTCCGCGGCCGTCCGGTCGTGCCGCCTCGCCGCGCACCCCGGGCGGTCGACACGGGCGACGTCCGTTGCTTCTTGCGACGCGGCAGCTTGACCGAGGCACGGTCGCGGAAGACGAGCCGGATCGGCGTGCCGTCGAACCCGAACGTGTCGCGCAGCCGGTTCTCGAGATAGCGCCGATAGCTGAAGTGGACCGCCGACGCGTCAGACGCGAAGAACACGAAGGTCGGCGGCGCCACCGCGGCCTGCGTCGCGTAGAACAACTTCGGACGGTGGCCGCGAACCGGCGGCGGCGGCGTCCGGTCGGTCGCCGCGGAGATGACGCGGTTGAGCTCGCCAGTCGAGATCCGCTTGCGCCGTTCGCCCCAGATCTCGATGGCAGCCTCCAGCACGCGGCCGACACGCTGCCCTGTTTTCGCGCTGATCGAGACGATCGGCGCGAAATCGAGGAACGGGACCTCGTTGCGGATCCATTCCGTGTACTGGTCGAAGGTGCGGTCGGTCTTGTCGGACACCAGGTCCCACTTGTTGACCGCGATGACGAGCCCCTTGCCCTCCTCGACGACGTAGCCCGCCACGTGGGCATCCTGCGAGGTCAGGCCCTCGACGGCGTCGATCACCAGGACGGCGACATCGGCTCGTGACAGCGCGTGAAGCGCGCGAAGGGTCGAGTACCGTTCCGCCGACGGACCCGAGGCCACCTTGCCGCGGCGGCGGATGCCGGCGGTGTCGATCAGGACGACTTCGCTGCGACCCCAGGCGAGGCGGGTGTCGATGGCGTCGCGGGTCGTCCCCGGGACCTCGGACACGATCGCCCGCTCCTCGCCGAGCAGCGCGTTGAGAAGACTCGACTTGCCGACGTTGGGTCGACCGACGAACGCGATCGCGGCCGGTTCGCCGTCGGCGTCGGCGGCCATTGCGGCGTCCCAGCGGCGGGCTTCGGCATCGTCGGCGTCCCCCTCGCCTTCGTCGCCATCGTCAGCCTCCGGGTCGCCCACGATGAACGGTTCGAGGCGACCCGCCGCCACCTCGTCCGCCCAGCTCTCCGCCTCGGCTTCGCGGGCCTTGCGCGCGAGCTCGGCTTCGGTCTCGGGCGGAAGAGCCCAGACGATGGCATCGAGCAGGTCGCCCGTGCCGCGACCGTGCGACGCGGAGATCGCGTAGGTCTCTTCCCAGCCGAGTGAGTGGAACTCGGCCGCCTCGAGCTCGCGCTTCTCGTTGTCGGCCTTGTTGACCGCGACGATCACGGGCGCCTTGGCCCGACGCAGGATGGTCGCCGCCTCGAGGTCGGCCGGTGTCAGTCCGCTGATCGCATCGACCATGAACAGGATGACGTCGGCCTCGGCGATGGCCAGATGCGCCTGCTCCTGGACGCGGGCCTCGATCGGATCGTCGGGATCGAGCTCGAGGCCACCCGTGTCGACGATGACGAAGCGCCGGCCATTCCACTCGGCGTCGCCGTACAGACGGTCCCGCGTGGTGCGTGCCCGGTCCTCGACGATCGCCGAACGCTGGCCGAGAAACCGGTTGAACAGGGTGCTCTTGCCGACATTCGGGCGACCGACAATGGCGACGACCGGGATCCCCCCGCGGGCGTTCGCCACGGTCTACGCGGCGCCGGTCTGGACGGTCGACCGCGGCGGCGTCGGTAGCGAGGTGGTGCGACCAGCGGGTGTCGCCGCACGCTCGAGCGCGCTTTCGGCGAGCTGGGCGGCGTTGACGCGTGCCTCGGTCGTCCCGGCGAGCGTCAGGATCCGCTCGGTCACGTCGCGCAGGTCCTCGATCGGGGTGGACGTGCCCCCGGTCACGCCAACGATGCGGGCACCCTTGAAGACCGCCGGGTCCATGAGGTCGCGGGCGCCCTCGATCTGGATCGCGGCGGTCCCGGCGATCTCGCACAGGCGGGTCAGCTCCTTCGTGTTCGCGCTCGATCGGCCGCCGACGACCACCATCAGGTCCACTTGCCCGGCCGTCTCGATGGTGTCCTCCTGGCGCCGGATCGTGACCGGGCAGACGGTGTTCACGATCTTGAGCTCGTGCGCCCGCGAGACCATCAGGGCGGCGAGCTTCTCGAACTTCCAGGGGGGCTGGGTCGACTGCGAGATCAGCGCCATTCGCTTTCGTCGCGGGATCGCGGCGTCCCACTCGTCTTCCTCGTCGACCACGATGGCATCTGGCGCGAACCCCAGCAGGCCGACGACCTCGGGATGTTTTGGCGTGCCGAGCAGCACGATGGTGTAGCCGTCCTCGACGAGCTTCTGGAGCTCCTTCTGCTCCTGGATCACCCAGGTGCACGTGCCATCGATGACTTCCAGGCCGCGCGCGTCGGCGCGGGCCATCACGTCCGGGCGAACGCCGTGGGCGCGGATGACGACCGCGGCGCCGTGATCGACGTCGTCGAGCGTGTCGACGGTCCGGATCCCCAGGTCCTGGAGATCGCGGACGACCCCCTCGTTGTGCACGACCTGGCCGAGGGTATGCGTGGGCTTGCCGGCGGCCGAGGCCTCCTTCGCCTTGTCGATCGCCTCGCGAACGCCGTAGCAGAAGCCGGTACGCTTCGCGATGCGGACCTCCTGGACGGTACCCATGCCTCGATTATCGCACGGGGTCCCCGTCCGCCCCCCCAGCGCTGCCATGGACCCCGCGCTGTCCCGGCGGGAGCAGGGCGGCGATTCGCCGCATGATCAGCGCCGTCGTCAAGCCCTTTGCGGCCGAGCGGGACGTGCCCGGGGGGAGCTCGTCCGTGGGTCGGAACGGCGGCCCGACCCGGAGCGTGACCCGGCCGCCGGGATGCGGCAGGCGCTGTCCCTTGGGCCACACGCGGTGCGAGCCGGAGATCCCAAGGGGCACGATCAGAGCGCCCGTGCGCAGGGCCAGCAGCGCGACGCCGTCGCGGGCTTCCTGGAGCGCGCCGTCCGGGCTGCGCGTCCCCTCGGGGAACACGAACAGGACGTGGCCCTCGTCGAGGATCCGCTGGGCCAGCCGGAAGGCCTCCACGTCCGCGGCGCCGCGGTCGACGGGATGGACGCCGCCGCTGGCGGCCACCCAGCCGATGACCGGCCAGTCGAACAGCTCCTTCTTGCCGAGCCAGTGGATGCGCCGACCCAGGCGCGGGATCAGCCACGATCCGATGACCGGCACGTCGAGGTTCGAGGCGTGGTTGGAGGCGATGATGAGCGGCCCGGTTCGTGGAAGCTCGTCGAGCGCGCCCTCGATCACGATTCGGCTCATGGCGCGGCCGAAGATCCGACCTCCGAAGGTCAGGAGCGCGATCAACGGGGAGATGGAGTCGTGGAGGGGCGGCGGGTGCTTCGGAGGTGAGGCTACCGACCGTTCGTCGGGCGGCTCCCTGCTCATCGGGCGCCCGAGGGCTCGACCTCGGATACCCGGCGAGCCTGCGCATCGAGGATCGCTCCGACCACCGCATCGACGGTGTCCTCGAAGCGGTTGCCGTCCGTGGAGATGATCCTCGCGTCCGCCGCGGGGTGGAGCGGCGCGACTGCTCGGGTCGAATCGAGGCGATCGCGCTCACGCAGCGCCGCCAGGATCGCCTCCGCCTCCTGGCCTGTCGGATCGAGTCCCCGTTCCCTGGTACGACGGCGCGCGCGTTCCTCGACGGACGCATCGAGGAACAGCTTGAGGTCGGCGTCCGGGAGCACGACCGTTCCGATGTCGCGTCCTGCCATCACGATCCCCCCGGTCGCGGCCAGGACCCGCTGCCGTTCGAGCAGGGCAGCCCGCAGCTCGGGCACCGCCGACACCGCCGAGACCGCCGCGTCCACCGGGGGTGTATGCACGTCGGCGGTCCGGTCGATCCCGTCGACACGCACCGAGGACAGGCGTCCCGCGCCGTCCGCCGCGAGCTCGACCTCTGTGGCCAGGGCTCGCAGGGCGGCGGGGTCCGTGGCCGGGACGCCGCGCGCGAGCGACAGCCACGTCACCGCCCGGTAGAGCAGCCCGGTGTCGCAGAAGCGGTAGCCGACGCGGAGCGCGGCCGCGGCGCCGACGCTGCTCTTGCCGGACGATCCCGGGCCGTCGAGCGCAACGACGAGGCGCACCGGTTCCGAGGTATTCGAGCGAAGCGAATCCACGCCGTCAGGATAGCCGAGGGGCGCTTGCCTTCCTCGGTATCGTTACTGCCATGAAGGGCGATCGCATCGAGGCGCTGGTCGATACCGGCCAGGGCGTCCAGGCCTTCGAGATCACGGCGACACGGGCGGGCCGGCGGGTCGAGGTGACCACGTCGCGCGGCGTGGTCGAAGTGCGCGAGGTGACCCGCAGCGGCCAGACCGTGCGGACCGGTCGCTTCATGACAAGCCGGCTGATCGCGCTGGTCGAGCATCCAGCGGCTGACGAGCGAGGGCGCGTCGAGATCACGACTCGTCACCGGATCCAGCCCCGAGGCTCGGGCTAGGCAGCGTGCCGGTCCCGACATTCATGCCAAATGTCGGGCTGGTGCACCTTGGGCGCTGTCTGAAGCCCGAATCGAGCGCTCCCAGGGTCCCTGACCGGCAGTGCCGAGCGTGGCAGCGCCAGCAACGGCGCCCGAACCGCGCCGTAACCGCGCCGTACGTGCACCAGGCCGACATTTGGCAGTGAATCACGGCGTCGGGCCTCCGCGACTGTCGCCGGGACCGAGCACCGCCGCCCCGAGGCCGCCGGTCGGCGCCCGGGGGCCCGTCGAGAGGGCCGTCGGTCGGCGCCGCGCACGCCGTCCAGTGCTGGCGACCGCCGGTCAGCGCCCCGCAACGCTGCTGTGGCGGCCGCGCGTCAGGGCCTCGCCCGTCGGCGGGGCGGCCCCGCGTCAGGTGCTCGTGACCCTACCGGACGCGCCCGGCGAGCACCTGGCGCGCCGCCCGCTCCCGCGCGGCTCGTCACGGCACGCTCCCCGGCGCGACTCGTCCCGGCGCCCGCTCCGGCGCGGCTCGTCCCGGCGCCCGCTCCGAGGCCGCGGATCTCGGGGGCGCGGAGTCGGCGGGCGCGACCGCTCGGGAGATCGTCCAGGCGAACCGGGCCGATCCGCACCCGCACGAGGCGGTCGATCGGCGCACCGACAGCGCCGAACATCCGCCGTAGCTGGCGCTTCCAGCCCTGCGCCAGGATGGCGCGGTACCACGACAGCTGTGCGGGTTGGGGCGCGAGGAGCGCCACGAGCCTGCGGGTCTCGAGGTCGGTCGTGGCGCGCAGTCCGGTGAGCGTGGCGAGACCCTCGTCGAGCTCGATCCCGGCCCGAATCGCCGCGACCTGGTCGGCGGAAAGTGGCTGACGCACGCCGATGGCGTATTCACGTTCGATCCCGTGCCGCGGATGGAGCACACGGTCCGCCCAGGCTCCGTCGTTGGTCAGGATCAGCAGGCCCTCCGAATCCTGGTCGAGACGCCCAACCGGGTAGAGCCTTGCCCCCTCTGGGACCAACGCGGTCGGGAGCAGGTCGAGGACGGTTCGCGACGCGTGTCGATCGCGTACGGTCGCGGTGACACCGGCCGGTTTGTGGAGCAGCAGGTATTCGGCCGCCGCGGCCGCGCCGATCACGCGGCCATCCACGGCGATGATCGCCTTGTCCGGATCGACCTGGCTGCCGAGCGACGCGACCCTTCCGTCGACGGTAACGCGACCGGCCCCGATCAAGACCTCGCTCGCGCGACGCGACGCGACGCCCGAGGCGGCAAGCACCTTCTGTAGCCGCTCCAGTGGCATCAGCCGCCCCCGGACGCGTGGTGCGCATCTGGATCGGGCGGCGCGGGGGGCCGCGCGGGCGGTGGCGCGGGGGGCCGCGCGGGTCCGCGAGCAGCGCCCGGTCCGGCCTGGTCGCTACCCGGCACAAGATCCGCGTCCCGGAACATCGGCTGCGTCACGGCGTCGCCACCCTCCTCCCCGAGCCGGGCGGCGACATCCACGTCGAGGAATGGCAGCTCATCGAGGCTCGTCAGCCCGAACCGCTCGAGGAACTCGAAGCCCGTGCCGTACAGGTACGGACGCCCGGGTGCGTCGGACCGGCCCAACTCGACCACGAGCCGGCGGTGCAACAGGGTCCGGATGGTGTACTCGGAATCGACGCCGCGGATCCGTTCGACGGCCGCCTTGGTCACGGGTTGACGGTAGGCGACGATGGCAAGGGTCTCGAGGGATGCGGGCGACAGACGCACCGCAGCCGCCCCCACGTACCGAGCGACCAGGGCGCCGCCGTCGGGTGCCGTGGCGAGCTCGACGCGGTCGCCGTCGATGAGCAGCCGAATGCCGCGCGATCGGAGGGAGACCTCCAGGTCACCCAGGCGCGCATCGATGGTCGCCCGATCCGTGCCGGCGAGCGTGGCGATCTCGCGACGGGATAGCGGTCGTTCGGCAACGAACAGGAGCGCCTCGAGGGCGGCTTCGGTCAGCTCGATCGGGGAACGCTCGGCATCGACGGGCGCCTCATCGGCTCCGTCGTGGCGCTCGACGGCGTCGGTCATGCGAACGACTCGAGCGACTCGTCGAGCGGGGCGTCCGCCGAGGCCGGGGCCAGGCCGGCGGCGGCTCGCTCCTCGGCCGTCGTGGCTCTCGCCACGATCGGACCCCACGGAACGGCCTGCTCCACGACGATCTCGCGACGTTTCATGAGCTCGAGCATCGCCAGGAAGGTGATCGCGATCACCACCCGGTCCCTCACGCCTGACAACAGGTCCTGGAGCACCACGGACGGGACGTCACGCAGCGCCGCACGGATGATCGCGGCGCGCTCGGCGAGCGTGATCGACCGGGGCATGACCTCCGGTGGCGGCTCGGGCGGCGGCGCGATGATCGCCAGCCTGGCAAGGGCCCGCGCCAGGAGCATGACATCGATCGGGGGGGTATCGACCGGGCGAGCCCCTGCGAGCGCCGTCGCATGCGCCACGCCGGGTTCGCGGCGGAAGAGCCCGATCCGCAGTGCCGCCGCGTCCGCCAGGCGAAGCCCCGCATCGCGATGGGCGCGGTAGAGCAGCAGTCGAGCGCGAAGCTCCGCTTCGGGGTCGATCCCCTCGTCGACGAGCGCGGTCGCGGGCTGCGCGGCCTGACGTGGGAGCATCGCCCGGCTCTTGATCAGGATCAGCTGGCTGGCGATCGCCACGAAGGCGCTCACGTTGCCCAGCCGATCAGCTTCGAGCGTCGCGAGGGCGTCCAGGTAGGCGTCGGCGACGGCTCCGAGCGGCACCGTCAACACGTCGAGCTGACGGGCCTCGATCAGCGACAACAGGAGCGCCAGTGGGCCGTCGAATTCGGCCACCTGGACCTGGGTCCGCGTCTCCGGCCGGCGCCCCTCGCCGAACCTGACCGCCGTCGGCACGTCGGTGGCGGACGCCATCACGGGCGTTCCGACGGAACGGACAGACACGATCAGTTGGCCTCGTCGGCGAGCCGGAGGAGCTCGCCGAACTCGGGGTCGATGGGCGCGTCCTGGTAGCGGATCAGCTCGACGGTACGCGCCGGGCACCCGGCCGTGGCCGCGAGCTCGGCCGATGTCGAGGCATGCGTGCGCAGCCGCTCCATCGCCATCCCGAGACCCGGCAGTCGCCGCGCCACCGCGGCGATCCACTGGCCGTAGTTGCTCGCCAGGGCGTAGGCCACCCGCGGCCAGACGCCGGTATCGCCCTTGCCCGCGTCGTGGAGCAGTCCAGCCAGCAGGACGTCCTGTTCGGTCACGCCTTCGGCGCGTATCGAGGCCACCACGTCGAGGCCGTGCCGGCGATCGGCGACGTGCATCGAATCGAAGAGTGCGAGCTGTGCCGGGGTGATCCAGGTCGCCAGCGCCGCCCGCTCCTCCGGGGCCACGCGGGCCCGCAGGTGCGCCCGGAACTGGCGGTACCTAGACGCCCACCAGGAACGTGAAGAACGCATCGATGATCGGGAGAAGGAACCGGGCGCCGATGGAGCCACCGGGCGGCAGGAAGAACAGCAGGATCAGGATGAAGAAGCCGTACTGCTCGAGGATCGGACGGATCTGGTACTCGGTCCGGCGGTCCAGGAACGCAAACAACACCTTTGACCCGTCCAGCGGCGGCACCGGGATCAGGTTGAAGACCATCAGCACCAGGTTGATCAGCACGAACAGGCTGAGGATGTTGAAGAGCATCCCGACCTCGACGGCAAGCTCGGGGTTCGCGATCAGATAGCGGAGTGGGATGGCCGCCGCCGCGGCCAGCGCGAGGTTCGAGATCGGGCCGGCCGCCGCGACGATCGCCTCGCCGCGTCGACCGTACATCAGGTTCATCGGGTTGACCGGCGTCGGCTTGGCCCAGCCGAACCCGAACACGGCACCCCCCGACGCCGCCGAGCCGATGAACGTGACCGCCAGGATGATGCCGCCGATCGGGTCGAAATGCGCGATCGGATTGACGGTCAGCCGTCCGAACAGCCTGGCCGTGCCGTCGCCCAGGCGATACGCCGCCAGCGCGTGGCTGAACTCGTGGACCGGGAAGCCGATGAGCAGCATGATCGCCACGACGATCGCGGCCGGGATGAGTCGATCAGGATCCACGCGGCACCTGGTAGAAGGGGGTCCCGCGTATGGTAGCCGCGGGCCGCCGGGTGCGGTCTGACGGGCAGCGGCGGGATCGCGATCAGAGCCTGCCGAGCAGGTCGGTCTTCTTGGCCTCGTACTCCTCCGCCGAGATCGCGCCTCGGTCGCGCAGGTCGGCGAGGTTGGCGAGGGTCCGCGTGACCTCGTCAGGGTTGACCTTCGGCTCTGTGGCCGGAGCCGCTGGAGGCGCCGGCGCTGGCTTCGGCGGCTCGGTCGCGGGAACGCGTGACGGCGCGTCAGCGACGGCCGCCGGCGATCCTGCTGCCGCGGCGACGGGACCCGACGGCCCGCCCGAGCCCGACGGCGCTGCGCCGGTGCTCGACGGCGAGCTCGTCGTCGCAGCCCTGCCGCCGCCCGAAGGTAGGCCTGCGCTGGGGGCCGCCGCGCGGATGGGCGGACTCGGCTGCCAGCCCGACCGTTCCATGTCGACCTCGTATTCGTGCTTGGCGTCGAGCATCGCCCGCTTGAAGCCGATCGGGTCGATGATCATGCGGAACCGCTCGATGCCCGCCTCGGCGGCGGTCAGGACGTCGAGGTCCCCGAACCCGAACACCCGCCCAAAGATCGACTGGGTCAGCACCGCGTCGTTGATCTTCTCGAGCGAGCTGTCCGTCGTGCGCTTGTTGACCACGCCCTCGACCTGGAGGACGCGCCGATTGGTCAGGACGAACTCCGTGTTGAGATAGCGCAGAGTCCCCCAGGTCAGGAAGGCCAGGCCGCCCAGGAACAGGACGAGCGTCAGGAGGCCCAGGAGGTCGCTCGCCAGGCCCGTCGGACGCGCCGCGGAGCTCAGGATGAGGAGCAACAGCGCGGCGATGATCGCGGCGATCGGGATCCGAGCGCCCCAGACCAGGACGAACCAGTGCTGCCGGACCCTGTGCGTGATCCGTTCACCCGTGGAGAGCAATGAATCGGCGTAGCTCATGGTCGCCCAGACTCCCTCTTCAGGCCCGCGGATGGGCCCGACTATAGACGTCCCGGATCCGCTCCCCGGTCAGATGCGTGTAGAGCTGTGTCGTGGAGATACTCGCATGACCGAGCAACTCCTGGACGATCCGCAGGTCGGCCCCACCCTCGAGCAGGTGCGTGGCAAATGAGTGCCGGAGCGTGTGCGGGCTGATCCGCGCGGCGAGGCCAGCCCGCGCCGATGCCTGCTTCACGGCGGCCCAGGCCTGCTGACGGGCCAGCCGCCCGCCACGGTCGCCGATGAACAGCGGCCCGCCACGACCGTACGCCGCGCGACTGGCCGCGAGCAGGGTCGATCTTGGTCCCTCGATCCAGCGTCCGAGCCAGTCGAGGGCGACGTCGCCAACCGGCACGAGCCGCTCCTTGTCGCCCTTCCCGATCACGCGCACGAACGAGCCGTCGGTCGAGAGGTCCTCGCGATCGAGCCCGACCGCCTCGCTGATCCGCAGGCCGGCCGCATACAACAGCTCCAGCAGGGCTCGATCGCGGAGGGCGTGCCCGCCGCCGTCCTCCCCGCCGGCCGCGTCGAGGAGCCGGGCCGTCTCGGCCACGGTCAGGGTCTCGGGCAGGAGCCGTGACGGGCGGGGCAGGTCCAGGTGCGCGGCAACATCGACGCCGATCAGGCCTTCACCGTACGCGAACCGGTAGAACCCCTTGAGCGCCGCCGCCCGCCGGCGGAGGCTGCTGGGCGCGAGACCCGGATCGTTTCGGCGGCCCCTCCGGGTTCGTGCCGCCAGGTAGTCGATGGCGACCTCCGCGGTCGTCGACCACGCCCGCCGCACGTCGCGGGCGGCCGCGTAGTCGGTCAGGTCCGCCCGGTACGCGCGGATCGTCGCCGGCGATAGCCCTCGCTCGACGGTGAGGTAGGTCAGGTACTCGTCGATCGCCGCCTGCAGCTCGGTCATGGTTGCGGGCGTCAGCCTGCCCGGGCGACACCGGCACGCCAGGCCTCGGCCCGGTCGAGGAGCTCGCGAGCGCCGGCCAGGCTGGTCGCGCCGCCGGCGTCGCCGGCGAGCATCTGGGCAAGCTCGACGATCCGTCCTTCACGGTCGAGCTGCTCGATCTCGGTGACCGTCCGGCCGTCGCGCTCACGTTTGGTGATCCGGAAGTGTGCGTCGGCGTGCGCCGCGATCTGTGGCAGGTGCGTCACGCACAGGACCTGGTGGCGGCGGGCCAGCGCCCAGAGGCTCCGACCAACCGGATCGGCGCTCCGGCCACCGATCCCGGTGTCGACCTCGTCGAAGACCAGGACGGGTGTCTCGTCGGCCCCGGCCAGGACCTGCTTGATGGCGAGCGCGACGCGCGACAGCTCACCGCCCGACGCGATCCGCGCGAGCGGACGGGCCGGCTCGCCTGGGTTGGGCGCGAGGCGGTAGACGACCTGGTCGGCGCCGCTGCCATCGAACGCGATCGCGTCGCCATCGACCTCGATCGCCGCTTCGTCGCCGGCCGCCACGCGTCGACCGAGCCCGACCTCGAAGACACCCGCAGGGAAACCGAGCTCCTCGAGGATCGCGCCAACGGCCCGCACCAGCGCGTCCGCGGCCGTTCGGCGTGCCTCCGACAGCGCGGCGGCCGCGCGACCGACCTCCGCGAGCAGCGCCGCGTCCTCCCGCTGTCGCCGCGCCCGCTCGTCGTCGAGTCCACGCAGCCGTTCCAGCTCGCCGAGGGCTCGCTCGCCATGGGCGATCACCGCGGCCTCGTCGTCGCCATACCGACGCTCGAGTCCGTAGATCGTCCCGAGGCGCTCCTCGAGCGCGGCCAGGGCTCCCGGGTCGTGGTCGATGCCATCGGCGAGGTCGCGGATCTCGGCGGCCACGTCGGTCAGCTCCGCCTCCAGGCCGGCCAGGCGCTCGGCGAGCGGCTCGAAGCGCGGGTCCAGGCGGGCCAGGCCGCGGGCCTCGCGCACTGCGATGGCCGCTGCCTCGCGGGCTCCCGACCCTTCGGCCGTCAGTGCATCGTGGACGGTGGCCGCTCCCCGGGCGATCGCCTCGCCGTGCTGCGCGGCGGCCAGGCGCGCCCGGATCTCGTCGGCCTCACCGGGTCGCAGGCGCGCCGCCGCGATCTCCCGCGCCTCGTGCTCGAGCAGGTCGATCCGCCGGGCCAGCTCGCGAGGGTCGATCGCGAGCTCGGCCAGGGCGGCTCGGTTGGCACGCCAGCGTTCGACCGCATCGGCCATCCCCGCGCGGGCGGCGCCGTGCCCGCCAAACGCGTCGAGCAGGTCGCGTTGCCAGCGTTCGTCGAGCAACCGCTGCTGGTCGTGCTGCCCGTGGATCTCGACGAGCGGACCGACCTCGTCGGCGAGGCGCGACGCCGTCGTGGCGAGATCGTCGAGCCGCGCCGTGGACCGGCCACCCACGGCGACCTCCCGGACGGCGATCAGCGGCTCCGGCAGCCGGTCGAACAACGCCTCCACCCGTGCCGCTTCCGAGCCGTGCCGAATCAGGGTCGTGTCGGCACGGGCGCCGGTGACCAGCCCGACGGCATCGATCAGCAGGCTCTTGCCGGCTCCGGTCTCGCCGGTGATGACGTTCAGCGCGGGGGCGAAGGTCAGCCGCACCCGATCGATCAGGGCGAGGTCGCTGACCGTCAGCTCCAGGAGCCGCCCCACGTTCACGAGGGCAGCAACGCCACCTTGTGCCGGAGCAGGTCCCAGAACGGCAGGGAGCCTCGCGGTTCCACGAGGCGAATGGGTCGCTCGAGCGCCCTGACCTCGACGACGTCGCCGACCCCGATCGGGAGATCCTCGCGGCCGTCAATCGAGACCAGCGCCTCATGGGCGTCCACGACGGTGCATCGGACGACCTGGGTCGGGCTCACGACGACCGAGCGAATGGCCGAGAGGTACGCCGCGATCGGGGTGACGATCAGGTTGCGGCTGACCGGATCCACGATCGGGCCGCCAGCGGAGAACGAGTAGCCGGTCGATCCCGTCGGGCTCGCGACGACCAGGCCGTCGGCGGTGAAGGTCGCGAGATGCGATTCGTCGATCTCGACGTCGAGCCGGCAGACCCGGGCCAGCGAGCCGCGTGCGATCACGACATCGTTGAGGGCGAAGTGGCGGGTCTCGTCGCCGGTCGGTGCCACGCGCGCGGCCGCGCCGTGCGGAACACCCGCGCCACGCAGGATCCGGCCTTCGATGGCCATCCGCTCGTCGATCCGGTACTCGCCGTCGGCAATCAGCCCGAGCACTGTCTCGAAGTCGTTTGCTTCGGCCTTGGAGAGGAACCCGACCTTGCCGAGGTTGATCCCGAGCAGCGGCACGTCCACCTCCGAGACCGCGCGGGCCGCCCGAAGGAACGTGCCGTCGCCGCCGAGGACGACAAGCAGGTCCGTGGTCTGGAGCTCGCGCAGCAAGGCCGCGGTGTCGCCCGAGGGAGCCACCCACTCGGCGAGACCCCGGACCTGGCACCAGCCGGTGGCACGCGCGCTGAGCTCAACCGCTGCCTCGATCGTCGGGTTGTAGGCAAACCCGATCCGCGAGACGCTCATCGCGCACCGTTCCCGCTCGGCGCTGCCAGCGCCTCGGCGATCCGATCGTCGACCTCGGTGCAGCTCGGCCCCGGCGCAACATGGATCAGGAACTCGCGGTTGCCCTCCGGCCCCAGGAGCGGCGAGGCGACCAGCGCGCGCGTCCCGAGTCCGATCGCCCGGGCGGCCCCGACCGTTCGTTCCAGCACGTCCCGGTGGATCGCCGGATCGCGCACCACCCCGTGGTCCGTCCTGCCCCGTCCCGCTTCGAACTGGGGCTTGACAAGCGCGACGATCTGGCCGCGCGGCGCCAGGGTCGTCGCGACCGGACCGAGGACGAGCGCAAGGGAGATAAACGAGACATCGATCGTGGCGAGGTCGACGGGTTCCGGCAGCGTGGTGGCGGTCAGCGACCGGGCGTTGCTCCGCTCCATGGAGACGACGCGCGGGTCGTGGCGCAGCGATTCGGCGATCTGTCCGCGGCCCACGTCGAGAGCGTAGACCCGGCTCGCGCCGCGCTGCAACAGCACGTCAGTAAAACCGCCTGTGGAGGCTCCGACGTCGAGACAGACAAGCCCCGCCGGATCGACCTCAAAGGCGTCCAGCGCGGCAGCCAGCTTGTGACCGCCCCGACTGACGTACGGCTCCGGAACGGCGATCGTCACCGGCGTGTCGACCGCCAGCAGGTCGCCGGGCTTTCGGTCTCGGCGGGCCGCGTCGCCCTCCCCCACCCCGACCTTGCCCGCGATGACCAGCGCCTGGGCACGGGTGCGCGACTCGGCCAACCCGCGCTCGACGAGCAACTGGTCGAGCCGGACGCGGGGGATCTTCGCGGGGCTCACCCACCTATCGTGGCACAGCCGGCTTCACCCGGACTCACTGGGGTGCGGCAGGCGCCCGTCGAGGGACGGATGACCGCCCGATAAGGGCCGTTGGCTTTGATTGCCCGATGTCAATGTCGCGTACCTTCGTGGCCCGGGCAACAGCGCGACGGATGCGTCGAGCCGACGTCGACATCGGCGAGCAGGTCCGCCGACTTCGGCTCGATGCCGGTGTCAGCCTCAGCGAGCTCGCACGCCTGGTCGATGTCCATCGTTCGCACATCGCGCGGATCGAATCGGCCACGGTCCGTCCCAGTCTTGCGGTCCTGACGGCGATCGGCGTTGCGCTCGGCGCCGACCTGGGCGTTCGCTTCTTCGCGGGCAGCGGACCGCGCCTGCGCGATCGGTTCCAGGCCGCGATGGTCGAGGCGTTCCTGCGGGAGCTCAATCCACGATGGAGGATCGAACTCGAGGTTCCGATCAGCAAGCCTGTGCGAGGCGTGATCGACCTTGTGCTCACGGATCGCATCGACCCCATCCTCGTGGCCACCGAGGCGCAGTCAGAGATCCGACGGCTCGAGGAGCAGATCCGCTGGGCCAGGGAGAAGGCAGCGGGTCTCGCCCATCATCTCGAGCGATTGGACCGATCGCCGACGGACCGGACGATCTCCCAGCTTCTGATCCTCCGATCCACGGTGGCGACCCGTGAGATCGCGGTGAGGTACCAGGCGACGCTGGCCGCGGCGTACCCGGCCAGGACGGCATCCGTGGTGCGCGCGCTGACGTCGCCGACGACGCCGTGGCCGGGAGCCGGGATCGCGTGGATGCGGTTCGAAGGTGGTCGAGCCGTCCTCATGCGTTATCCGCCACGCGGCGTCGACCTTGGACGGTAACGGCCCAGCCCGACCTGCGACTCACAGTCGACAACAGCAACTGGCGGCATCGCCTGCGTACCGTCGGGGCCCGATCAGGGACCGTATCGCGACTGGCAGACGCGGTTTCGTCTGACGAACGCCGTCGCTCGGAGGTTCGGTGCCTGGTGTCGACTGGAAGTCGCGGGTCGCACGGGCCCGGGTCGGGCGCCGATGGCGCGCGGGGTAAGGGCCGTCAGCCGGCCGGTACCTCCGAGCGACCCGGCGTGGCCCGTATCGTGGCAAGGACATCGCGCACCTGCTCGGCGAGGCCGGCGGCATCGAGACGCAGGACGCGGCGCAGGTCCGCCACGGATCCGTGATCGACGAAGCGCTCACCCGGGATTCCCAGGATGCGCACCGGGACGTCGCGGTAGGCGGGGTCGGCCAGGCGGGCCTCCTCGACGAGTTCCAGAACCCCGCTGCCGAATCCGCCCGTCACGACGCTCTCCTCGAAGGTCACGACGAGCCGCTTGCCACGGACCTGGTCGAGGATCAGCTGGCGGTCCAGCGGCCGCGCAAACCGGGCGTTGATGACCCCGACAGACCAGCCCTCGTCCTCGAGCGTGCCGGCCGCCTCGAGGGCTCGCGCGACGATCGGGCCGAACCCCACGAACAGCAGGTCGCCTCCCTCGCGAAGGACCTCGCCGCGACCCACCGGGATGACCGCCGGCGCCACCGATTCGAGCCCGAAGCCCGGGTCGCGCGGGTAGTGGAGAGCGAACGGGTGTTCCTGGGCGAGCCCCGTGTGGAGCAGGGAGCGCAGCTCCTGCTCGTCCTTGGGCGAGGCGATGACGAGGTTGGGCAACTGGCGCTGCGCCGTCAGGGTGAACATCCCCTGGTGGCTGGTCCCGTCCTCGCCCACCAGGCCGGCACGGTCCACCGCGATGAGGACCGGTTGGTCGTTCTGGCAGACATCGTGGACGGTCTGATCGAAGGCCCGCTGGAGAAACGTCGAATAGAGGGCCACGACGGGACGCAGGCCGCCCAACGCAAGCCCGGTGGCGAGCGTCATCGAATGCTGCTCGGCGATCCCGACGTCGAAGAAGCGGTCCGGGTACGCCGCCTGGAACTTCGCCATTCCGGTGCCCGTCGGCATCCCCGCGGTGATCGCCACGATCCGCCGGTCGGTGCGTGCGAGCTCGATCAGCTCCGCCGCGAACACGGCCGTGTAGTTGGGGTGCTTGACGGCGGTCTCCGCGGCCCGACGCGGCGGCGCGGCGTCGTCGGACATCGTCTCGGTCGGCATCGGCATCGTGCTCCGGCTCCCGTTGTAGCCGTCGGCGCCGGGTGCCATCGCAAACGGTGGAAGGGCCGCCCCGTGAAACCCGACCTGGTCAGTCTCCGCTGGTCGGAACCCGCGGCCCTTCTGCGTCCGGACGTGAACGATCGTCGGGCCCGGGAGCGCCAGCGCGCGGCCGAGCGTCTCCAGGAGCGCGTGGAGGTCGTGCCCGGGGACGGGACCGATGTAGGTGATCCCGAGGTCCTCGAACAGCTGTCCCGGCTGGGCGAACTGGACCACCGATCGCCGCAGTCGCCGGCTCAGCTCGAGCACCGACCCGCCGATGACCGGGATCCGTTCCACGGCGCGGTCGTAGGCACCCTTGCCCTGTCGCCACGTCCTCGACAGCTTGATCTGCGACAGGTACTTGGAGAACGCGCCGACGGTCGGGCTGATCGACATCTCGTTGTCGTTGACCACGATCAGCATCTGGGTCTGACGATGTCCGATGTCGTTGAGCGCCTCGAGCGAGATGCCGCTCATCAGCGCGGCGTCACCGACGACGACGGCGATCCGCTCGAGTCCATGGCGCAGGTCGCGGGCCTCGGCCAGTCCCTCCGCGATGGACAACCCGGTCCCGGCGTGGCCACCGTCGAACACGTCATGTGGCGATTCGGACCGCCGTGGGAACCCGCCCACACCGTCGAGCTGGCGCAGCGTGCCAAAACGTTCGAGGCGGCCCGTGAGGAGTTTGTGCGGGTAGGCCTGGTGCCCGGTGTCCCAGACGATCCGGTCCCGCGGCGACTCGAGCAGCCGGTGAAGGGCGATCGTCAGCTCGACCACGCCGAGCGACGAACCGAGGTGACCGCCCGTGCTCGCCACGGTCCGGACGATCGTCTCGCGGATCTCGACGGCGAGCTTGGCCAGGTGCGCCTCGTCGAAGCCGCGAAGGTCGGCGGGGCCCTGGATCGTCGGCAGGATCGGCACCTTGATGTGGACTCCTGGTAGCCGGCTCGAGGACCGCCGGGTTCGGTCGCGCTGACGACTCAGCGCGCGACTATGTGATGGCCCAGTGTAAACCTGTTCCCTGCAGGTCGCTTGTTTCCGGGGCGCCGGCGACACCGTCGGGGTTCATGACCCGGAGCCGGGATCATCGGCGGCGTCCTCGGGGCTCACGTCACGCGTCTCAAGCACGCCGCCGGCGCGGGCCACGAGCTGCTGGACCCGCAGCTCGGCATCGCCGAGAAGCCGCTCGCAACGCGCCTGGAGCGCGACGCCACGCTCGTAGAGCGCGATCGCGACCTCGAGCGGCTGACCGCCGGCCTCGAGCTCGGCGACCGTGCGCTGGAGCTCGGCCAGGGCGTCATCGAAGGTGAGGGCATCGATCGCGCTTTCAGTCGGGGTGGCCACCATCATCCTCGTCGTCGGGCTGGGTCAAGCGGTCGAGTCGCCGGGCGAGGAGCATACCAAGCCGAACGGCGATCACCGCGAGCACGGCCACCACCGCGAGGAAGACGATCGCCTCGGCGAGACCACTCATCGTCGGCGCCCCCCGCTCAGCGGGGATCGGCGGTCGCGGGCAGCTCGCCGCGCGCGACGCGGAGCGACAGCTTGGAACCCGGCGGCGCGACGGCGGGGTCGCGCACGATCGACCCGTCGGCGGTTCGCCGGACGATCGCGTAGCCACGTTCGAGGGTCGCCTGTGGCCCGAGCACGGCCAGGGCCGCGGCGGCGTTGCCGAGCGATCGCGTGCCGGCGTTGAGCCTGCCGACGATGAGCGGGTGCATGACGTCGGCTCGACCCAGACGAGCACGGTCCCGGGCGAGCCTCGCGGGCAGCGTCGGCCCGAGGCGCCGACCGAGTCGATCGACGGCCCCCTGATCCGTGGCGACCCGTTCGCGTGCGGCTCGCGTGGCGCGATCGAGCAGCAGACCGACCCGCTCCCGGGCCATCACCAGCTGCGCGGCCGGGTTCAGACGATCGAGGGCACGGCGTTCGGCCGCCAGGTCTCGCGTCGTGGTCCGGAGGCGGGCCGCGGCGGCTCCGTCGAGCCGGCGCCCCACTGAACGGACTGCGGCGACGAGTTCGGCCCGATCCGGCACGACGATCTCGGCCGCAGCCGACGGCGTGGGCGCCCGAACGTCCGCGGCAAAGTCCGAGAGGGTAACGTCGGTCTCGTGGCCCACGCCGCACACCACCGGCAGGCTGTGCGCAACCACGGCCCGGACCACGGCTTCGTCGTTGAAGGGCCAGAGGTCCTCGAGCGACCCGCCACCGCGAGCGAGGATCGTGAGCGCGGGAGCGTCCTGGGGGCGGCCTGCCGCGACCTGGGCCGCGGCGTACCGTTCGATCTTGCGGAAGGCGCTCACCAGGCTGGCGGGCGCAGCCTCGCCCTGGACCTGAGTGGCGACGAGGACGACCCGGGTCAGCGGCCAACGGCGGGCCAGGACGTGGCAGATGTCCTTCCACACCGCGCCGCTCGGGCTGGTGATCACGGCGATCGTGGTCGGGCGGCCCGGCAGGCGGCGCTTGCGCTCGGTGGCGAACAGGCCCTCCGCGGCCAGCCGCGCCTTGAGCGCCTCGAACCTGAGGGTGAGATCGCCAAGCCCGGATGGCTGGATCGATTCGACGTAGAGCTGGAGGGCGCCCTGCGGCTCGAACAGGTCGATCCGCCCGTGGGCGACGATTCGCAGCCCGGCCTGGGCCTCGAACGCCGAGCGTTGCCGGTCGTCGCGGAACCAGACGCACTGGAGCTGGTTGCGCTCGTCCTTGAGCGTGAAATAGGCATGACCGGCCGACGAGATCGTCACCCGCCCGATCTCGCCCTCGACCCACAGGTCGGCAAGACGCGGGTCCGCCCGGACGGCGCCGCGGATGGTTCGGGTGACCTCGCTGACGCCCAGGATCCGGACGCCGAATGTGCCCGGCGCGGCGGGCGGAGGCGGAAGGCTCGCTGCCGCATGGAGGCGGCCGGGGCCAGGCGGTTCGGGTGAGGTCTCGGCCGCCTCGGCAGGAAGCGCGTCCCAGCTCGGGAGCGCCCAGTCCGGCGGTTCCTTGCCGCTCATCCGTTCATCGCCTCACCAGGTGGCGGCTCGACGTGGGTCCTAGAGGCGCGTCTGGTAATCCCCAGTTCGGGTGTCGACCCTGATCACGTCGCCCGTCTCCACGAAGATCGGGACCTGGACCACCAGGCCCGTTTCGGTCGTCGCCGGCTTGCGAGCGCCGGTCTGCGTGTCGCCGGCGAAGCCGGGCTCGGTCTCGACAACGGTCAGGTCGACCGTCACCGGGAGCTCCACGCCGATCGTCTCGCCCTGGTAGCTCGTCCGGTCGAGCGTCATCCCGTCCTTGAGGTACAGCGCCGTCTCGCCGAGCTGGTCGGCCGTGAGCACAAACTGGTCGTACGTGTCGTTGTCCATGAAGTGGTGGTCGGCGCCGTCGCGGTAGAGGAACTGGACCGGGCGCTTCTCCATCGACGCGCGCGGCCACTTGGTCCCCGCCTGGAACGAGCGCTCCACCGTCTGGCCGCGCTTGATGTTGCGCAGGGTGATGCGAACCTGCGCGGATCCGCGGCCCATCTTGATGTGGTGATAGTCGAGGATCTGCCATAGTTCGCCGTCGAGCTCGATGGCGACACCCTTCTTCAGTTCGCCGGTGCTGATCATCGGGTGGGCTCCTGGGCTGACGGCCGGCGGGTCGGGCTGCTCGAGACACGCGCACCGGCGGATCGGTCGACAAGGGTTCGAGACCCGATTGTAGCCGACGCTCCCCGAGTGACTGGGCTCGCCGGGTCGGGTCGGTCGCCCGGCGCCCGATGGCACCGACGCCCGGCTGCCTAGCCGCCCAGGTATTCCCAGGTGGTGGTCTGGACACTTCCATCCGCGTAGGTGACGACCGTGTCGCCGGCGCCCTGGTCGTTCGTGCAGGGCTGCCTCGTGCAGCGGACCAGGATCTGCACCACCGCTTCGTCGCTCACCTCGCCGAAGGCCGTCTCGGCCATCGTCCGGCACATCGACACGGGCACTCCCTGGCACTGGGGTTCGACCGGCACGACCGGCTCGACTGGTACGACCGGAGGAGCCACCGGCTCAGGCAACGGCTCGACGCCTCCCGGGGCGGGCTGGACCGCCTCCGACCAGGCGATGGTCGTCGAGCGAAGCTGGCTCCCGTCAGCCAGGGTCACGACCGTGTCCATCGCGCCGGATTGCTCCGTGCACGTCCCGGCGACGCAGATGACCTCGATGGCTGCCGGTGCCGTGTTCGGCAGGGAGCGAGCGACCGACGCGAGGGCCTCATCGCACCTGGACGCCGGGATCCCGACGCACGAGATCGTCGGCGATGCCGGCGGCCCGCTGTCGGCGGGCGCGCCACAAGCCGCGATCGCGAGGACCGCGAGGATGGCGAGGGCCCGAGGGTCAGTCGTCCCCACCGCGCAACGCCCGCATGCGAACCCGGAATTCGATCGGATTGACCTCGCCGCGCGCAAGCCATGCCTTCAACCCGGCGACGGCGGGATCCTCACGGGCCGGAGCGGCACGCCGGATCGCCCAGACGATCATGCCCAGGATCAGCCCGGTCATGAGGAGCGGGATCAGCAGGCTGATCGCGATCATCCCGCCCACGAACCCGAACGGATCGAACCCCACGACATCCATCGCGGGTCAGCGTAGCGGTCGCCGGCCGGCGACGTCAGCCCCCGACGACCAGCACATCGCGAGGGAACCGGGTCAGCCGTTCCACGCGACCGGCGGCCGCATCGAGCGCCACGAGGTCCTCGATCCGGACCCCCATCGATCCGTCCAGGTAGACACCCGGCTCCACGGAGAAGACGGTCGGGCTGGGCAGCGGATCCTCGCTGGCATTCTTCCCGAGCGACGGCGCCTCGTGGGTGGCGAGCCCGATCCCGTGGCCGGTCCCGTGGCCAAAGTGTTCGCCGTGACCCGCCGCGTTGATGATCCCGCGCGCCACCGCGTCGAGCGCGCGCCCGCTCGGGAGCGGGTCGCGCGCGTGCCCGCCATTGCGGCCGACCACGGCGGACTCGAGCGCCTCGATCGTCGCCGCCTGGGCTCGCGCCACGAGCTCGTAGATCTCGAGATCGCGCGGCGCCGGCTCACCGACGAACAGCGTCCGCGTCATGTCGCTCCGGTAGCCCGCCACCTGCGCCCCGAAATCGAAGAGCAGGACCTGGCCGTCCGTCACCGGCCGATCGCCGGGCGCCCCGTGGGGCAGGGCAGCCTCCGGACCCGCCAGGCAGGCAACGTCGAAGGCGAGGGCTTCGCCTCCGCCGGTGCGGATCAACCACTCGAGCCGGAGCGCCAGCTGGGCCTCGGTGACCCCTGCCCGGATCTCGGGGAGCAGCGTGGCGAGCGCCCGATCGGCGACGGCGCATGCGGCGGCGACCCGCTCCAGCTCGGCCGGTTCCTTGATCGCCCGGTCCGCCTCGATCCAACCCTCGACCGGCACGAGCTCAACGCTCGGGGCGGCCGTGGTCAGGCGCTGCCACGTGGCGTGCGACACGAACCCGGCTTCCACGGCAACCCGGCGCGCACCCACCGATCCGACCAGGTCCGCCCATCGGCTCGGAAGATCGTTGTATGCCTCGAACAACCGGGCGTCGGGCGCCTCGCGGCGTGCCTGGATCGTGTACCGCGAGTCGGCCAGGATCGCGACGTCGTCCGCTCCCACCAGGAACTGCCCGGAATTGCCGGCAACCTTCTCTTCCCCATCTCCGAGCGTGAAGCCGGTGAGGTAGCGCATGTGCTCGCGCCGAACCCCGAAGTAGGCATCCACGCCGGCGGCGGCGAACCGCGCCCGCAGGCGATCGAGCCGCGCCGGTCGGGCCGCGCGGTCGGCCCCGTTCCACGCTGCGTGTTGCGCGGCCGTGGGTGGTGGAGCGAAATCCGTCGGCACGGGCCGACGGGTCACTGGATATACCCGTACTTCCTGCGGTTCTCGTCGTGTTCGGCCTTGGTCCTGGCAAAGGCGTGTGCCCCATCGCCGTCAGGGATGGCAAGAAAGTAGATGAACGCGTCGGCCGTGTCGGGTTCCAGGGCGGCGTCGATCGAGGGCAGGCTCGGCGTGCAGATCGGCCACGGGACCAGGCCGGCGGTCTGGTATGTCTGGAAGCCCTGGAGCGCTTCGGGGACCGCGACCTCGGCGAGTGGCACGCCCGGCGCGTTCCAGAAGAAGTAGTCCTGCCACTCCTCGAAGTCGAGCGCGTCGAGCGCGACCGTGTCGATCGCGTAGAAGACCGTCGGGTCCGCATTGAGCAGGTGGGTCGTGACGCCTTCGATGCCGTCGATCCGGTTCTGGTAGACACCGGCGATGAGCGGTCGTTCGTCGTCGAGCACGGCCTCCCGCTCGACGATGGACGCGAGCGCCATCACCTCGTAGAACGAGAGTCCGCGGCCGCCCGGAACGTCCATCCGCTCCTCCCCGACGTTGGCCGCGAATTTCTCGAGCATCAGCCGGATCAACTCCTCGGGCGTGGTGTCCGGCAGGACGCGGTAGCTGCCCGGCCAGAGGAATCCTTCCAGCGACGCGCCCTCGGGCGCATCCTCGCGGATCTCCTCGAGCCACGGGTAGTCCGCGATGAGCGCGTCCGGGGGAGACGACGCCAGCTCGTAGAACGCCTGCGGATCCATCTCGAGCGCCGGGGTGATCTGCAGCTTCGCCGTCATCTGCTCGAGGCGGAGACCGGTGCGCAGGGTGATGTCGACATAGGCGATCACGGGCGGGTCGAGGAGAGCGCTGACCAGCTGATCCGGCGTCTGGCTCCGACGCAGGACGTAGTCGCCGACACGGAGCGAACCCGCGAGCTGCCGATCGAGCGCGATGAACACAAAGGCCCGGCTGTCCGCGATCAGGCCCTGCTCCTCGAGCCGGTCCGCGATCGACCTCGCGGTGTCGCCCGGTTCGACGACGAACTCGACTTGCGTTGTGTCCTGCGACGCCGGTTCGGTCAGGGCCGGGCCGAGGTCCTCGCGCACAATGTCCTTGACGAAGGGCAGTTGCAGGGCGCCCGGATTGTCCTGGGCAATGTCGAGGACCACGCTGTTGACCAGCGGGCGCAGCGCGGTCAACAGGACGACAAGCACGATCGCGCCGAGGACGAAAGCGAAGACCAGGAACTTGACGAGACCGAGCAACCCGCTGACGCCCGATCCGCCGCCGGAGCGGTTCCGTCGGGGCGGCTCGCCGTACCCGTCGAATGTCTCCGTGGCGTAGGCCTCGGGATCGAACGGTCGTGCCTGGAAGCCGCGGGAATCGCGCGGCCGCTTGCCGGAGCGGATGGTCATCCGCGGCGCTCGCCCTGGCCGACCCTGGCGTCGAGCTCGTCCTGGAGGATGATCGCGGCCGCCTCGCGATCGACCCTGGCGCGGTAGGCATCACGCTGCGTCCGGCTCGGCGGGCCGCCGGATCGGCCGCGCTTCATCGGGCCGAGCCGATCCTCCGCGACGTGGCTTGTCAGCCGCTCGTCGCGGAACGTCATCGGGACGGCAAGCCGTTCGGCGATCCCGCGCGCCCACGCGCGCGTGATGGCTGCCTGCGGACCCTCCGAGCCCGAGGCCTCGAGCGGCAGACCGACCACGAGCTCGGCGATCTCGTTGACCTCGATCAGGGCACTGAGGGCGGCCGCGTCGCGGTCGAGGGTCGCGGCACGCTTGAGCGTCGAATGCGCCCGCGCCAGGGACCCATCGTCGTCCGCGATCGCCAGGCCGATCCGACGCTCACCGAGGTCGATCCCGAGGAGCCTCGTCACAGCGTCGCCCCCGCCGGCGGAGTGGTCGACCCCGCCGGCGACGGAGTCTCGACGTCCACCGCCCGGTCGATCTGCACGTCCACTCGGTCGGCGAGGGTCGGCACGGCGCTCACCCAGTCGGGCCAGGCGGTCAGCTCGACCTCGCCATACGGCGCCAGGAGCGCTCGCGCCGTGTCGAGCGGCTTGCCCAGGACGAGCTGCCGAAGCTCGTCGGCATCGAGGATCGCGACCTGCTGCGCCCTGGCGGTCACCGGGAAGGTCACCGATTGCCCCGCCACCACCGGCGAGCCGACGGTCACGTCGATCGAATCGGCGACCAGATCGTAGCCGGGCCTTACCAGGCCACGGATCAGCGTCTCCGCGATGGCCGTAACCGGTTCCGGATCAACGGCCAGGATCGTCGCCGGCGCCGTCATCTGCAGCTCGAAGGACTCGATCTCCTGGCCGACGAACGTCGCGGGATCCACGTTGGGTGTGGGCTCACCGACGGTCAACGTCTCCTCGAACACGGTTCGATCGGGGCTGGCCGCCTGGGCGGTCGCGATCGTGCTCGTGTCCGCGGCAATCCGCGCTGTCAGCGTCTCCAACGCCGCATCGACGTCCTCCTGCACGACCTCTGGGAACTCCTCGTGTGTGCCACCGGTGATGGCGTCGGGATTGACGACCTTCAACGCCTGTGGGTCCTCGCCTCGTGGGACGACCACGATCGTGTTTGGCTCGACGTTGGCGGCGGTGCCCGGCTCGACCGCGGTCACGTTGACGTTGACGCTTCCGGGAAAGACCGTCAAACCCACGAGGTCCGCGCGGGGAACGGTGACCGTCGCCGCGGTCCGGAACCGGACCCCCGCGTTGGTGCTGACGATGCTGCCGGCTTCGACCGTGTTGGTCCGCAGGAAGTCGAGGTTCGAGAAACGGACGACGCCCTTTGCGGCGGTCTCCTCGACGCGTTTGCCGCTGGCAGGAAACGTGTCGCTTACGATGACGTCGTTCAGGACAAGCTCGGCCGGGATGACCCGTGCCGCAGCGTCCGGTTCGGTGGCGCCCGGATCAGCGGCGACCGTCTCGGCTGGGAGCGTGATGTCTTCGAGCCGCGGGGTGACCACGATCGTCGCCGACGGCAGGATCACGTAGGCCCCGACGCCGCCGACCAGAACAACGAGCGCCAGGGCGGCCAGAACGATGACGAGCGGGAGGCGCGAGCCACGTCTCGATCCGGGCCGGGTGGCTGCGAGATGGTCCGCGCGCGCCGAAGGACGCGGGCGCGCCCCTGCCCATCCTTCCTCGCCTTCGGCCGATCGGGACGGTGAGCGATCGAATGGGATGGTCGCCTCGCTGACACCATCGTCCCGGTCAGCGCGCGGGGCCGATGGGGCGGCCGGTCGCGGCTCGTCGCCGGCGTCCGGCGGTGCCGGCCGGCTGGCGGGACCGGCTGACGCGCCGGCGGCACCGGCCGTGCGGGTCGCCCCGGCCGCGCTGGCGGCGCTGGCCCCTCCGGCGGCGCCAGCCGCGCTCGATGCCTTCGCCCGGCGTCGCGCCGGTTTCGACGGCGGGGCGGCGTCGGAAGGCGGCGTCGCCGTGGTCGTTTCGGTGGGCCGCTCCTCGCCAATGCCCGCGAGCGACGTCTCGTACTCCCCCACCGACCCGAAGACCGGCAGCCCAGCCGACGCCGCGAGCGCGCGCGTCGACGAATCCCCGGCCACAACCGCGAGCTGCTTCTCGTTGATCAGCGCGTCTCGCGAGAGCAGGCGGAAGTTGATCCTCGACGTGGCCACCCGTGACCCGTACGGGAGCACGAGTGCAACCCGACGACTCTCCACGCCCCGGATGCGCGCCGCCGCCGAGGTGATCTCGTCGTCGACATCGAGATAGACGATCCCGGCGGCCATCTCGCTCAGACCTTCATGGCTCGGAGCACGCGCCGGAGCGCGACGTCCAGGACGTCCTCGGACGTCTGCAGCTCGATCGCCTGGTAGGCGAGCCCGAGCGGCGTGACGTCCTGCTGGTCGACGAGCAGGTTCGTCGCATCCGTGATGGTGTCGATCTGGTCGGGTGACATCACGATGGTCTCCGGCGGTCGCGCGAACGGCAGGTGCTGCCAGAACGACTCGGACGCAAGGGCCTGGCGGATCTCGGGCAGGCGCGATCCCCCACCGCACAAGAAGATCCGGCCCGGCAGGAGATCGCCCTCCGAGAGCTCCTCCATGACCAGCTCCACGCCGGCTGCCCAGACACGCACGTCATCCGCGATGATCCTGGCGATGTCGTCGGCGTGGTCAACCGCCAGACCGCGCGCGTAGTCGACCTTGAGGGTCTCGGCGCGTGGAAAGGGCAGGTCGAGGCGGTCGGCCAGGCTCTTGGTGAACGCCCGCCCCCCGAGGGCGAACATCCGCGTCCCCTCGATCCCGCCCTTGCGCACCAGGGCGACGTCCGTGGTGCCGCCGCCGACGTCGACGAACAGCGCCCCGGCCTGGCGGATCTGGTCGCTGCCCAGGACGCGTGCGACGGCATATGGCTCGGCGACGATCTCCAGCAGCTCGAGGTCGAGTTGCGAGGCCACGCTCTGCAGGGCGCCCAGGTGGACCAGCGGCGCAAACGCGTTGAAGATCCCGATCTTGACGTGGCGCCCCTGGAATCCGACCGGGTTGGTCAGCGCATAGCCGTCGATGGAGGCGCCGGTCACGGCCGCGTGGACGAGCCGCACGTCGACGTGGGGGAGACCGGTTTCCCAGGTGATCGCGCGCTCCGCCTCCTGGAGCGCTTCCCGCTGGACGATATCGATCAACTTCTGGAGCTCGCTCTCCGTGATCGGCTGGTTCGGCTTCCTGCGCTCCTGCGAATGCGTCGTGGTGAAGCCCTTCACGAGCTCGCCGGCGATGCCGATCACGACCTGCGTCGGCCGAAAGCCCGCCATCTCCTCGGCTTCCTGGAGCGCGACGGCGCAATTGTCGACGACGGCCGCGATGTCGGCCACCGTGCCCGACTGCATGTGCGAGAGACCCTGCCGCTTGCGGCCCACGCCGCGGACCGTCCCGTGTCCGGAACCATCGATATCGAAGACGAGGGCCTTGGCGAATTCGGTGCCGACGTCCAGCGCGGTACAGGCGGCGAGGGCATCCTCGCCGTCGCGCTGCCAGATCCGCCGCCAGAAGGCCATCAGGCTCCCGTTTCGAGGCGGGCTCGAAGGTCGGCGAGGGCCTGACCGAGGCCATCGCGGCGCGTCCCGCGGCCCTGCGCCATCGCCGGTCTGCCACCCCCGCGGCCGTGGATCGCGGGCATGGCGGCGGTCACCAGATCGCCAGCCGAGATCCCGCGGGCGACGAGGTCGTCGGACACCGTCACGAACAGCTGCGGTTCCTCGCTGTCGAGCGCGAGCGCAACGACACCGGAATCGAGCACGGCGCTGAGGTCGCGCGCGAAGGCCTTGAGCGCGTCCATCGATTCGAACGGCAGCGCGGCCGCGACGAGTCGAACCCCTGGAGCGACCTCATCGGCCCCGGCGGCAAGTTCGCCAGGCTTCGGGATGCCGGTCCCGCCGCCCGCCTTGAGTCGCCGCTTCGTCTCGCGCAGCTCATCCTGGAGGGCGCTTATCCGTGCCTGTACCGCCTCGAGCGACTGGGCACCGACGGTCTCGGCAGCGCGTTCGAGTGCCTGGAACCGCGCGCGAACCAGGGCGTCCGCGGCTGCCCCGG